>NZ_CP011304.1:3681111-3987662 GCF_000981785.2 Microcystis aeruginosa NIES-2549 | reverse complement strand
AAAATGATGCACCCCGACGCGGTTTGCACGGAAAGCAGCGAGGACTTGACGGAGATTTTCCTTGACCTGTGCGTCAATTTCCGAAAAGATGGGGAGTAGGGCCTTTTCTGCCCTGTGGAGTAGAGAGGGGATATCCATCAAACAATAGACTGTGATCTGTATTGCATTTACCTTAAATGTCGGCTTGGAGAAACCCTCGGTTTTACCTCGGAGATGAAAAGCCGACCAATATAGAACAGCACTTCGACAGGCTCAGTGTCCACATTTCGACACATTTCGACACATTTCGACAGGCTCAATGTCAAGGCTCAGTGACACGAAGCACAACTCTAAACAGTTGTGTTAAAATCCAAGAGTCAACAGGTTGAAATGCCGCTCACATCGTGGAAATCCCGTTGCAATAGTACGGCACTTTTGAGGAGAAAAAAGAAGACAAGAGCCACCCGAAAACTCTTAAAACAGGGGAGTAAGTCTTTTCCAAGACTGAAATAAACTAAAAACATTTTGCCGTAAGGCAGATAGGGTAGGGCATACCCGAATCTTGGTTGAAAGACCAAAACGCTTGGAGAGCTATCCACAAGTGGACAACTAGATAACAAGTGATATTCTAGTAGGTTCGGATAGGACATAATCGTGTAAGACGTGAGTAGGGGAAACCAGAAAGCGCGGTGATGAGCTTCAAGAATCCCTCGCCTGAGCGCTTCGGGGATTGTCAACAAGCCTACTGATCATACAACGTCAATCCTTCCGCTGAAAACATCTGCCAAGGTTGACAATAGGAATGATTAGAGCGGCCCACTTGGGGGGGGTGAGGCTCCCTGTGGTGGGGCCCCGGGGGGAGGGCCACCGGCAGCAGGTTCGTTCCCCCCACCACCAAAGAGACTTTGCCAAGAAAAACCTTGCCTTGGTCGGGTGTCCGAGGGTGGATTAATTAAGATATGTTCGGAGCCATCGAGTCCGCTTTTAACTTCGGTACGATTGCCGATAGTAACGCCAGTGGTAATGGGGACAAATCGGGGTGGTTGGTTAGGTGCGCCAACAAAAACACCAGTTTGCTCGTTCTGACGGGTAACGGCAATAGTTGGCACGGTTAAAGCGTTTTTCAGTTGGCCGACTTGGAAATCGGTAGAAACATTCATTCCCGCCTTTAATTCCCTGGCCGCCTTTTCTTCTAGGGTCACTTTCACTTCAAAACTGGTGACATTTTGTTCTACCGTTGCCTGGGTGGCAATCAGAGAGACTCGTCCATGGAAGATTTTATCGGGATAAGCATCGGCTGTAATCGTCACCTTTTGCCCAACCCGGATCTTATCAATGTTTTTTTCTGCTACATTGCTGACCACTTCATTTTGTGAAACCAGGGATAAAATCGAGGAAGAAGTGGCCGAAGATACGGAACTGCCGGTCGTAGTAGGAGCGACAAAGGCCCCCGGTTCAGCGTAGACAAAAGTAACCACCCCGTCAAAGGGTGCTTTGATGATGGTATCCTCAATCTGAGTTTTGACATTTTGTAGAGAACCCTGAGCAGTAGTCACCTCCGCCCGTGCTTGATCGATTTCCTCCTGTCTTGTTCCTGCTTGGAGAAGGTCTAAGACCTGTTGTTGATTTCTCACTTCCGCCTTTGCTTGAGCAATTTCTTCCGAGCGAGTTCCTTCTTTAAGGAGAGATAGCTTTTCTTGGGATTCAATCACGGCAGCCTGGGCGCTATCCCTAGTTGCCAGTTTTTCGTTTAAAGTCTGTTGAGATATGGCTCCTTCGTTGAAAAGTAGCTGATTGCGACGATATTCATCATCAGATTTTTGGAAAATGGCTTTTAAACCTTCTAAACGAGCTTTTTCTTGGGCAATTTCCTGAGAACGATTACCGGCCATCAGCTTTTGTAGGTTGGCTTCTAGTTGTTCCAGTTTCGCTTGGGCCTGAGCGATTTCTTGGGGACGATTACCGGCGATTAGTTTGCGGAGATTAGCTTGGGCTGCCGCTAGTTTGCCCTGGGATTCTAATAATTGACCCTGCCAATCAGAATCGTCCATTTTAGCAATTATCTGTCCTTTTTTGACAGTATAACCCTCATCTACTAGCAGTTCCTTCAAAATTCCTGCTGTTTTAGGGCTAACATTAACCACTTTTTCCGGTTCCACAGTGCCATTAGCGGAAACGATGATCGTTAAATCCGTCTGTTCCACGGCTACAGGCAGCGGACGGGAACTATCCCGGTGGGGGGTATGCCCAAACTGACGATAGGCGAGAACAATACCACCAATGGCTAAAAATAAAGCTAGTAATCCCAATGCCCAGCTAATTGCGGGCTGTTTGTTAAGTTTTTGGAAGGAGGAACTATCTGACATAGTGAGTAAGAAACTGGTGGGTTAATTTAGAGAGAACCTGATTGTTGAACAGTCTGTTCCGATTCCACAGCACCATAATCGAGCTTAATAATATGATCGGCTAGATGAAAATAGCGCTCATCATGGCTAATAACAATAACTATTTTTCCTCTTTCTTTCAGTTGTAGCAGTATCTGTTTATAGAATAGTTCCCTAAAACGGGGTTCTTGGTCGGCGGCCCATTCATCAAACACATAGATAGGACGATCCTCTAAATAGGCTGTTAATAAAGCCAGTCGTTTCCTTTGTCCTTGAGATAGTTCTGTGGTGGATAAAACTCCATTTTTGACCGTGACTTTATGGGCTAATTGCAGTTGCATCAGATAATTTTCTACCTCTTGATCGAGATTGGGGCGATCAAAACCGAGAAAACTATCGAATAAGTAAAAATCATAGAAAATTGCCGAGAAATGTTGACGATACCACTCCACATTATCTTGGGTAATACGTTTACCATTGAGGTAAATTGCTCCCGATAGGGGTGGGTATAGTCCTGTAATTAGTTTAGCTAAAGTTGACTTGCCGCTGCCATTGCCGCCAATAATAAAGATCAGTTCCCCTGGTTGCCAAGAAAAGCTAATTGGTCCGAGCAGAAATCCTTTTTCATCTGTCCTTGGCGGTGGTGGTGGGTTGCCTTTTTGAGAATAGGGGGGATGGGATGGAAAGGGAATTGGTTTCTTCTCGGAGGAGGGGGATTCTGGTGCTAGTGCTGGTAAACTATTGGCAAAACCTTGAGAAAGACCATTATGAGGAAAGGGTGGATGGCCTTCGGGAGAACCTTCGGGGGGGAAAGGTGGATGGCCTTCGGGAGAACCTTCGGGGGGGAAAGGTGGATGGCCTTCGGGAGAACCTTCGGGGGGGAAAGGTGGATGGCCTTCGGGAGAACCTTCGGGGGGGAAAGGTGGTAATTCTGGGTGATAGAGATAGGTGACAGCTTGAAATTGTAGTTGACAGGAGGGACTGATGGATAAAACTAGGGTATCTGCTTCCGAGAGACTGGAGAGAGATAATTTCATCCTTTCAATTTTTCGCAGGGCAATATTTCCCCGGACTAATTCAGGAATGCGATTGAGCATATTCTGCATTGGCAAGGCGATGAAAGTACCAATTAAAACATAGGCGGCCAACATCGTTAAAGGAATGTCTAAAAACAAAGGTAGAATGAACAGAATAAATCCCAAACTGAGAAACTGAGATAGTTGTCCAAACCCGTTAGCGATCGCAAATCTTTTCATCGCTTTGGTATTTAGTTGCCGAAGCCGTACAGCACTACTCTGCAATTCCTTCTCCATAAAAGCCTGCCTTTTGGACTGATTGAGCTTGAGTTCTTTGATGCCGCTCATCAAGGCTTTAAAATCCTTAAATAGGGTGTCTTCTTCTTCCCTCGACTTAAAAAATAAACGTTCGGCTTTATTCAGGATCGTTTGCACAAACCAGATGGCACTAACAGTAGAAGCTATCGTTAAGACGAAAAGGGCATTAGATAGCCAAGCAAAGTAAACGAAACAGCCGACAACTGTAGCAAAATCCACACAGATATTCGGCACGGATGCCACTGCATGAGTTAGGGTATGAACATCATCGGTAAAACTAACCAAAAGACGATTTTCTTTCAGTCTCTCTAGATGTTCTAAAGGAGAGGACAAAATATTTTTACTCAATTTCACTCGCAGTTCATAGATAGCATTCTGCGAGAGAAAAATCAGCATAAATTGCGAGATCATGCTGGTCACTATAATAAATATGGCCAAGATACTAAAGTATTGTAGAGCATTGACCGCATGACCCTCATGGACTTCTCGATTAATCAAAGAAATTAAAAGAGCGTTGCCAACACCGCTAACTAAACCTGCTACGATAGCAATAGTGATATGTTTCCAGGATATGGCCAGCAAAAATCTCAAAAATTCCATTAATTTTGTCCTCCTGTCCGGTGATAGATTTTCAAGGGTGGGGTTAAATCTTTTCTAGGAGAATTCCTTCAATACCAACTCCTGGGGCAAAAGAGAAGGCCAAACCTGTCAAAGATGCGGCGTTTTGACGAGTAACTCCGCTGTTATTTTGTTTAAGAGCTTGCGTCTCACATCCTTGTTCTAATCTTAAGATCATGCGTTCCATTACAAATAAAATCGCACAACTAAGTAGGTTGCCGTATTGACGGAGAACTCCCCAACTATCGGCCACTTGTTCATCATTTAAATCTAGGGAAAGTTGCACTTTTTCAATAATTTTTGTCCCTCCAGGGTGAACCATCCATAAATCAATATCTTCCTTGGTTATCTCATGACTATTCAGAAAATTAGTAATAATTCGACCGACACCAGACTCAATATAATCAGGTAATTGACGGGACAGCAGACAGGTAATACCATTGTCTCTAATGCCTAAGGTAATCCCGTCTTCGGTATTTTCAGCCAGATAACTAAAATTATCCCGAATGATAAATTTTCCTCGACCTTGTATTTGTTCTGGTTCGTAGGCTCCGATTACTACTGCCGCACAACCATCACCAAAAATACTATGAATGATAATGTCATTTAAATCATCTTGAAAAACGGCATTAATAGAACTTAATTCTAAACAAATTACTAAAGCTTTATGCTCAGGGTTGGCTCTTACATGATCACAGGCTACTCGTAAACCATTCATTGCGGCTGCACAACCCATAAAATTAACTGGCACTCTAGCAATGTTGCGTCGAAGTCCTAAACTTTTAATTAATTGAGCATCTATACCCGGGGCAACAAAGCCTGTACTGGTGACGAATACGATTAGACCAATAGAATCCTCGATCTTTTCTGTACTCAAAGGATTATGCTTTTTCTGTTGCTCCGATGCGGCTAAAATAACTCTTCTCGCCACATCTTCTGCTAGGGGAAGCCCATATTTTTCGTACATTTGCATTCGTTGTTCAATAGTTCCCTCTTCTCGACTAAAGTTAACAGTTTCTTCAGTTAATAAGTTAATAGCTAGATGCCTAGTGTCAATCCGGGTATGTTCGTAGATTTTTTCGATACGATGTTGATTCTTCTCTAGACCTTTGAGGTTAGCTAAAAATTTAGCGGCATCCGTTTGTTGGACAAGATTGCCCGGAGTGCCAGTGGCGAGACTTTCAATGACAGGTAAAAACTGAGAAGATTGCATGGCAAATATCAGAACCAGTTTAGGTATTATAGGGAGGGTTTCTGTCAACCAATTGCCTGGAAAGCTAGGGAAAAGTCTGGGTCTTTATTATATCCGTAAGATGCCCAATAATTTTCCCGAAACTTTCCGACAGAATTTCTGGTTTTTGTTGGCTCAAATTGAACCAATACCAGCCCAACCTTTGACAATATAGTCTAGGGTTGTTCTTAAGGCTTGCGGGTGAAAATGTTCTTTCAATAATCCCAACTCCTTCTCTTTGGCTAATCGGGATGGCACAGCTAGATAGTGTTTAATTAGCCCTGGTAGGCGGTCAAAAAAGAAGTTTTGAGGTGCCGCCCATTCAACTCCGAATTTTTCCGATTCTTCCCGGACAATATCTTCACTGATGATATTGGCAAAACCACTTTTTTGTTGGGGAAGAACGTGATGCACCCGGTGGGGAGCCAAGCCCGCCGAGAGAAAACAGTCAATATACTTATTACCTACCATAGTCAAATCGTAGGAATTTTTAATCTGCATAACCGCCCAATCTTGGGTTTCCCATTGAGGTGGTGCCATAGGATCTATTGGCGGTTCTTCGGCTTCAAAATCATGACTAGCCACAATCATAAAAGTGCTAATCCAGAGGGTAAGGAAAAACTGCGCTAACCAAGCCCAAAATTGGCCGTATAGACAAAAGATAACCAGTTCGATTAATAGTAATAAGTGAATACCAAAACTACCTAAAAAATGGGGTAATCCCAGCTGCCAACTGCCATACATATTCTTAACACCTGCTTTAAAAGCGAGGATACATAATTCCATAATGCGAACAAACATTCCCGTAACCACATGGCCTATTTTATGGAATGTATGTACTGGAACTCGATAAAAACGAGGCAATTCTAACATGAAGGTGAAAACATTCTTTTTGATATCAACATCGGTTTGGGTAAAGGGATGATGCAGTAAAGTATGACCGTCTGTTACTACTAAAGCGAGGGGAACGTAGTTAATATCAAAAATATTGGCAAATACCTTGTTTAATCCCACTTGTGGCCGATGAATTAGGTAGTGACCTACCCCTGCTAGGGCGATTCTTAGCATAGCGATGAGAGGCACAAATAGGTAAATCGGCATATACTGTCTGGCCTCTAAGTACAGCCCTTGCACCACAAAATAGATAAGAAAAAGACAGATACTGATAACATTAAACAGAAAATCCATGCGCTCCACTTTCTGTTTAAATTCTGGAGAGTAAACTCTGGCTTTAATCTTATTAAGCAATTGTTCTGGGTTGCGGAAATCATAGCGAGGAGTATCCCGCCAACCATTAAAATGCTCTTTAAATAAGAAGGCAGGAGCGTTGTATTTAGGATGAATATGCTCTGGTCTTCCCTGTTGTCCAAGGGAATATTTTTGCAGGACTTTTTTGACTCTTTCAGGATTGGGATGAAAGATATTGACAATCGTGGTTATATCTCTGTTCTTGGTACGTCCAATAAAAAATTGTCCCCCCGGATGCTTGGCAATAAATTCCGTGAGATCATAGGCTTCTCCTTCATAAATCCAGACATTCGGCAACGGTGTACCGTCGGGGGGATGGGGCGGTGGTTCGATATCTCCTGGCAAGGGGGGCGGCATGAAGGGACTCACTCCACCTTGATTATGAGGCGCCCCCCGGCCGGCATCTGTGGGCGGCAATGAGGGCATCACTCCTGACTGATTAGGAAATGGTGTTGGTGCTGGGACGTTTTGGGGAGTATTGATTTTTTGTTCTGAGTTCATGGTAAATTTTTATCCTCGTTTGACTATATTTTCTCTGGCAGAATCCTGACCTAAGCTGGCGGGGAAAATCAAGATAACGCTCTCTTAAGTCTCTGGGGTTGTGTAGATAGGGATTGACCGAGTAGGATGGAATCTAAAAATGTTTTTTTGAGAGGTGCTAAAGGTAAATTCCCAGGGCTTATAGAGGGAAATAACTATGTGATCAGGGAAAAATTAGGAATTGCCAAAATTGTTGTATCTCAAAAAAACGGTATAAAAGTTCTTCGGCAACTATGACATTTCTGCTCTTTGGTAAGCAGACAAGCAACCGAAGAACCAGACCAATTAGGACTGACTACGTTCAAAGACTCGTAAGATTAAATAACCCAAAGCGGCAATTTCTGGCGGTGAGTTTTGTAACATTCCCCCTAAAGCTTGAGCCTGTTCATCATTACCGAGTAATTGTTTTAAGAGTTCTTGATCTTGTTCTGTTAGACGCGGTAGATTGGCCGGTCCTGCCCCAGTCGGTGCAAAGGGCTGCGGTGTCCCCGGAGGATTGTTCTGGTGTCCACCAGGTGGAAACCCTTGATGCGCTCCGGGAGGAGGACTTTGAGGCACACCAGGAGGAGGGCTTTGCGGGGCAGCGGGGGGGTGAGGATGTCTTGGTGTTAACATTGATTGATTTCTCCGTATATTTACTATTTAGTTTTTTTATTTTATTCTCACTATTTGCCAGTGATTCCAGATATTTTTTATTTCTTAATAATTTCCTCTCTTGAGCAAAAAAAGAGTTTTAATCAAGTGTCTAGTTGAGATAACTCCCAGAAAGTGGACAAAGTTGGATACATTCATCTTTAAATGTGGACATAGTTGGAACTTACCGATAAAAATAGCAGTTGATAGTCAAACAGCACTGAAAAAATTTACTTTATATTTGTTAACATAGTGCCATTTTTGACATTCCAGTGCTTAACCTAATTTCTAGGACAAAATTATCCCAAAACACCCGTGGTAAAAACGATGATTTTCTGGCAGACGATTACAAAAATTTATCTTTTAGGCGGGGAGCATCCCAATTTGGCACGTTAGCCATTCTCAGGGGAACTGAAACCCTTTCTATTGCCTTACTATTGGTAATAATTTTACGAAAATGGTATGCTCCCTTTAGGCGAAGTAAGACTGCTATTCTGCTATTGGGAGCATCTCATTCATGCAGGTGAGTAATTATATTTATCCCTAAAACTGTTTTCTAGCAAGGCTTTCAAAATAGATTGACATAAAAACCTGATTTAGGGGTTACAAAGGTGAGATGCTTCCACTGCTATTTTTAGCTTGACTGACATCTTCCTCACTCCCCGATATCAGCAAAACATATTTGCCTGCTCTGATTTCAGTCTCGTATTGCAGTGCTTTATGCTTGGGAATGCCCAATCCCTCTGTTAGTCCCCCAGTTGCTGAGATTGCCGCCGGATCAAGGCCATCAGTAATCATTTTTTCCACATAACTTACCAGTGTTCTCGCAATCGGTCCGGCAATCAAAACAGGTCCTGTGCCTGGAATAAATAGTATTCCAGCTGCTTCTGCTCCTACTAAGGCCAAGCCAACTGCTGAAGATGGTAATCTTCCGGGCAAGAAATGAGTACAGGGGGGTTGAACCCCTTCCGGATGAAGGGGTTCAACTCTTTCTGAGACAGGAGGTTGAACTCCTTCCAGATGAGGGGGTTGAATGCCCATTGGGTGGTAAGGAGGCTGCATCCCCTCTGGGTGAGGGGGTTGAATTCCTGCCGGGTGAGGTGGGTGGAAGTCTGCACCCTCTATGTTTGGGGTGCCAATGGTTTTTAGCAATGAAAGTTTTTTGATATCGAAGCCTTTTTTTTGTAACTCCAATACAACTGTGTTTGCTTCTTCATTGGAGGGGAATATACCGATGATCGAGTGAATATCTGTCATGAATTTCCTGTTTTTAGTACATATAGTCATTTCAATTAAGATTGAGAATATCAATCCCAGAGTTCATAAGGGTTTTGTCGGTCTAGAGTGTATCAGACTTATCTGAAATGACTATAATTGGATTATATCCAACATTCCGCAGTTCAGATTCCACTTCATAAATATCCCTCTTTGGGAGTATCTTATTTATGCAAGTGAGTAATTACACTTGTCCCTAAAACTGGTTTCTAGCAAGGCTTTCAAAATAGCTTGACATAAAACCTGATTTAGGGGTTACAAAGGTGAGATGCTCCCCCCTCTTTTGTCAAACCTTGATTTATCTTGGGCTGAAACGGCCTAATTTCCTGGAAATTTCCTAAACTGACAAAAGAGGGATAATTTTCGCAAAGCAATATCGTACAAGCCTTGCTCAACAAATTCTCAATAAGGAGGATTCATTATCAATATCAAGAAACAGATTAATTCAAGTGAACTAAATTAGATGAAGCCCTTGCACAGAAAGGCTTTCAGGTTTAATGATTTTTTTGTTTGTCAACCTGCGGAATGTGGGTATTAAATCACCCCTGGTAAAAACGATGATTTTCTTGCAGACAATTACAAAAATTTACTCTCTAGGGGAAGTGAAAATTCCTGTTCTTCGGGGCATAGATCTGGAAATTCAGTCAGGGGAATACGTGTCCATTATGGGAGCTTCGGGTTCCGGGAAATCAACCCTGATGAATATTATCGGCTGCCTCGATCGCCCGACGGGGGGACAATATATTTTAGAAGGCAGAAACTTAAAGAACTTGGACGATAACCAACTGGCATATATTCGCAATCAGAGGATTGGCTTTGTCTTCCAACAATTTAATTTATTGTCCCGCTCCACTGCCCTAGAAAATGTCATGTTGCCGATGGTCTATGCCAATGTTCCCAAGCCAAGGCGCCGTCAAAGAGCGATGCAAGCTTTAGCTAGAGTTGGGTTGACTAATTATCTCCACAATCGGCCTAGCCAACTTTCCGGGGGACAACAACAGCGAGTCGCCATCGCCCGGGCCCTAGTTAATCAACCGGCTCTGGTGTTGGCCGATGAGCCGACGGGGGCCTTAGATACACAAACTTCCCAAGAACTGATGGATTTACTAACCGAACTCAATCAACAGGGGATCACGATTGTGATTGTCACCCACGATCCTGATGTAGCTGCCCAAACTAGGCGGGTGATCCGTCTTCAAGATGGCTTAATCGTTTTTTAGGATGTATTGGCCTCAATCCCGTCGTAAAGCGGTAATCGGGTCTAAATGAGCGGCAGAACGGGCGGGAATTACTCCTGCTAACAAACCAACGATAAAAGATAAGCCAAATCCACTGATTATCGACCAACCTGACAAGACAAAGGGAAATCGGAAAATCTGGGCGCTACAGAGGGCGACTAAAATTCCCGATAATACACCGATGCCGCCGCCAGTCAGGGAAATCATCACCGATTCCGCTAAAAACTGCTGGAGGATGGCCGAACGGGTGGCCCCCACAGCTTTGCGAATCCCGATTTCCCTGGTGCGTTCCACCACGGAAACTAACATGATATTAGCGATGCCAATACCACCGACTACTAGGGAAATGCCAGCGATAGCCACCAGCATCACTGTAAACAAACCCACTACCGTGGTCAAGGTTTTGACCACATCTGTTTGGTTTCTAATGCTAAAATCATCGGCTTGAGCAGCGGCGAGATTGTGACGCTGACGCAAAAGATTAGTAATTTGATACTCGGCATTTTTCATCTGATCTTGCTGGTCAACTTTGACATAAATGCCGTTAACGGCCTTACCACTTAAAGAATTATTGCCCACCAGACGAGAAGACATATTGCTCAGAGGAATAAAGACCTGATCGTCGCGATCAATCGAACCTTCTGCACCTTTTGGCTCAAATACCCCAATAATTTCGTAACTATTTTTTCTTTCAATCCAAAGCTTTTTGCCGATAGGATTAGTATCATCGCCAAAGAGTTCTGTTAACAGAGTCGAGCCTAAAATCGCCACTGGTGTCGCCTGTGCCATTTCTTCCTCGGTAAAAAATCGACCTTGGCTGAGTTCTGTATTTCTGGCTTTCATGTAGTTGAGATCGATTCCCACCACATTAGTGGCATGATTGACCTGGCCCGCCACCACTGGTGCTGGACGCTGCAGATAGGCGGAGACCACCTGCACACCAGGAACTTGATTTTGAATAACTTTGGCATCTTCCCAGATTAAGGTACTACTGGAACCGCGGCCGAGACTAATCCCCCCGGTTCTGGCTTCTCCGGGTAAAATTTGTAAAACATTAGTACCTAGAGATTGAATTTTTTGTTCGGTGGCTTTTTGTACTCCTTGGCCTACGGAGGTGAGAGCAATCACGGAGGCAATGCCAATAATCACCCCTAACATGGTTAACAAAGTCCGCAGTTTATTACTCCAGAGGGCTTCGATCGCTATCGAGACAATTTCGCCGATCGCCACGGGATGAGGATGATTAGCCTGAACTATTTGTTTAGGTAAGTTAAGAGTCATTGAGTTCTATTTAATCTGGCTAAATATAGAGTTCTGATCGGATAAAACAGATATTTTGGACTTATTTATCTTTTTTTGTCTATAAATTACCTTATTTACTGTTTCTAGAAGAGATTAGGCTGTATTGACTGGGGCTTTCCCGTCCGATAGCATTGCCTATAAAAACCCTCACCTAGGGAAATCAATCGCTTCGCCATACTTTCCCAATAAGATTTTAGCGAGATTTTCCTTGACCTGTGCGTCAATTTCCGAAAAGATGGGGAGTAGGGCCTTTTCTGCCCTGTGGAGTAGAGAGGGGATATCCATCAAACAATAGACTGTGATATTTGTTACTATTTATCTCAAATGTCGGGGTGAAGACCGTTCGGCTAAGCTCACGGCCGAAGCCCTCGCTTTTAGCGACGGGATGAAACAAAGGGCAGCCTAGAACAGCACTTCGACAAGCTCAGTGACACGAAGCACGATTAAAAATAGGTGTCCAGTCTCCTGACAAAATCTCGAATAACTTCTTCTTTTAAGGGTCTTGACCTATCCAGGCAAAATAGCTACCATACAAGTATAGCGGATAGGGTAATCAACCGCTCTAAAAACCCATGTAGTCTAATCACTACGCTATCTGCACCTTGACAATCAAGAGCTGGGGTTCTGCCTAATTGTTCTAGTTTCTACCTGTAGGTAGGTAAAATCTTTGCAGGAACTAGACAAAGCAGTATTTGAAGCTAACACTTCAATTCAAGCAAATTTTGTAGAAATACAACTATCGTGGGGCATACGAAAAGTAATGCTTGGGGAGAGAACCACCTCTGGGTTGGATAACGCAAGGCATCTAATTTAAGTGGACTCGTTGAACCAAGAATCCCTCGCTTTTAGCGACGGGAGTGTCAATAAGCGTCAAAGTTCCCCCTGTGTCAAATCGAGACAGATAAGACAATGATGCTCTGTCTCCTGTTGTTTCCCTTTGGGTTATTCAATGACTGTTGCGACTTCCGAAAAACTTCCCATCGACTGGGTGACTCTCATCTACATGGCTTTTATCCACTTAGTGGCTCTTTTAGCCTTCTTGCCTGGCAATTTTAGCTGGGGTGCTGTGGGAGTGACATTGATTCTTTATTGGATTACCGGGGGTTTAGGAATTACCCTCGGTTTCCATCGTTTGGTCTCCCATCGGAGTTTTAAGACTCCCAAATGGTTAGAATACTTTCTGGTTTTGTGCGGAACCCTCGCTTGTCAGGGGGGTGCGATCTCATGGATAGGTTTACATCGTATTCATCATAAATATTCTGATACTGCTCCCGATCCCCACGATTCTAATAAAGGTTTCTGGTGGAGTCACATGGGTTGGATGTTACACGAAATTCCTGCCGACGAAGAAATTGCCCGTTTTACCCAAGATATCGCCGACGATCCTTTCTATAAATTCTGTCAAAATTATTTTGTTCCTATCCAAATTGTTTTAGGCTTAATTCTCTATGCTATGGGTGGTTGGCCGTTTGTAATTTGGGGAATTTTTGTTCGCTTGGTCTTAGTTTTCCACTCCACTTGGTTTGTCAATAGCGCCACTCACAAATTTGGTTATGTTAGCCATGAATCCCACGATAATTCTAAAAATTGTTGGTGGGTTGCCATCTTAACTTTCGGTGAAGGTTGGCACAATAATCACCATGCCTATCAGTATTCTGCCCGTCATGGCCTACAATGGTGGGAAGTTGACCTGACTTGGATGACCATTCGTCTGCTGCAAATTCTAGGATTAGCTACTAATATTAAGTTGCCTCCCACCACGGCAACGGCGACAGAAAGTTAGTTTTATTTAGTGGTTAAATAGATGATAAATCTAGCCGAACTTAAGTTTAAGTTCGGTTGTTTTTTCTGCGACTTAACCCAAATTTAACAGCAAACCATACCCCCCGCTAGACAGCCTCATCCATCGGTCTTTCTATGGGATTTCTTCCCTGTCACCATCTCTATCGCTAACTTTTTCTAACCCATAGCATAAAAAGGTCAAACTATCAACTTTTTTAACAAATATTTAATATTTACGCTGATGTGCCGGAAGGACACCAGAGAACGTATATTAAAAGCTAATCCCCAAATTATAGTAAGTTTCTATGAAAAAAATCTCGATTTTAGGCTCTACTGGCTCGATCGGTACTCAAACTCTCGATATTGTCACCGATCATCCCGATAAGTTTCAAGTGGTGGGATTAGCCACGGGTAATAATATTCAACTACTATCGGAGCAAATTCGGCAATTTCGCCCGCAAATCGTGGCGATTAACAACGAAAGTCAACTAGAAGACCTGAAAAGCCTAATTTCCGACCTTGACTATACCCCGATTATCCTAGCAGGAAAGGAAGGAGTAATCGAAGTGGCCCGTTATGGCGATTCCGAAAGCGTCGTCACGGGAATTGTCGGTTGTGCGGGATTGCTGCCCACGATTGCCGCTATTACTGCCGGTAAAGATATCGCCCTCGCTAATAAAGAAACCCTGATTGCTGGCGGTCCGGTGGTGCTGCCTTTAGTGGAAAAACACCGAGTTAAATTATTACCTGCTGACTCGGAACATTCAGCTATTTTTCAATGTTTACAGGGAGTTCCCCCTGGGGGATTAAAAAAGATTATTCTCACCGCTTCTGGGGGTGCTTTTCGGGATTTACCAGTGGAAAAATTGCCGCAAGTAACCGTAGCTGATGCCCTGAAACATCCTAACTGGTCTATGGGCAGAAAAATCACCATCGATTCGGCTACGTTAATGAATAAAGGTCTAGAAGTTATCGAGGCTCATTATTTATTTGGTGTCGATTATAATGCGATCGATATTGTTATTCATCCCCAAAGTATTATTCACTCTTTAATTGAGTTACAGGATACCTCAGTTTTAGCCCAATTAGGCTGGCCTGATATGCGTTTGCCCCTGTTATATGCCTTGTCTTGGCCTGAAAGAATTTATACGGATTGGGAACCTTTAAATTTAGTTAAAGCCGGCAGTTTAACCTTCAAAGAACCCGATCATCAAAAATATCCCTGTATGGGATTAGCCTACGCAGCTGGCCGTGCGGGTGGGGCAATGCCGGCAGTATTAAACGCGGCCAATGAACAAGCGGTAGCATTATTTTTAGAAGAAAAGATTAGCTTCTTAGATATTCCCCGGGTGATCGAAAAAGTTTGCGATCGCTTTACAATTCATAACAGTTCTACCCCTAGCCTAGATGATATTTTAGCCGCCGATAATTGGGCGCGTCAAGAAGTATCTAACTGTCTGATTGCCAATCTGGTCTAGATAGTCTAGATGCTGTAGGGATGTTAACTATAATGTCTCTACAGGTCTAGGATAGAAAAATCACTAATTTCGGCTATTTTTTCTATTTAACTAGATTTATGATGATCATGACAAGAGTTGATAACCTTCAATAAACCTCGAAAATAAAGATTAAATTGCCTAAAATCAGGGTTTTCTTATTCTTTGTGTGATAAGTTTAACTTATATAGGATCGATCTTTGTGTCCTTTGTGTCTTTGTGGTTCGTTCTAGTCGCTCGCTGGCAGGACTGTATCTTAGAGTACATTTTACCCACCAAACTCAAGAGAGCCAAATCTGTAAATAGACCATTTAATTAATTATTATTGATTCTTAATTCTCCTGGCTACTGAATCCTAACCCTAACAACAATTTTTGATTTTTACAAGAGGTCTAATGACCCTGAAACTTGCTCAAAAATAAGATAAAATAAACAAGATAGCGGTTATTACGTTTAATTTTCTATGGTTACAACTTCTCTATCCCTCCCCGAAATCGCCAGAGAAACCCGTCAAGCGAGTCGTCAACTGGCTATCCTGACTAACGAAGAAAGGAATGAAGCTTTAGAGGCTATTGCTGAGGCTTTGACTGCCAATGCCGATAAGATACTAGAAGCTAATATGGCCGATGTTCAAACCGCCAAGGCGATGGAATTATCTCCGGCTTTATGTGCGCGATTAGAGTTAAGTTCCAGCAAATTAAAAGCCGCTATTGCCGGGGTGCGAGATGTGGCTAAATTAGCAGATCCTTTGGCTACAATGCAAATTAATCGGGAATTAGATCAAGGTTTAACTCTTCGGAGAATAACCTGTCCTTTAGGGGTTTTAGGGGTTATTTTTGAAGCTCGTCCCGATGCTTTAATTCAAATTACCAGTTTAGCGATAAAATCTGGTAATGGCGTTATTTTAAAAGGGGGGAAAGAGGCTCTCCGTTCTTGTCAAGCTTTAGTAACAATTATTCATCAGGCCTTGAGTCAAACTAAAGTTAATCCAGCGGCGGTAAGATTATTAACAACAAGAGAAGAAATTCAGGAACTATTAAAACTTGAGCAATACATCGATTTAATTATTCCTAGAGGTTCTAACGAATTTGTGCGTTATATCCAAAATAATACCCGCATTCCCGTCCTCGGTCATGCCGATGGTATCTGTCATCTCTACATCGACAAAGAAGCCGATTTAAGCAAAGCAATTAGGATTACCGTCGATGGTAAAACCCAATATCCTGCCGCTTGTAATACCATTGAAACTTTATTGGTTCATCAAGACATCGCTAGACAATTTTTACCCGCATTGGCCCAGGCATTAGAGGAAAAAAAGGTTAAATTATTGGGAGATGAAACAACTCGTCAGATTATTAACGTACCATTGGCCACAGAACAGGACTGGCAAACCGAATATAGTGATTTAATCCTGTCAATTAAAATTGTCGATAGTCTAGAATCGGCAATCGAACATATTAATTATTACGGTTCTCGACACACGGAAGCCATTGTCAGCGAAAATTTTAACACGGCCAAAACCTTTAGCGATCGAGTCGATGCCGCCGGAGTTTTTCATAATTGTTCCACTCGATTTGCCGATGGTTTCCGTTACGGTTTCGGGGCCGAAGTGGGTATCAGTACCCAAAAAATGCCTCCCCGCGGTCCGGTGGGATTAGAGGGATTAGTGACCTACAAATATCAATTAGCCGGAGATGGTCATATTGTCGCCGATTATTCTGGGGAAAATGCCCAATCTTTCACTCATAAGGACTTATAGTCGAGAAAAAAGCCGATGTTTACAGGATTAATTCAAGCCTTGGCAACAATCCGGGTCGTGGATACCGACAGACTCTATTTGTCTGTATCCTCTGATACAATTATTCAAGATTTAATGATTGGTGATAGTGTGGCTGTGGATGGGGTTTGTTTGACAGTTGAGGAAATTCTCCCAGAGGGTTTTCTGGCCACCGCTTCCCCGGAAACCCTACAGCGCACGACTTTAGGACGAAGGATTAAAACAGAAACCAACGTTAACCTAGAAACCTCTTTGCGGGTGGGGAGTAAAATCGGCGGTCATTTTGTCACCGGCCATGTGGACGGTATTGGTTGTTTAGTCGAATCGATAATCGTGGCTAATTCTTGGGAAATGACCTTTGCTGCCCCTAGTTCCCTAGAAGAACAGTGGAATAACTACATAGCTCGTTATATCGTTGGTAAGGGCAGTATAGCTGTTAATGGCATTAGTTTAACCGTGGCCGATTGTGATGCCTCCGGCAGCTGGTTTAAAGTGGCAGTCATTCCCCACACCTACGCCGAAACCAATCTTTCCCATTTAAAATTAGGCGATTGGGTGAATCTAGAAGGGGATATTTTAGGCAAATATGTGGAAAAATTGTTAGGAATGCGTTCTTATCACCCTCCTAGCGAGATTAGCCTAGAATTTCTGGCTGAACATGGTTATTAAAAAATGCGTAACCCAGTGTAAATCTGATTGATAACTTTTTCCTATATAAAAAACCGGTGGAAAGCTTGACATTGGCGAAAATCCCCAGACAATGTTAAGTTAAATTAACCAATAGCCGAGGCTTGTATTTAAGGAAAACCCCTTATGGTAGCAACACCAGTTCAACAGAAATACGACATTAAAGATATTAGTTTAGCCCCCATCGGCAAACAGCGCATCGAATGGGCCGGACGGGAAATGCCCGTTTTGCGTCAATTAGCGGAACGTTACGCTATCGAAAAACCCTTTGCCGGACTGCGTTTAGTCGCTTGCTGTCACGTTACCACCGAAACCGCTAATTTGGCCATCGCGCTAAAAGCTGGTGGCGCTGATGCGTTACTAATTGCTAGTAATCCCCTTTCCACCCAAGATGATGTGGCCGCTTGTTTAGTGGCTGATTACGGCATCCCCGTTTATGCAATCAAAGGGGAAGATAACGACACCTATCACCGTCACGTTCAAATCGCCCTCGATCATAAACCCCAGATTATCATCGATGATGGCTGTGATGTAGTGGCCACCCTGGTTAAAGAAAGAAGTCACCAATTACCCGACATTATCGGTACTACCGAAGAAACTACCACCGGTATCGTCCGTTTGCAAGCCATGCTCAAAGCCGGGGTATTATCCTTCCCCGCAATGAACGTTAACGACGCAGAAACCAAGCATTTCTTTGATAATCGCTACGGTACAGGTCAATCTACCCTTGATGGTATCATTCGCGCCACCAATATCCTCCTCGCCGGTAAAACGGTGGTTGTGGCTGGTTATGGTTGGTGTGGTAAAGGTGTGGCTATGCGGGCCAAAGGTTTAGGCTCTAATGTAATTGTCACCGAAATCAACGCCGTGCGTGCCATTGAAGCGGCGATGGACGGTTTCCGGGTTATGCCCATGGATGAAGCCGCTAAGGAAGGCGATATCTTCATCACCGTCACTGGTAACAAGCACGTTATCCGGGCCGAACATTTTGACCTGATGAAAGATGGGGCGATTGTTTCCAACTCTGGTCACTTTGATATTGAAATCGACCTGCAAGCTTTAGGCGCAAAAGCCGATAATGTTAAGGAAGTTCGCAACTTTACCCAACAATATAGGCTAAAAAGCGGTAAATCCGTCGTTGTTATCGGTGAAGGTCGCCTAGTTAACCTCGCCGCCGCCGAAGGTCATCCTAGCGCCGTTATGGATATGAGTTTCGCTAACCAGGCAATCGGTGTAGAATACTTGGTTAAAAATCAAGGTAAATTAGCCCCCGGCATCTACTCGATTCCCTACGAATTAGACCAAGAAATCGCCCGCTTGAAACTGCAAGCCATGGGGATTGAAATCGATACCCTCACCGAAGCCCAATTAGAATATATCAACTCCTGGACTTCTGGAACCTAATATCAGTTATCAGTTATCAGTTATCAGTTATCAGTTCACTGTTTACCGAAAATACTTTACTTTAAAACTGTTTTCTAAATCCTAAAAAATTATGACTGAATGGATTACAAATACAATGACTTCTATGGGCTATTTAGGCATAGCCCTATTAATGTTTTTAGAGAATCTTTTTCCGCCCATTCCCTCGGAATTAATTATGCCCCTAGCGGGTTTTACCGTCCATGAGGGACAAATGGAATTTATTCCGGCAGTGGTAGCGGGGATTGTCGGAACCGTAGTCGGAGCGCTACCTTGGTATTATCTCGGTCGGGTTGTAGATGAGGAAAAAATTGAAAAACTAGCCGATAAATACGGCAAATGGATTACCGTTTCCGCTAAAGATATTCAAAAAGCCAATCAATGGTTTAACCGTCACGGTAGTAAAGCGGTTTTACTCTGTCGTTTGGTCCCCGGAGTACGAACTTTGATTTCCCTGCCTGCCGGGATGAATCACATGGCGATGATTCCCTTTTTAGTTTACTCCACCATCGGCACGACCCTCTGGGTCGTTTTTTTAACGGCAGCAGGTTACTTTTTAGGGAAGAATTACCCCCTTGTGGAAGAATATCTGGCTCCTGTGTCAAAAATCGCCCTACTTGCCCTGGTTATCTGGTTTATCCTCTGGATTATCCGCAAACGTAACCGCCGGTACGAGTAAATGTTGATGATAGGTGGTGCTTTACGACGGATTGTCTCCTTCCAGTCAAAGCAGCAATTTTTGCAGTCTAACGCGCCCTACGTTTTACTACCGACAACGCGGCAGCAAAGGTATCTAATCGCGCTGGCTACTCAAGACGGCCGTGATCAGCAAATAGGCCAGCGTCACCCCGATACTGATTTGGAAGGAATAGGGAGCGGCGCGGTATCGATACCAACTGGAAAAAGATTCAAGAATTCTCAGGGTGAACAACACCACCCAATTTAAGGAAAGCATTAGGAGGTAAAAAAACGCCCCGACTCCCAACGACTGCACAAACCGATTTTTTAATAAATCCATAGCCCTAACCAAGTTAACTAGAACTCTTGCCAATTAATTATATGTTATGATTATAAGCTAACTAATTTTCCCAAAAAAATTAGCATTACTTTTCTCTATCAATACTAAACAAAAGCACGATCTCACCCAAAACACATCTGCACATCGACCCTGATTAGAATCGGATAATTTCAATAGTACATCGCGAGCGTTGAAAACAGATATCAAATTCGCGAAAAAAGTTAGTTTGCGCCAGAATTAAGGGTATCTGAGAGGCTTGTACCCAGGCAAAGGCTAGACGAACGGGTTCCAAATTCCCAATTTGAACATAGACAAATAACCCCCGTGCTTCAACAATTACAGTTAATCCTCGGCAGTGCGGTGGTCGTGCCTGTATTCGAGGAATGAGAATCCTGGGATCAGATGTGTTAGCTCTATTCGCGGCAGGTTTAAGTGCGGGAGAAATTCTAGATGAAATACCTGATCTTGAGGCAGATGATTTGAAAGCAGCGCTTTTATATGCCTCACGGAAGCTTAATCACCCAGTTTTAGTGGCATGACAATTTGGGTTGACGCACATTTGTCTCCTGCAATTGCAACCCGGATTAGCACTAAACTTGAGATTGAAGCTGTGGCCTTGCGTGATCTTGGACCCAGAGATGCTGAAGATACTGAAATCTTTCAGGTTGCAAAAGCTCAAAGAGCTATCGTAATGACCAAAGACAGCGATTTTGTAGATTTAGTTGAGCAGTGAGAAGCAACGATAAACAGACGCAGAGACCGACCAACTTGGGGCGCGGCGATTCCCACCCCGTGGGCAGCTTGTACGGTGGTAATCAGGTAATCGCTCAAATTTTGACAGTCAGCATCGAGAAGATTATCGATCTCTGGTGCTTTTTGCTGTAGAATTGGATTTCCTAATTGGGTGATTGTTAAAACTTGCGTCATCTGTCTAAAGATTAATTGTTTCCCTCTGAAAATCATTTTATCTTGAGCGGCAAAATCTCGCTAAACTGATAAGGTTTCCCCACAGCAGCACCAGAGCAACTTTGTTAATCAAAATTAATTGTGGATAGCAGCGCCCAACAACTTTGGCATCATCTCCTAGAGCGTCTAAAATTACTATTAACCCGTCCCGCTTTCGAGACTTGGTTTCAAACGGCGACGGTTAAAGAATGGCAAAACGATCGCTTAGTAATTCAGGCTGCCAATCCTTTTATTCTTAACCATCTTCAGAAAAATTATCTGTCAACAATTGCCGAAGTAGTGGAGGAGATCGTCGGTTATCCCGTCGAGATTCAACTAACGGCACAACAGGGCGATTTGATCGCTATTTTCCAGCCTAACAGTAGCTTAGAATCAGAATTATCCCCCAGTAATCAACTTAACCCTAAATATAATTTTTCCCGTTTTGTTGTCGGGCCAACTAATCGCATGGCCCACGCGGCCGCCTTAGCGGTGGCGGAATTACCCGGACGCGAATTTAACCCGCTTTTTCTCTGTGGTGGGGTGGGATTAGGTAAAACCCATTTAATGCAGGCGATCGGTCATTATCGTCTAGAATTATATCCCCAATCCAGGGTTTTTTATATATCGACGGAACAATTTACGAATGATTTAATCACCGCTATCCGTCAAGATAGTATGGAAAGTTTTCGTAATCATTATCGCCATGCGGACATATTATTAGTGGATGATCTGCAATTTATTGAAGGAAAAGAATACACTCAAGAAGAATTTTTTCATACTTTTAATACCCTGCACGAAGCGGGAAAACAGGTGGTTTTAGCCTCCGATCGCCTGCCCAAACAGATGCCCAGTTTACAGGATCGTTTAATTTCTCGCTTTTCTATGGGATTAGTCGCCGATATCCAAGCACCGGATATCGAAACTCGTATGGCAATTTTACAAAAAAAGGCCGAGTACGAAAATCTGCGTCTCCCAAGAGAAGTTATCGAATATATTGCCGTTAATTATACTTCTAATATTCGCGAATTAGAGGGAGCATTAATCCGGGCTACTACTTATATTTCTATCTCCGGATTGCCGATGACGGTAGAAAATATCGCGCCGGTTTTAAATCCACCAATGGCCAAAATTGCCACTTCTCCTGAGATTATTATGGCGGTGGTAGCGGAAAAATTTCAACTCTCCATCGCCGATCTAAAAGGAAATTCCCGCCGACGAGAAATTAGTTTTGCTCGACAGATTGGGATGTATTTGATGCGTCAACACACGGATTTAAGTTTACCGCGCATTGGCGAAGAATTTGGCGGCAAAGATCACACCACCGTTATTTATAGCTGTGATAAAATCAATCTTTCCCAGCATCAAGATCGACAATTACAAGACATCTTAGCCCAACTAATCGAGCGAATTAACTCCCTCAGTCGCAATCAGTAGTCGGGAATTGGGGAGATAGGGTTTTTCAGTTATCAGTTCACTGATAACTGTTTACTGATAACTGATAACTGATAACTGATTCAAAACTGAGATTAACTACAGGAGAATAAACTGGCAATTGTAGCGAGGAGACGAGAGGTCATGGGTAAACTATCGATCACCATAGCTGTACATAATAACATCATGTAAAGAATGGAATATTTAAACAGCGATCGAGCCATGTCCCGATCGAAAGGATTCTGTTTTAATCGCCAAGCTTTTTTCAGGAAAACAAACCCTAAAATTAAAGCCGCTACACCATAAACCACACCACAGGCAGCCAAGGGATAAATCAGGAGGAAAGTGAAAGGAACAACGATTAAAGTATAGAGCCAAATCTGCTCGCTAGTGGCTTCTTCCCCTTTAACTACGGGCATCATCGGGATATCCACTTCTGCATAATCATCCTTGATCATTAAAGCCAAAGCCCAAAAATGGGGAGGAGTCCAAAGGAAAATAATTGCGAATAAAATCCAAGGAATCCAACCGAGATCGCCCGTTACTGCCGCCCAACCGACGAGGGGAGGAATCGAGCCAGCTGCGCCACCGATAACAATATTTTGGACACTATGACGCTTGAGCAGATGGGTATAAATCAGCATATAAAATGCGATACCGGTCATTGCTAAAAATCCGCTCAAAGTATTGACAAAAAAGACAAAAAGTGCTAGGGAAAGGGAGGCTAAAACGAGGGCAAAAATGAGGGCGTGGAGGGGTTGCACGCGACCGGAGGGAATAGGACGGGCGCGGGTGCGAAGCATGGTGTGATCGATGTCGCGATCATAGATGCAGTTTAAGGTTTGAGCGGCGGCGGCGGCGAGAGTGCCACCGAGGAGGGTAAGAAAGAGTAAGAGGGGGGAAACCTGACCTTTAGAGGCGATTTCCATAGAAGCAGCCGTGGTAATCAGCAGTAGAGGAATAATTCGGGGTTTGGTGAGTTGATAATAACTTTTAGCGACTTGTAAAAAATTATCGTGGTGGCGAAGGGCTTGAGTTCCAGTCATCGTGGTTAAATCCTTAGAGATGGCTTATAAGTAATGGGACAAAATTAACTTCTTGGTTAGGATGGGCAAAAGGCAAGAGGCAAAAGGCTTCGGCCGTGAGCTCAGCCGAACGGCAAGAGGTGGTTAGATATGTGCAATTAATTGTGTCTAGTTACTTAGGGGCGAAAGAACGATCGCGAAGGGCGAAAGTGGTAAAAGCGACGAGGGTTCCCACCAATAGCGCACCGATGCTGTGGTGGGTAATGGTTAAGGGTTCCACCTGTAGATGCAGTTTCAGGGTGGCAACGCCCAAAAATACCTGTAGGGCGACTAATCCCCCGGCGCTAAAAGCTAGTTTTTTGAGGAGAGGATGGATAGCGGCAGTTCGCCAAGCGAAGAAAACTAGGGTTAAAACCGAGATAGTGGCGGGAAAAACCCCGATAATGTGGCTATTCATCACCGTGCAGAGTTGGGAAACCGTTAAACACTGATGGGCCGCCCAACGGGAACCGACGAGACCGCCGAGGAGACATTGCAGATAAACTAGACTGGTGGCGACCATTCCCATCCCAGTTAGTTTTCCTATCGTACCTGTGCCACGGTAGGGAGTCAGACCGATAGCAATGACGATTAGGGTGGAGAAAAAGAGCAAAGCTGTGGCTAAATGGGCCGTTACGATGTCAAATCGCAGTAATTGGGTGACGGTTAATCCTCCCAGCACTCCTTGCAGGAGAATTAAAGCCAAGGCGGCGATCGCCGAGGGCAACAGCCAAGGGGGAAGATGGCGACGGTACCACCAAGACAGACCGACGAGAGCGATCGTACTAAACCCGATCAAAGAGGCATCGAGACGATGAAACCACTCCAGAAATACCTGTAGATTCATCTGCTGACTAGGAATCCATTGACCGTAACAGAGGGGCCAATCGGGACAAGCTAAACCGGCGTTCATAACTCTGGTGGCAGCACCCACCACCATGAGGGCGAAAGTAGCGATCGCAATTTTCCAGACTAAGCGGCGCATCCACACCTGAATATTGCCAGTTTCTCTTAGGGGTGTCGGGTTAAAAACAGATTCGGTCATCGGTTTGCCTGTTCTCAAGGAGTCTGTCATCAAAGATCATGGCTTTGTTTGCCAGTTACTTATCACTGTGAATGAGTTTTTTTACGACAGGTAAAACCTTTTAGATATTCTTTAGATTTCTGGCCATTTCCGTTACATTTGTTTACATAAACTCAGAATAAAACATAAAAATTAGTTATTTTAAATACTTTCCCTGAAAACGATCCCAAAGAAAAGATAAAATTCTCAGAAGATGCTGGTTAAATTTCCCATCTATACGGGAATCATGTTTTAGCCTTGAATAAGTAGCCACTATTAAAAATATTGAAAAGACCGTGAAAATTCCCAGCAGTATCCTGACGCTCGTACTCGGGATCACCTTAACCTTAATTAGTCTCTGGTATGGCCAAAATCATGGCTTAATGCCCGTGGCCGCTTCCGAAGATGCTCAGGAGATAGATAATATCTTTAATCTGATGATGACCATCGCCACGGGACTATTTTTAATAGTTGAAGGCGTGATTATCTATATAGTGATTCGCTTTCGCCGCAAACCGGGGGATCAAACCGACGGGCCGGCAGTGGAGGGCAATGTCCCCCTAGAAATCTTCTGGACAGCCATCCCGACGGTAATCGTTTTTATCCTTGCCGTCTATAGCTTCGAGATTTATAACAATATCGGCGGTCTCGATCCCTTGATTTCCAAGGGTGGCAAAGGAGAAATCGCCCACCACGGTCATCACCACGGCACGATGATGGCCCTGGGCGGCGATCGCAGAGTAGCCCTAGGTATCGGCAATTCCTACGATGGTGAAGGAGTTCCCCCCCTAGTGGTCAATGTTAAAGGCATTCAATACGCTTGGATCTTCACCTATCCCGAAACTGGCATTGTTTCCGGGGAACTGCACGCCCCCGTCAATCGCCCCGTGCAACTGAATATGGAAGCGGGGGATGTGATCCATGCTTTCTGGGTTCCCCAATTGCGTCTAAAACAGGACGTTATCCCCGGACAGGAAACGGTGTTATCGTTCACATCCAACCAAATTGGTCAATATCCGATCATTTGTGCGGAACTTTGCGGGGCCTATCACGGCGGCATGAAATCTAGCTTTGTGGTTCACTCCCAAGGGGATTACGACCAATGGGTGCAGGATAACACAATCGCCGAAGTTGACAGCGATCAAACCGTAGCTATGACCGCTAAAGATCGCTCTGATAGTCAATATTTGACCCCCTACACCGAAGAAATGGGCATCGACGCTGAAATCCTCGCCCAAGTTGCCCATCAGCAGCAAATGTAATTTTTCTTGTCATCTAAAATCTTGGTATTATGACAGCATCAACGGAAATAACCACCCCAGCAACCGTTCCCGAGGTGATCCATCACCGCAAGTGGACTGATTACTTCACTTTCTGCACCGATCATAAAGTCATCGGTATTCAATATCTGGTGACTGCCTTTCTTTTCTTCTTTATTGGCGGTGCTTTCGCGGAAGTGCTGCGGACAGAATTAGCCACTCCCGACCCCGATTTTGTCTCCCCGGAACTATATAACCAATTCATGACCATGCACGGAACGATCATGATCTTTCTTTGGATCGTTCCGGTTGGGGCAGGTTTTGCCAATTATCTCATTCCCCTGATGATTGGGGCGGAAGATATGGCTTTTCCTCGTCTTAACGCTGTGGCTTTCTGGCTTAACCCCCCCGGCGGGCTGCTATTGTTATCCAGTTTCTTTGTCGGCGCCCCCCAGTCCGGTTGGACTTCCTACCCACCTTTAAGCTTAATTAGCGGCAAATGGGGGGAAGAATTGTGGATTTTGAGCCTTTTATTGATCGGGACTTCCTCGATTTTAGGCTCGATTAATTTCATCACCACGATCCTGAAAATGCGGATTCCTGAGATGGATTTGTACAGTATGCCGCTATTTTGTTGGGCAATGCTGGCCACCTCGACTCTGGTACTGCTTTCCACCCCCGTTCTCGCTTCTGCTCTCGTTCTCTTATCCTTTGATTTAATCGCTGGCACGAGCTTTTTTAATCCCGCCGGGGGCGGCGATCCGGTGGTTTATCAGCATATGTTCTGGTTTTACTCCCATCCTGCTGTTTATATCATGATTTTGCCCTTTTTCGGCACGATATCGGAGATATTACCGGTTCACGCGCGTAAACCGATTTTTGGTTATCGAGCGATCGCCTATTCCAGTCTCACCATCTGTTTCTTGGGTTTAATTGTTTGGGCCCACCATATGTTCACCAGCGGCACCCCCGGCTGGTTACGGATGTTTTTCATGGCGGCAACCATGTTAATCGCCGTTCCCACGGGCATTAAAATCTTTAGTTGGTGTGCCACCCTTTGGGGGGGTAAACTCAGTCTCAATACGTCTTTGTTATTTGGGATTGGTTTCCTGTCTTCTTTCCTCATCGGTGGTTTGACTGGGATTATGTTGGCTTCTGTTCCCTTCGATATCCACGTCCACGATACCTATTTTGTCGTCGGTCACTTCCATTATGTACTATTTGGTGGTACGGCAATGGCCCTGTTTTCGGCCGTTTACCATTGGTTCCCGAAAATGACCGGACGGATGTATAACGAAACTCTCGGTCGTATCCACTTTGTTCTCACTTTTATCGGTTTGAATTTAACTTTCATGCCGATGCACGAATTGGGATTATTGGGTATGAACCGTCGTATTGCCCTGTATGATGTGCAGTTTCAGGGTTTAAATGTTCTTAGTACCGCAGGGGCTTATATTCTCGGTATATCAAGTATTCCCTTCGCTATTAATATGGTCTGGAGTGCCTTTAAAGGTCAACCCGCCGGTCGTAATCCTTGGCGCGCTTTAACCCTAGAATGGCAAACTTCCTCTCCCCCAATTATCGAGAATTTCGAGGAAATGCCGATTCTTTGGTCCGGCCCCTACGATTACGGTATTGATATGGAAGAATCAGAAGCAGCGGAATCAGTACAAGATCTCCTCGCTGAAGTGGGTGCGGAATCGCAATAATCAGTTATCAGTTATCAGTTATCAGTTATCAGTTATCAGTTATCAGATGTGAGTTTTCAGTTCACTGATTACTGTTTACTGTTTACTGGACGGCTACGCCGTGCCTTTGGCAACACTGAGAAAAAGCTCCCCGTCTCCCGTGTAAACTAAGGATATTCAATTATGCAAGGTTCAACGCTCGAAGATTCTCAACTCTCTGTCAATTATCATCAGGAAACGGTGGAACACGGACATCATGGCCACCCAGATCATCGCTTATTCGGTGTGGTTCTGTTTCTAGTGGCGGAAAGTTCCATCTTTTTAGGCTTATTTGCCGCTTTCTTGTTCTACCGTACCATGTTACCCGTTTGGCCCCCCGCCGGCACGCCAGAATTAGAGTTAACCCTACCGACAATTAACACGATTATTCTGGTGTCCAGTAGTTTTGTTATGCACATAGGACAAAAGGCGATTAAACAAAACAATAATGCCGGTTTACAATTGTGGTTCGGCATTACTGCCCTGATGGGAATTATCTTCCTTTGTGGTCAAGGATACGAATATTATCACGCTGAATTCGGTCTGACAACTAATGTTTTCACCAGCGCTTTTTATGCCTTAACCGGATTCCACGGTCTCCACGTTACTTTTGGTTTAGTGCTGATTCTATCTGTCCTCTGGCGTTCTCGTCAAAAAGACCACTATTCTAGTCAATCTCACTTTGGTGTGGAAGCAGCAGAATTATACTGGCATTTCGTCGATGTGGTCTGGATTATCCTGTTTTTACTGGTGTATATCTTACGCTAATTTTTGTTATTTAGTAGGAGAAAAGGGCGATCAATTGATCGCCCTTTTTTGTATATTTCAATTTATAAGTAGTCGTACAAAATAAATTTCCTAGTGGTGAGAGGGAACTCCAGAACTGCGGAACGGGCAACAGAAAAGAAATACAGCGATTGTTGCTTTACGGAGAAATGGGTAATTAATTTTGTTTAGGTACTTAGCAATTCCTATACTGGTGAGTAGAGAACAGAGCCAATTGATAACTAATATAGGTGGGTTACGGCGAATACTAGATAATTTTCCCTAGCATAAATTGTCGTCGCCTAACCCACCCTACACCTGATCACTGATAATTAACGACGACCGAATAAACTCCAACCCTTGCCACCACTAACGGCCGGTTCGGCTTTTTCAGCGACGGGAGCAACTTCTGCGGGGGTTTCCTCACCGGAAAGATTAGAAAGATCGTAGTTTTCTACTAGGAAAAGAGACGCTTTTTCAATAGTAGAATGATCCCAGAAAAGGGTGGAAGGTAACTCTTGACCGACCCAATCTTCCAGATCACCCACCATCGTTACCGCATCGATCGAATCTAAACCATAACGGGTTAAAGGTTCAGTCACATTAATTGTTTTTGCATCCAAAGACAACTGATCGGCCAACTGTTTAACTAACCAATTTTGTACGAGATTATTAAGATTGGAGTTGGAGTTCATGGGTTTTTTCCTCGGTAGTTTGTGAAGGGGCTAATTGAAAAGGCACGATCGAAAAATGTTGATTTTCTCGATATAATTTCAGCAATTCTTGGGCAACATTTTCTACATACACCTCAGACAGAGTGTAAGGCAGCGGCCGCAGAGTTCGCAGTAATCGGTGTAAACTCAACACCAACCATTCCCCCCGGGCAAAAAATTCACCCAAGATGGAACGATTATAAAGCCAAGTGTGTAAACAAGCGGAAGCAGCGTGTAAAGTACAGTATTTCTTGGCAATCTCGAACAATTCGGGTGATTGGTCGTGACCATACTCGAATTTCGATTGACTAATCTGTTCATCGTGAGCATTTAGTTCCTCTAAAACTAAATTACCCAACATCAATAGATTTTCTAATACTTCCGGGTCCACCTCCTGAGAATCTTTCAATCCTTCTAGCATATCAAGGGCAATCTCTAAACCCTGTAGGGAATCATCCATTCCCCGGCCAAATAATTCTAAATTATTGGGTTCAAAGGGAGGAACTGACTTTTCTAGGCTAAAAATCGCCTCTAAACGGCTTTTTAACGCCGACATGGTGCGCGAGTTGCGTTTAGCCCGATATTTAGTTAAAGGACGCAATTGTAGGATTAAAGCATGAAGATTGACGATGGAACTGCCGTCAAACATACTGATAATCGAATTATCCCGCAGTAGCTTCTGGAAGATGCCGAATTCGTGTTCTTCTCGCATATAAAAACGCGACCCCAAGACCACATAAACACTATTAACCATCTCCTCCAGACGGACGGTGACAAAATATTTTACCACCGAAGCCCAGACGCTAAACTGTTCGGGGATAATATGAAAACCTCTCGCGGCCGGAATCGTCTCGCAATCGCAAATAAGGATGTCAAGGAAAGCATCCACGAGAGTGCGCCGGGGTTGGGGCAAATCCATCACAGTTTTGTTATAAATTACCCGATTAACGGCAAAACCGAGGGTAGTTCTCAAAGCGGTATCGGCTGCCCCGTGGGAAAAAGCCGCGCACAACATTCGGGTAATCTGGAAACCTTTCAGGGCTAATTCTAAACCGTCTCCCTCCTCGCGTAAACGCATGGAATCGGGGACGAAACAATCTTTAAAACCAATGCCACTCATATCCGAGGCGCGCACGCCATGGGTGTATATTTTCGGCAAATTATAGTATTTTTCGGGGTCTAATTGCCGTTTATCTACCATAAATAGGGTTAAACACTTTGGCCCGCCGTTAGCATCGGTTTTCGCCAAAATAAAGGAAACTCCAGAGATAGTCGCCCGGTTAATCGGCCATTTCTCCCCATTGAGAATATAACCTCCTTCCACCTTCGTCGCGGTCAGATCACCATTGATCAGATCGCTGCCGTGTTCCTTTTCCGAGTAACCCAGACACATCGCCCCATAGTCATCCATGATAAAACGGGCGAGCTTCTGTTTCTGTTCTGGGGTTCCCGCCATCCAGTTTAAAAACGACCAGAATAGGGTAGTAAAAGCGATGCCGATAGTTTGATCCCGTCGAGAAAGTACCCGCACAAAAGCGACAAATTCCTCAAAAGAGGTGAATTCACCGCCGCAATCGGTGGGAATGTAGTAGTGTTGGAGTTTCCAGTCGTATAACCAGCGAATTTCCTCGTGGGGAAATTCTTCGCTCTCGTCAATTTCGATCACCCGCTTGTAGGATAGAGGGTTATCGGGATTGAGAGGATCGCCTAAGTCTTTTTCCAGTGCTTCAGCAGTCCAGTATTGCTTAAGCTTTTTCATAGTGCCTCTAGGACAGATACAATGTGTTTTTCGTCAATGCCTTCGGTTAGAAGACCCGACCATGCACAAAAATTAATGACCATTCTAGACGTTTGGCTGTAGGATGGCAACAATTCTTAATTTCCCCTTTACCTTAAATGTGCTAGAAACGCCTTGGGTGGGGTGCTAGACTACCCTCGCTGGTAATTATGCCCAAATTGAGGTGATGAAACCGCACAGTGCCGTATTGGGTTTGGTAATGATTTGGTAGTAGTGGTAGGCCATGTTGCTTATCCGGCAAGAATTGTGTAAAATATTTATTAATAAAAATAATTGGCTCAAATCAGTCTTTAAAACTCTAGCTTGATGATGACTTTTATGATAAATATAGTCATTTAAAATAACTATGATACAAGTAAAAAATAGGGTAAGATAAAGAGAAACGAGCAACCCATACAGAATAATATTGAGAGAATTGATTAAAATATATGGAATTGAAAGCCTTGTATTTATTGATAAGTGAGAGTTTGAAGAATTTCCAGCCTGTCTTTATGCTCGATGCACAAAAAGGGAAGAAAGTTTTGGGAGATAGACAGGGAAAACGGGGAAAAAGAGGGAACCTTGTCGCTGGGAGAAGACAGGGTAAAAAAGATTTTATACTAAATCCGTTGAGTATAGGGAGCGATAACTGGGATTTTATTTGAAGCGTTTATTATCCGAATATTAGTTCCTAAGCTCTGGGAAGGTGCGGTAATCAATATCGATAACTGTAAAATTCATTCAGTGAAGATGTCAATAAAGCGGTGGCAGAAAAAGGAGCTAAACTAATTTATTTACCTCCTTACTCTCCCGATTTTGCCCCGATTGAAAATTTTTGGTCACAAATCAAGTCAATCTTGAGAAAATTAAAACCGAGAACTTATCGAGAGCTAGATAAAGCTTTAGAAGAGGCTTTTAAGCAAGTCTCGGAACAAGACCTTCGTAATTGGTTCACACACTGTTGCTATTGTACTTCATCTATCTGAGAAAGACTGTAACTATATCTTTTTGTGGCTCGAAGCTCACAGCCTTTCTGGGCAAACCTTTGAGCTTAGCTTGTCCCCGTCTGGGGCGGTTTTCCTAGCCATTGCCTCATAACTGATATATTTCCTGAAAAACTGGGCAATCTAGGACTAGACAGCATCGTGATAAAGGGGATAAGACTTTGGACTCTGCTAACGCTCGGAAAATTCTCGGCTATTTCATCGAAGAAGCAAAAGAACACCTGGAAACTTTGGAACAGGGGATTTTAGACTTAGGCAATCTCGTCAACAACAATGAACAGATGAACGAGATGTTTCGTGCCGCCCATTCCGTCAAGGGGGGGGCGGCCATGTTAGGTTATAGCAGTATCCAAAAAACTGCTCACCGTCTTGAGGATGCTTTCAAAATACTGAAAGAAAATCCCCTAGAAGTGGATCAAAAATTAGAATCTTTGTTCCTCAAGGGTTATGATCTGCTTCAGATATTGATCGATAAGCTGCAGAGTCCCTTAGGTTTGCAAGGCGAGGAAGCTAACGCGATCGTTAAAAACGGTGAAGCGACTTTTGCCGAATTACGCGCCCATCTTAACTATCTTCTCGGCCGGGGAAAATCGACCCCAGCTATTGCGGCGGACTCTTCTATTTCTATCAGGGTCAGAGATATCCTCAAACAGATGTTACAACTGTTTAAACAGGAAGAAACCAGTGCTTCCCGTCAGCAATTACAAAAATTAATTTTACCTCTGTCTAAATTGGCTTCAGAACAGCAACAATGGCAATATTTAGTTAAAAATGCCCAATCGGCCCTGGCTAACCCCAAACATTCCTATCGTACTCTCGCCCCAGTTATTATTAAGGAATTAAAACAAGCCGGTGATTTATTAGAATGGGGTCGCGGGGAAGAAATCACCGTCAGTCAAGAATTGCAATTATTAGCCACCGCCAAATTACCACAAATCCTGATCACCCTGGAACCAGAATTAGTAGCTAGTACCCTGCTGCAAATGTTCAATCGCCAACAGGTCTCGCAACTGGTACAGTTATTACAAACAAGACGTTAACAGCTGCCCCCGCGTAACTAATTGTGCGCCCACCGAGGTGGCAATCATCCTCGATGGTGAATTGGGATAGAGCCAAACCAGAAAAAGCTAAGATATGGCAAGATAAAAACTTAATGCTGACGGCTGACAAATATCAGACCTGAGGCAGTATCTCTTGAGTCACCGGTCAAGCCGGGATTTACTGAGAGTAAGCGATCTGCTAGAGTTTTAACGTTCGTTAAATTTCTCGGGCAGAGAAAACAAACAAAACCATAATGGTGTTACTGGGTGTGTGGAAGTGCTTAAAAATCTCAATTTTTCGAGGCGATACTCCTCGCTGGCCTTGCTGCTGGCTATTTTCGGATTATTTCACGGGACGGTAATGGCCGAAGAAGAACCCCCAGAGACGGTTTTTCCCCGCGTCGAGCAGCTAGTACAGTCTCCTCCCGCGACGGGAGAAACTACTCCACCCGTGGCACCACCGACGGAAACCCCAACCCCTCCAGAAACTCCCCCAACTTCCCCACCAGCGCAGGCCGAGGAGTCGCGAGTTTTGGTGGCTGAGGTAGTAGTACAGGGGTCCGATCGAGAATTGGAAAATCTAGTTTATAATACCATTCGCACCCGACCCGGACGAAGCACAACTCGATCGCAACTACAAGAAGATATTAACGCCGTTTTTGCCACGGGTTTTTTTGCCGATGTGCGGGCAGTTCCCCAAGATACGCCCCTAGGGGTGCGAGTCACCTTTGAGGTGCAACCTAACCCCGTTTTTCAGGGGGTACAGATTCAAATTGCCCCGGAAACCGTGGACAAATCGATTTTACCTGCCGGGGTGGTCGAGGAAATTTTCGCCGGTCAATACGGCAAAACCCTCAATTTGCGGGAATTACAGGCGGGGGTCAAAAAAATCAATGACTGGTACAGCAAAAACGGCTATGATCTAGCCCAGGTAATCGGTGCGCCGCAAGTCACTCCCGATGGTCGGGTGATTCTGGTCATTTCCGAAGGTTTAATCGAAAAAATTCAAGTACGCTACTTTAACGTCGAACAGGAACCGGTCAAGGGTAAAACCAGAGAATTTATCATTACTAGGGAAATGCGCCTAAAAGCGGGAGATATTTTCAACCGCAATACGGCGCAACAGGATTTACAGCGTGTTTTCGGTCTCGGTTTATTCGAGGATGTGCGTCTGTCTTTTTCCCCCGGCAGCGACCCAAGGGAGGTGATTGTTAACGTCGATGTGGTGGAAGGTAATACCGGTTCCCTGGCCGCTGGGGGTGGTATTAGCTCGAATGCGGGCTTATTCGGCACTGTTAGCTATCAACAGCGCAATTTTGGCGGTAATAACCAAACCTTAGGGGCAGAAGTCCAGTTAGGGGAACGGGAATTTTTATTCGATCTGAGTTTTTCCGATCCTTGGATTGCCACGGATAACTTCCGCACTTCCTACACGGTCAACGTTTTCCGGCGACAGTCGATTTCTCTGGTTTATGATGGGGAAAATTCCTCAATTAGGACGTTGAACGATAATGATAGTCCCCGTATCGTCCGGACGGGTGGCGGTATTACTTTTGTCCGTCCTTTGGCTCCCGATGTGTTTACAAAACCAAAATGGGTGCTTTCCCTAGGCTTTAACTATCAACAGGTACAGGTGCAAAATGCCAATGGGGACATCTCCCCTCTGTCTGCACCTCTCAACGGTTTTGGCAGTCAACAACTGGCGTTTAGTTCCTCTGGAATTGATGATCTACTTTCCCTAAATATTGGCGCTATTCGAGATTTTCGCGATAATCCCCTGCAGCCTACCAGTGGTTCTTTCCTGCGTCTAGGTTTAGAACAAACTATTCCGGTCGGTTCTGGCAGTATTTTCGGCACTCGTGTTCGGGGTAGTTACAGTTACTTTATCCCCGTTCGGTTGATTAATTCCTTTAATCTCTTTGAAACCGATATCTTTAAAGGTCAGCAATCCCTCGCTTTTAATGTGCAAGCAGGGACAGTATTAGGCGATTTACCCCCCTACGATGCTTTTATTGTGGGGGGTAGTAACTCTGTACGGGGTTACGCCGAGGGAGAAGTGGGTAGCGGTCGCAGTTATTTCCAAGCGACGGCCGAATATCGTTTTCCCATTGTCGCAATTATCGGGGGGGCTTTATTTGTCGATTTCGGCACTACTGTTGGTTCCCAAGGCGATGTCCCCGGTCAACCCGGGATTGTCAGGGATTTACCCGGTACTGGTCTCGGTTACGGTTTAGGTGTTCGGGTACAGTCTCCCGTCGGCCAAATTCGGGTTGACTACGGTTTTAATGTCGATGGTGGTTCTCGTCTCCATTTCGGTATCGGGGAACGATTCTAATCAGTTATCAGTTATCAGTTATCAGTTATCAGTTATCAGTTATCGATAAATTTAGTTCTTTTTGTTGTTCACTGACCAAAGCTTTATTACTTGATAATTATGGTTTCTACTATCGCTAAACAATTTGAATTATCGGGAATTGGGCTGCATTCGGGGGAGATAACCAGGGTGCGAGTCTGTGGGGCAAATCCGGGGGAAGGACGTTATTTTGTCCGCAGAGATTTAGCCAATCAACCGATTATTCCCGCTCTAGTTTCTTCGGTTTACCAAACGACTTTATCAACGGAATTAGGACAGGGAGAAGCAAAGGTTAGAACCGTTGAGCATTTATTAGCGGCCTTAACCGCGTTGGGGGTAGAGGATGCTCGCATTGAGGTGGATGGTGCGGAAATTCCCCTCCTCGATGGTTCGGCCAAAATCTGGGTGGAAGCGATCGAAAATGCTGGTTTAGATAACTCTTTTTCTCCATCAGATTTAACTATTTCTCAACCGATTTGGTTGTACGAAGGAGATGCTTTTGTGGCGGTGATTCCTTCTCCTGAATTACGTTTTACCTACGGCATCGATTTTACCTATAAACCCATCGGTAATCAATGGTATAGTTGGAGTCCTGATCAAGAAAGTTTTCGAGATGCGATCGCGTCTGCCCGGACTTTCGGTTTTGCCGATCAAATTGAATATCTGCAAAAGGCTGGTTTAATTAAAGGAGGCAGTTTAGAAAATGCTTTAGTCTGCGATCAAAATCAATGGTTAAATCCTCCTTTACGCTTTGAAAATGAACCAGCAAGGCATAAATTATTGGACTTAATTGGTGATTTGAGTTTACTGGGAACCATTCCCACCGCTCATTACATGGCTTTTAAAGCTAGTCATAAACTCCACATTCAATTAGCTCAAGCAATTCAGGGTTAATTATTTCTTGGATCAAGGGGACGAACGACAAAAATACCGATGGCTTTGTCCACTTTAGTGATATATTTTTCTAGGTCTTTAGCAATGGTAATTTGACCAGCAGGAGAGGCATGAATTAAGCCAATTTTGCCATCAGGAAAGCGATAAACTAGACCGGTATGGGTGGTATCTAAACCAGCAATATTAGTCACGACACCGATAATATCTCCAGCTTGTAGTTGTGGATAAATATCTTTAATCTTAGCGGTGGGAATATAGGTTAAGGATAAACTTTCTAATTGCCGTTCTACCTGTTGAATACAATCGTAATTACTTTGAGTTTTTAACTGGGGATATAGAGGGCGATTTTTACTCATAAAGTTGAGCTTTTTGTCAAGAGTAATTCCACCTAATTTTTGAGTTATATTTTCTAGATTGCCCCGTTTTTGGTTGTCATTAATCCAATCGGAAAAGTAGTGAAGACGACTACAATAACCGTCGAGAATACCGTGGCGATAACGCTGATTTAAAACCTGCTGACTAAAAGCAGAATACTGATAATTTTTTAAAGCAAAATTGTGACTCAAAGCGAGAACTGTTTCCACAAATAGGACACAATCAAACTCTTTTAAAGAGATAAATAATTTTTCTGTTGCCGAGCGATCGAGTAATCCTGCTTGATATTTTGCTCCTAAAAATTGAGTGGCGATATTCTGGATTATATCAGCCATGGGTAAGCGATCAAGTTGTTGATTTTGAGCGTACTGCACCAGTTTTTGATAATTAGGATCGCTGACTTCTTGAGCAAGAATAGTTTCCGATCGAGCTATACTCAAGGGAATTAAAACAGGATTAATTAATAAATAGGGTAAAGTTATCCAATTAAAAAACATTGTCGATCGATTACTGAAAATAATAGGATCTACGCCGATAAATTCCGTTATTTTAGTCCTAAAGGTCAGTTAATCCCAACACCGGTCGAAGCCGCTATTCTGGAGAAACACGCGAAAGAATCTGAACGTCAACAAAAAGAACTGGCTTTACAGCAAAAGGAACATGAAAGACAACAAAAAGAACTGGCTTTACAAAAAATTGAGCAATTAACGGCAAGATTAAGAGAATTAGGCATTAATCCCGATGAAACCCTCTAGGGTGCAAGGTGGTCAGTGAGTTTATCGAACTGCTTGCACCCTCACCTCTCATTAACCCCGTTTCTTACCTCTAGAAGCCAAGGCACCCAACCCTAACCCCAATAGGGCCACAACGCCACCCGGTTCAGGGGTGGATTGTACCGGTACCGGACCGGGAGTACCAGGCGTGATGTCATAATATGATGAACCTGATAGGGGGTCTATAAGCCCAGCGTATAAAGCGCCACTAGGCTCTAATTTATAACCATCAGCATTGCCACTGCTCCGAAAGTTAGCATCAATAATTGTTCCTGTCCCGTCGGTGCGAAAGGCCCAATTGTTTAAATTAGCTAGGGTAAAGGTGGTTGTCGAGGGACTAGAGGCTAAACCCGTAAAGGTGAGGGAAAACCCTTGCAGGCCATTGAAGTTACCAGGAAAACTGATATTTGTATTCGGTGCTAACAAACTATCATCGATGTCAAAATAACCAGTTCCCGCAGAACCGTAGGTCAAAGGAACACGAACGGTAGCGGCTTGGGCAGCCAAGGAAAGAGTACTTAAACCGATGGCGGTAGCGGCAACAGCTACAGAGGTTTTTAAGGACATACAAAACAAAGAAAAAAACATTATCAGTTGCGGAAGATAACATAGGGGGGGGTAATGTCAAGTATTTTCAAGAAAATTAATATAATTTAATTAATTACAGAGAATTAAGTAGGTAGGCGTTAAAAATCATCAGACACCCCCCTTATCAAGGGTAGGGTTGATTCATGAATCAACCCTACCTTATCAAGGAGGGCAGGGGGGATCGAACCTAAAATCCATTTTTAATTTAATTATAACCAGCTACTTATCAGATCCTAACCCTGATCATCTTTGAACAGGGACATCTCCTCCGAGTTGCTATTTGTTACCACTTTTTATTAAAAAAGTCAATAGATTAAATATTAATTTTTGTAAAGAAAAGCTTGAGCAGTTACTCAGAAAGCTCTTTACCATCTGTTACAAAATATGGCAAGATATTTATCGAATTGTGTCAAAACCCAGAGTAAATGCTCATCAGGGTTACATTTTCTGATACAAAACAGAAACATATATCTAAATACCTTAAACAAAGGGCGATCGTCATCTGATGACGAAAATCACTTCATACCAGACTCAGCAATCCTAAGGAGAACCATCATATATGTTCACTCACGTCAAGTCCACCATTCGTCACATAGTTCCTGACGCGTTGAATGCTTGCCCTGAGCCAAGTCGAAGGGTTCGATCGCTGGTCAAGGTGGTCTATGTCGTGCTAGAACCTCAGTACCAAAGTGCGCTGAGTAGTGCGGTCAGGGAAATCAACGCTAACAATCCGAAACTAGCGATCGAAATTAGTGGTTATTTAATCGAAGAACTGCGCGATGCAGAAAATTATCGCAATTTTCAAGAGGATGTAGCCAAAGCTAATATTTTCATTGCTTCTCTCATCTTTATCGAAGATTTAGCCGATAAAGTCGTGGCCGCTGTCAGTCCCCATCGGGATAAGTTAGATGCGGTGATTGTCTTTCCCTCTATGCCCCAGGTAATGCGCTTAAATAAGTTAGGCAGCTTTTCCATGGCCCAATTGGGACAGTCTAAGAGTGTCATCGCTAATTTTATGAAAAAGCGCAAGGAAAACTCTGGTGCTGGTTTCCAAGATGCGATGTTAAAGTTATTGCGAACCTTACCGCAGGTCCTGAAATACCTCCCCATGGAAAAAGCTCAGGACGCACGCAACTTTATGTTAAGTTTCCAGTATTGGCTGGGAGGTTCCGCAGAAAATTTAGAGAATTTCCTGTTAATGTTGGCCGATAAGTACGTCTTCGATAACAAGGATGACAGTGTAGTTTACAAAGAACCGGTAGTTTATCCAGATATGGGTATCTGGCATCCTTTATCGATGAAAATGTTCGAGGATGTCAAGGAATACTTCGATTGGTACAATAACCGCAGTGATATTGCTGATGACCTGAAAGACCCCTTGGCTCCCTGTGTTGGCTTAATTTTACAGAGAACTCATCTCGTTACTGGTGATGACGCTCATTATGTCGCTCTCGTGCAGGAATTTGAGTCTATGGGTGCGCGAGTCCTTCCCGTTTTTGCTGGGGGATTAGATTTTTCTAAACCTGTAGAGGAATACTTCTGGGATAAAAGCTTAAAAGGAGTGGAAGCGGTTGCTATTGTTGATACGGTAATTTCGCTGACGGGATTTGCTTTAGTGGGGGGTCCAGCGCGACAAGATCATCCGAAAGCGATAGAATCCTTAAAACGGCTCAATCGTCCCTATATGTGCGCGTTACCGCTAGTTTTCCAAACCACCCAGGAATGGGAAGAAAGCGATTTGGGGTTACACCCGATTCAAGTGGCGCTACAGATTGCTATTCCGGAATTAGACGGTGCGATCGAACCTATTATATTATCGGGCCGGGATGGGGCGACGGGTAAAGCGATCGCTTTACAGGATCGGGTGGAAGCGATCGCTCAACGGGCGCTAAAATGGGCTAACCTAAGAAAGAAACCGAAACTCAATAAAAAGGTCGCCATCACTGTGTTTAGTTTCCCCCCCGATAAGGGGAATGTGGGAACCGCAGCCTATCTAGATGTGTTCGGTTCTATCTACGAGGTGATGCAAGCGTTACAAAATAATGGTTATGACTTGCAGGAGCTACCCGCATCTCCCAAAGAACTGATGGAAGCGGTAATCCATGATGCCACCGCACAATACCATAGTCCGGAGCTAAATATCGCCTATCGGATGTCTGTACCGGAATACGAACGCTTAACCCCCTATTCCGTCCGTTTAGAGGAAAATTGGGGACCACCACCGGGACACCTCAACAGTGATGGACAAAATCTGTTAATCTACGGGAAGGAATTCGGTAATGTCTTTATTGGGGTTCAACCTACCTTCGGTTATGAAGGGGATCCCATGCGTCTGCTCTTTTCTCGTTCTGCTAGTCCCCACCACGGTTTTGCAGCCTACTATACCTATCTCAATCAAGTCTGGAAAGCAGATGCGGTTCTTCATTTTGGCACCCACGGTTCCCTAGAATTTATGCCGGGGAAACAGATGGGAATGTCTGGGGAATGCTACCCGGATAACCTCATCGGGATGATTCCCAATCTCTACTATTATGCCGCTAATAACCCCAGCGAAGCGACCATCGCTAAACGTCGTAGTTATGCAGAAACCATCTCCTATCTTACTCCCCCCGCAGAAAATGCTGGACTTTACAAGGGGTTAAAAGAACTCAGCGAGTTGATCGGTTCCTACCAAACCCTGAAGGATAGTGGGCGTGGGGTGCAAATTGTCAACACCATTGTTGATAAATGTTTATTAGTCAATCTGGATAAAGATATAAGTTTACCTGATGGTGACACTGCCGATCTCAGTCAAGAGGAACGGGATAATATTGTCGGTTCGGTCTATCGTAAACTGATGGAAATTGAATCGCGCTTACTTCCCTGCGGACTTCATGTTATCGGTAAACCCCCCTCGGCCGAAGAAGCGGTGGCAACTTTGGTCAATATTGCCAGTTTAGACCGGGAAGAAGACGATTTACTCTCCTTACCCCGAATTATTGCCAACAGCATCGGCCGGGATCTAGAGGAAGTTTATCGCAATAGCGATCGAGGGGTGTTAGAGGATGTGGAATTACTGCAAAACATCACCCTAGCGACTCGCGCTGCTGTTGCTGCTTTAGTCAAGTCCCAAACTGACCCAGAAGGTCGGGTATCGATGCTTTCTAAGCTGAATTTCTTGAATATAGGCAAAAGATCGCCTTGGCTGGAAACTTTACAGGAGATGGGTTATCCAAAGGTTGATCCGGTGGCGTTAAAACCCCTGTTTGAATACCTAGAATTCTGTTTAGAACAGGTCTGTGCTGATAATGAATTAGGGGCCCTATTAAAAGCATTGGAAGGGGAATACGTTCTTCCCGGTCCTGGTGGCGACCCCATCCGTAACCCCGGAGTTTTACCGACGGGTAAAAATATCCACGCTTTAGACCCCCAGTCTATCCCGACCCTAGCGGCGGTAAAATCGGCTAAAATCGTGGTGGATCGTCTGTTAGAACGGCAAAAACTGGATAATGGCGGTAAATATCCTGAAACCATCGCTTGTGTTCTCTGGGGAACTGATAATATCAAAACTTATGGGGAATCCCTGGCACAAATTCTCTGGATGGTGGGGGTTCGTCCTGTTCCCGATGCTTTGGGACGGGTGAATAAATTGGAATTAATTCCCCTAGAGGAGTTAGGAAGACCGCGCATTGATGTGGTGGTCAACTGTTCTGGTGTTTTCCGGGATTTATTTATCAATCAGATGAACTTGCTTGACCAAGGCGTAAAAATGGCCGCGGAAGCAAATGAACCGGTGGAGATGAATTATGTCCGCAAACACGCTATTGAACAAGCAAAAGAAATGGGTTTAACGGTTCGACAGGCAGCCACCCGCATCTTTTCTAATGCTTCCGGTTCCTATTCTTCTAACATCAATCTCGCGGTGGAAAATAGCAGTTGGGAAGATGAAAAAGAGTTACAGAATATGTATCTCAACCGCAAGGGTTTTGCTTTCGATTCCGATAACCCTGGGATGATGGCCGATAATCGTCAGTTGTTTGAAGCATCTTTAAAAACTGCCGAGGCAACTTTCCAAAACTTGGATTCTAGCGAGATTAGTTTAACCGATGTTTCCCACTATTTCGACTCGGACCCGACAAAAGTTGTCGCTAGTTTACGCGATGATGGCAAAAAACCGGCGGCCTATATTGCCGATACTACCACCGCTAACGCTCAGGTGCGTACTTTATCGGAAACCGTGCGCTTGGATACCCGCACCAAGTTACTCAATCCCAAATGGTACGAGGGAATGTTAAGTCACGGTTACGAAGGAGTCCGAGAGTTATCGAAGCGTTTGGTTAATACGATGGGTTGGTCGGCAACTGCTGATGCGGTGGATAATTGGGTTTATGAAGATGTGAACACCACTTTTATTCAAGATGAGGAAATGTGTCAGCGTCTGATGAATCTCAATCCTAATTCTTTCCGCAAGATGGTGGGAACCCTGCTAGAAGTTAATGGTCGCGGTTACTGGGAAACTTCTCAAGAGAATTTAGACCGCTTACAGGAACTTTATCAAGAAGTGGAGGATCGCATCGAAGGAATCGAGTAATTGATCTAGTAAAATAACTCAAGGTAGAGAGGCAAAATATCGCTTCTCTACCATTTTTGTCTAGGAACAACTTACAGTATTTGAATCACTTGTCTTGATCATCTTGTTGGGACTGAATTCTTCTCTCTTTATCCCCTGTAACAAAAACCGTCACCAAACCTGTTAAAGTACCCGCACTCATAATCCCAGATGCCCAAACTTTATCATTAATCCCTAGATAAATAGAGCCACCTAAACCAACTATCGCAATCGTAAAACCGGCAATTTGCCCAAGATAAGAGCGGATATTATCGTTTTTTACCAGTTCTGTTTCTATCTTTCTTCGATGTTCACCTTCTTTCTCCGTCATAGACAAAATCCTATCAGCACTACCAGGCAAAACTTCTTCATATCCTTTTAGAATTGTTGGATGAGGAATCGGGCCAGAGAAGGTTATGCTTTGGTTTATTTGTTGCGGTCGAATCGGGGTTATAGTTGACTGATCAATAGTCTCATCTTCTAATATTTCATCTATGGACTCTAAAGGTCTTTCAACTAGCTCACTATTATCCTGGTCTTCTGACTTTTTACTTTCGTCGGACATTTTAAGACAACTTTCCCCCATATTCACAAATGGCATTGTAAATATCTAATCCTGTCTTCATCCAATCAGACTGAATTGCGGCAGCGTCTGGGTTCAAATGTACTTTTTTGCCCACAGGAACACGACAACGATAATCTAGATTGGCACGACAAGTCCCCCCTATATCTAGAACTGAGACCAGACCATCCATAAAGTACCGTCTAGGAATAGAGTAATTTTGGGAAGAAATGTCACGATAGTATTTTTTTACCATAACACCCTCGTTTAAGTTATGCCTACCCCTTTATTCTAGCATTTTATCATAGCAATTTTTTGAATTTATAAGAAATTATCACACTTAACCCATTGTTTACAGTTACAACACATAGCCACTACATTCGTACTATTAATGATCAAGGCAATTGACCGACCTTATCATTAAATCTTGACAAATATAAGTTTAAATTATAGCTATTGCGCCCTAAGAGCGATAATATTTAATATTAACCAGATTTATACCAAAGATAAATCATTATGGAAAACGTCACAGAAACTCCCATTTTATCTCCTAAAGGAACCTTTCCCGCCACTGTCGTTAAGGTTATTGACGACTATAAATTAGTAATGAATAGAGGTGAACAGAACGGAATTCGAGAAGGTCAAAGAATGATGGTTTATCGTGAGGTACAGGAAGAATTATTTTTGTTCAAGATAAAATATCTATAATTGAAACCGATCAGAAAAAAACTTATAGAAAAAGAATAGAAAATTCTCCTTTTGCATTGAGGAGTTATAAATCTGAAGTGGTAGAATCCGATGAATTAAAAACTTTTGATAATGCTAAAGTTGGCGATTTAGTCAAACCTATTTAGACCTATCGATGGAACAACCAATATTAGAATACTTTCTGTCTCTTAAATATCCGATTTCAATTTATCCCGAAGAAGAAGGAGGATACACGGCGTTAATTCCAGATTTAGATGGTTGTATTACTCAGGGGGAAACTTTAGAGGAAGTGATGATTAATATTGAAGAGGCGAGAGAATTATGGATAGAGACGGTTTATTTTAGTGGTAAAAAAGAAATTACCATGCCTTCTAAAAGATAACTCAAAAAATACCAGAAACTTTCGTTCTTTCGAGTATTGTACCCCGCTCTTGATCGGATTTATCGCTCTTTTTGCGTAGGTTGGATTGAACAAAGTGAAACCCAACAACTGAGGGTTTCTGTCGGGTTTCGTGACCTCAACCCGACCTACGAATTGACATAATCTGAGAAAATTGAAAAAAGTGCCAAGTCAATCCCAGTAACGAATCGCCATGTAAGAGAGCCAAGTGAATACTACCCCAAAAACCGGGTAAAAAGAGGAATTCAAACATTACCGTCCCCAATCACCGAGAACCATTGACTATTGAGCAGTGATGATTTTCAGGGTTTTCATTTGCAGTTGATTCAATTTTAACAGGAGACGACGACGCAAAAAGAACTGTTGTTGTTGCCAGAGAGAAAGGGAACACCATTGATTATAGGCGGGAACACATTCATTGAAGATAAACTGATGCCAACACTGAACAAGATGGCTAATAGTCACGGTTTTCGACCTTTCTTGATAATGAGATTTTATTTGCTGCCTTAAATAATTGTTGTCCCGCAATTGTTTGAGATAATAAATAACATCATTCTCATTATTAGCAGCAAAGAAATCTAGCTCACTTTTGTACTCTGATTGAAAAGCAGATTCAGTTCCTAAAATAGCAGGAACACCTGCTAACCAGGCATTATAGAGTTTAGTGGCGGGTTTCCAAGGATAAGTTTCCTTAGAGTCGAAACGACGAACAGCGACGATTGCATCTACTTGACGATAATCATGCCAAAACTTATCATTAGTTTGAATGCACCAGTTTAAACCTAAATTATCTACCTGCTGTTGCCATTCCGGTTTGCGTAGGGGGGGAGCTAAATTGGAGGTAAGGCCAAAATAAACTACATTTTCGAACCGATCGCCCCGTTGAGGATCGCGCGGAATTAAGCCTGGTTGAGTCCAATGGGGTAAAAAGTATCGCTTACCTGGTAAAAGATAGCGATCTTCGGCTATTGATTCTATATAAAGTTGAGAAGCAGTTAATTCCTGTCGATTCTGGACAATATGAATTTGAGCGTAGGGTTGAGGATTTTGATCCCCTTTAACACAAGCCAGTAATAACTTGGGATAGGGTTGAAAATCATAAGCTAACGATTCTCGATGACCAATTACAATACCTTCTTTAGGGATAGTATCTACTAATTCACAGGGAAAGTTCGATTCGCGTAATCGCAAATAAGTTTGTAAAATCCAAGCCAATGAACCTCGACCCGTTCGTAATTGATCGGCGTGATCGGGCAAAGGGTCGGGTCGATGGGAGGCGGGAAGATGAAAATAAATAGGAGGTATTTGCTCGGTCATAATTATATTACTTACGAACTAACAAAGTGGCGATTCAGAGCAGAAGTGCAACGAATTCTGAAGCGTGCTTGTAGAATACTTGATCGGGAGTTTGATCGTCAAGGGATTTTCGGCATTGCTGATTTGAGACCTGAATCTTATTTTGTGGGATTTTTAAAACCTAGACCCAAACTAACTTTTGGATACGATGCACGGTTGGCATTCATACCTTGATTCAGATCTTTTTGCGTAGGTTGGGCTGAACGAAGTGAAACCCAACAACTGAGGGTTTCTGTCGGGTTTCGTAGCCTCAACCCGACCAACGAATTGACATAATCATCTAGCTAGTCAGCTTTTAACGCGATCTCGAAGTAAATATAGCAGTTTTCATCAGAATGAGGCATGGGCAAGGGGCTTAAACCCTTTGTTGGCAAAACTTGTCGATACCTCAGTAACGTGAAAAGCGCTATAATTCAATTTCACTGAAAAAATATGAGGCAATTAAAATCATTTTTATTTGGGTAGATTCCTTAACTAGAAAAACTTTTAGTCTTGAGATAATATTAGGTCGAGGTCTATTAGGGTCTACTTTTATACATCCCGAATTTTATCCTTTGTATTCTTGTCTAAGTTTTTGTCCTCTTTCTATCTCTTTTCTGGTCGGGTGTAGAGTTTTTTTTGCGGGTCATTCTCAAGCGTTCGGCTATTCTTGCCACTGTCGCCACACTTAACACTATACCGGTTCTTTCTAGGAATAGTTCCGATAGTTCGGCTAGAGTTGCGTCATTATTTTCCTCAATCAAATCACCGAGGGCGATCATCTGTTCTGGTGTAAGTTTTAAATGACGGCCACATCGGTAAGTCTTCGGTCGAATATCTCCCGTTTCTCGAGATTGCTTCAAAAGCTTTTGTACGAAACTTAAGGTTACGCAGAATCTTTTCGCTAATTGTCTTTGAGAGATGGGTTCGTTATAATAACAGTCTAGGATTTTCTGACGGAACTCTACTGGATAGGATTTCATTTTTGGTACAATTTAGCTATCGATAACATTATACTTAATATTTGTGAGAAAGGCTGTATCTGAATAGAGTAGAGGGGGAGAACACTCGTTGAATACATTATCTTGTCCGACTAGATACCCAAACGTTATGTTATTCAAAGTCAGTGGAGATGTTAGAATAGTCTATTCCTTTATTAATTCACTATCTAAAGTTTCAAGAGGTAATTATTCCCTACTGATTCATATCTTGATTCAGCAACGCCCATTTTAGCTATTGAACTACTTAATTAGTATATAATATAAAAGCAAGCTGTGATCGGGTTATAATTTTTGCAGATATCTAAAACACTCTCCAGTTAAGCTTCCAGGTCGATTGTACCCAGTAACGAGTAGTTCAAAAATCAATACAATTACTTTTGGGTAAGGGTTTGCTGATTTTTCTTAGCAGGAAGTTCGGGAATAAATAAAAATAATCTCCTGTGTCCTAATAGCTGATAACCAATGTTTACTTTTCTTCTTGTCTTCTTGCTGCTAATCGGTCTAAAATTTCGGCGTGAACTTGGCGCGTAATTGGATAAAAATAGGCAAGAATTAGGCTAATGATCAGGAAAAATGCTGGTAAAGGAGCAATTGCTAGGCGAATTGCTATTAAAGCACTATCTGGCTGCAGGGGAATTGCTTCTCCTGGGATTCTCGGTTTAAAACCCGATGTTTCTAGAGCAATACCGACAAGAAATAACCCCAAAGCTAAACCAATTTTTTGCAAAAGTACCATGAAAGCATAAAAAATACCTTCTCGACGTTTTCCTGTTTCTAATTCGTCCAATTCGATCACATCAGGAACCATTGACCAAGGAATTAAATAGGCCACAGATACACCAAATCCCGCCAAAACTGCCAAAGTATACATTAAAGTTATTTGTCCTGGTTGGAGCAAAAATAAACCGATTTGGGCAATAATCCAGACTGTAATCCCTAAAAAATAGACTATCTTTTTGTCTAATTTCTGACTAACTGCTTGCCATAAAAATAACATCACTAAAGCTGTTCCCTGTACTGCTAAAGCGACTAAACCTGATTCTGCTTCCGATAGTCTCATGTAGCTGACGACATAGTAAACCAAAATCGAGGCGGTTAATTGTACCCCTAACCAAGCACAAAGATAGATGCCAATAACGTATAAAAAGGGACGATTACCAAAAACTATTTTTAATTGTTCTTTCAGGGGAATAGTTTCGGTATTATTATCTGCTTCTCTCTGTTTAATTGCCGCACCATCCCTGAGATGATTTTCAGTTTTACCATAGTAAATATTTAACCCAGAAACTATCCCTTCTATTCCTAATAAAATTGTGGAAATAGCGATAAAATCTCTGGGATTAACCCCAATTTTTCCTACTCCATAGACCAAGGAAAGCGCACCGATAACTATAAAAGCAATTGCCAAAACTTTTTTCTGAGGATAATTTAGAATCGCTTTTGCTCCTCGTTCTTGTAAAACTAAAGCGCACCAAATAACTGCTATAATCGACATTAAAGCACAAACTACACCTAACAATAAAAAAGCTTGATGGAGATCGTTTGCATAGGAAGATGAGACGAGAATATAGAGAATTAATGAGAGAATGCTACCCCCGATCGAAAAGGCAAAACGAAAACTATTTAAGCGGGTTCTCTCATTATAATCATAGGTTAATTCAGGGGTGAGTGCTTGGTAGGGAAGATTGACTACCGTATAGGTTAAATTAAAGATAATGCCGATAAAAATATAATATAAAAATAACCATAATTGGTTATTAGTCGGGATTAACCACAGTAAAAAATAGCTAATTCCGAAGGGAATCGACCCCAATAACATCCATGGTAAGCGACGACCCCAGATAGTACGAGTTTGATCGCTCCACATCCCAATGATCGGATCGTTAATAGCGTCGAAAATTCTCACCACCATCAGCACACTACCGGCTAATCCTGCCGATAATCCTGCCACATCAGTGAGGAAAAATAGCAAGTAAAATACCGAGATATTGGCAGTGATAGCTGGTCCTAAATCGCCAGCACCATAGGCGATTTTTGTGGTTAAATTGAGTCTTTCAGAAGTTAAATGATCCATAAAAGCAATTACAGAGATTAAAATAAGCTTAACCGTTCTGGGAGCATTTGTAACCTTTGTCAGAGCAGCTGAGGAACTTTAATTTTTTTATCTCCAGTAATTCCTGAAAATATCTAGAATTAAAAGAGGAAGATTCCTCGATGACACCGGGGACAAAGAAATAGCTTTATGTGCGGCATCCCGGAAAATTCTGACTATTTCCCAGTCCTTCACTTTTTATCTATCGCCTTGGTCAGCATTATGAGCTAAACTGACTAATATCAGTTATTTTAGCTATCAGCATCCGAATTTCCCTGATTCTGGCAGTTACACGCAAGAAGAGCGACCAGATTGTTCTTTTTCGGACTGTTAGCGGTTAGGATCTATTACTTGGGAAACGATCGAAATAGATCAAGAAAGTGTGATAGTACAGATAAGAGATCAGGGAAAATTTTTTCGCCAAACCTAAAACTTTTTGACACTGACGTTCGATGATGACTCATATATTCCTATTTTTAGAGATTTTTTCCCAAGAAGGTGGTATTCAATCCTATATTAAGGATGTCCTGCAAGCCTATCTCACTTTACCCGATTCTGAGGCGGCCGAGGTTTTTTTACTGCGGGATGCCCCTGATTGTCCTAATCCTTTTAAAAATCAAGGTATTACCTTTCATTACCTGAAAAATAACTCAGCAACTCTCGGACGCATCCAATTAGCCCTTAAGTTTTTAGTTTTTCTCCTCCAGAAACGTCCCCAAAGAGTTTTTTGTGGTCATGTAAATTTAGCCACCCTCACCCGTCTTTACTGTCAAGCTTTAGACATACCCTACACCGTCCTCACCTACGGCAAAGAAGTCTGGGAACCTTTACCAAATTCCCAAAAACAGGCCCTGCAAGCGGCCGAATCGATCTGGACAATTAGCCGTTACAGTCGCGATCTTATGTGTAAGGCTAACGCTATCGATCCCCAAAAAGTAGCAATTCTCCCCTGTGTGGTGGATGAGGAAAAGTTTAATTTAGGTGAAAAGTCCTTGACATTAATCAAAAAATATGATATAGAAAATGCCAAAGTTTTATTAACAGTTGCCCGATTGTGGTCGGGGGATATCTATAAAGGGGTAGATGTTACCATTCGGGCCCTGCCGACAATTCTAGAGACTTATCCGGAAGTAAAATATCTAGTCATCGGACGAGGGGACGACCTTCCAAGGTTAGAAGCTTTAACCAAGCAGTTAGGAGTGGATAAACAGGTAATTTTCGCCGGTTTTGTCCCGACGGAGGAATTAGCCGACCATTATCGTTTGGCCGATGCTTACGTTATGCCTTCCCGGGAAGGGTTCGGGATTGTTTACCTAGAAGCGATGGCCTGTGGTATTCCCGTGATTTCTGGAGATGAGGACGGTTCAGCAGAGCCGCTGCAGGATGGTTTGGTGGGGTGGCGGGTTCCCTATCGAGATGCCGAAAAGGTGGCTAAAGCTTGTTTAGAAATTTTGCCAGGTCGGGATCAACGCTGTCACCCGCAATGGTTGCGTCAACAAACTCTAACTAAATTCGGCAAAAAGACTTTACAAGCAAAATTAGAGCAGTTAATCTAAATCATTAGGGGTCGAGAAGGTCGTCACCGACCTCCCCTCCCATTCAGAACCCTGCATGAGACTTTCACCTCACACGGCTCCTAGTTTTACTGTTCCCTTGTTAAGGATACAGCTTGACTTCTTTTGGTTGACCCTGTATCATCTAGATTGACAAAATCCGCGAAGGATGTCAAATCTGATAATTCTAGGCTTCCATCAGATGCCGATTTATCATCGTGACAGTGGCGGTGTAATAATTGAAGGTTTTTATATACTTTAGACGTTCATAATCTGAGATTTATTAAACTTCTGAAATCGTAGAGTAAGCAAGGAATCCAGTTCTTTTTTATGTTTCAGATGGGCATCATTTAGACATTCATAAATAGCTGAAGAAAAGTCAGAAAAGTTTTCATAATATGTAAGGATTCAGGTCAGGGGATTGACAAAAACAGAAAAAAGTGTAGATTGAGAGGTTGACATCCTCGCCGCCCTAAAAGTGCGGCGATTCCTAAACCTCACGATTTAAGTTTCTGCTTCCACCACCGTCGCATACCACAGTTAAAAAACCATGTACTGTCTTACACAGAGTCCACAGACTTTCGCCCCATTTCAGAAGCCCGATTCCGTGTGTCCCACGGTACGTTGACCGCCTATAGCTTCTTGTACTTGTTGCGCGCGACTTTTTACCCGGCCAAGCTTTTCTGGTCGGAACCCCCTAAGCCGAGTTTTCAAGGTGCTGCGCCGTCCACTTGGTTTTCGAGACTGGCCTTTTAATTCTAACGTAAAGCCAACCTAGAACGGCGGGGTTTCAGACCCAAAATTTCCGATGAAGCAAAAAGAACCGCAGCAGCTACTAGACAGGGAAAGCCTGAAAAACCTGACCCCAGAACAACTGGTGGAGATGGTGCTGAAATTACAGGAGTTAGTAGTCAAACAAGGCGAAACCATCGAGAAGCTGAAGGGTAATCTAGATAAGGATAGCAAAACGTCATCGAAACCCCCCTCCACAGACTTGCTAAGAAAGCCAGAAAAAGCCAAAGAAGGCGAAAAGAAAGAGGGACGCAGCCCAGGAGGGCAAAAAGGGCATGAGGGAAAAACCCGCAAAGGATTTGGACGAATAGACCGCACTGAGAGCGTCAAAGCCGAAAATTGCCTCCATCGTGGCACTATCCATCTCGCCCCGGGTGAACGCCGACAAAGCACTTTCATAGTAGCCCAGCTAGTAGAAAGGCCAATAGAAATAGTAGAATCAAAGAATGGTTGTGGAATATTAGTGGACAAGGCTTTTCTCTCTTCCATGCGGGGGACACCCGCTCGCGACAAGAATTAGAGCATCTGCTGGGGAAAAGTTTCGCTGGGGTGTTAATCTCCGATGATTTCAGCACTTACAATGGCTATGGAGCGGCCGCCCAGCAGAAATGTCTAGCCCATTTACTGCGGCATTTTAAGCAAGTAGAAAAACTGAAAACTCCTCATCAAACGGAGTTAGCCCAAGTCTTTTGGGATTTAATCACGGAAGCCTTTAGGCAACATAGGCAATATCGAGAAACCGGCGCTCGGTCTATCTATAACCATTGGGTCATAGATTTTCGACTGCGGTTAGAGCAAGCTTTAGCTGTGTGGCGACCCCAGGCGGGTTATGCTGCGGGTTTATTGCTGAAATCCTTGCTGGACAAGTCCCATCAGTGGTGGTATTTCCTAGAGCATCCTGAAGTCTCTCCCGATAATAACCGAGCCGAGCGTTCTCTGCGTCTGGGAGTAACTAAGCGCAAGATAGCTGGTGATTCTCGCTCCTTCAGTGGCTTTGTCGATACTGCTCGTTTGTTGACCGTGATTCAGTCTTGTCGCGCCCAAGGCCGTTCGGTTTTAACTTTCTTCCGTCAGGCCTTGGCCTCTGTCCATCACCCCTTGCATACGGTTGTCTCTCTTGTCCCCACTGCTGATTTTTCTCTCTTTGTCAACCCCTAGACCTGAATATTTACCGCAAAAGCAACAGAAAGAGTGCAAAAACTAATACAAAAATATTGGGATAAAAGTCTAGATGTAGATAATGAATTTTTGATGGGTCTGATTTCCTCCTAGGCTTTAGGTTTTAAATAAACTAGAGACTGTTGCCAAATTAAAGTGGGTTTATCGTAGTGATCGACTAGGTATAGACAGTTAGCATCTTGCCAAAGGATGCGACCAACGAGGAGATCATCGGTGCTTAACTTAATTTCTACTTCCCGTTTCTCTTGAATATAGCTCTGTACTTGTTTAATACTCGGCAGACCAGGATCGAATTGAGACATAATGAGTTTATCGATGAGGTGTTCATCCTCTATTATTCCTGTTGAGCAGCTTTTATTGACCATGAAAATCCCCTTCACCAAATATCAAGGCCTGGGCAATGATTTTATTTTGATAGATAACCGTCACAGTCCCGAACCCCTGATCACAGCGGAAATGGCCGTGGCTATGTGCGATCGACATTTTGGCATCGGCGCCGATGGCGTGATTTTTGCGCTTCCCGGCCAAGCAGCAACCGACTACACCATGAGAATTTTCAACTCCGATGGTTCGGAACCGGAAATGTGTGGTAACGGTATTCGCTGTCTAGCCCAATTTATTGCCCGTTTAGAGGCTAACAACACCATTGGCCGCACCTATCGCATTCATACTCTAGCAGGAACGATTATTCCCCGTTTAGAAGCCAATGAACAGGTAACGGTCGATATGGGACCACCGCAACTCCTAGGCGGTGAAATCCCCACCACTTTGGTCAAGGGGTCAGAAAAAGTCCTCGCTGTTCCCCTGGAGGTGGAGGGCAAAGATTGGTTAGTTACTTGCGTTAGTATGGGTAATCCCCACTGTGTCACTTTTGTGGATGATCTGGCCTCTATTCCCCTGGAAACTATCGGGCCAAAATTTGAACATCATCGGGTTTTTCCCCAACGGACTAATGTGGAGTTTGTGGAAGTAGTCGCGCCGGATTATATGAAGATGCTTGTCTGGGAAAGAGGAGCGGGAATTACCCTCGCTTGTGGTACCGGTGCTTGTGCTGTGGTGGTGGCGGCCGTGTTGACGGGCAAATGCGATCGCCGTTGTACCGTGGAACTCCCCGGTGGTTGTCTTCAGATTCACTGGTCCCAAACCGATAACCGGGTTTACATGACAGGTCCTGCTAAAGCTGTTTTTGAGGGCATTTATGCTATCTGAATCATCCCGTCTGGACGGGGACTGAACTCCCCGAACAGCGCGACGGGATTGTCGATTCTTAGAGACTGGTAATCCAAGCAATAATTCCTTTACCGGTTAACAATTCAATGGCTAAAAGAGAGACAAAGCCAATCATAGCTAGTCTGCCATTCAATTTTTCAGCTTTTTTGGTAAAACCGAGACTGCTAGAACTATCAACGTACATTTTCGGTTCGACAGCAAAATTATTCAGTCTTCCTTGTTCTTCGGTGGTGTAGCCGCGGGCAGTCATGGGGAGGCTCCTTTTGTATGCTTATGTTAAGAACTATAACATATTGTTAAGTTATGTTGCAAATTTTAACAAAAAATTTCTGGAGACTCAGAAAACCTCGATCGGGTAGGCTGTCAGGGGAGTGCTATAGTTCTATCTCCCTTGGGTTTATCGATGAAATTTTGCCTTTTTCTTGACAAATTCCTCAAGTTGTGGTACTAAAGAGGTATAAACTCGATCGCCTAATCAGGGAAAAAACAAAAACTATCTTAAGGTCGCCAGAGGAGTCCCGTTAAACCGTACAGGAGTTAGCAGGGGATAAATTGCCGCCAAAAGCGAACCCGATCCTAGGGAGTCAACTGACCTTGAGTGGAGATGCGCCGAATGGGTAAGTGTGGGGAGAATAGGTAAAAACCACTAGGAAAAACCTGAATAGAATCTTAATATATAGAGTGCCTAGTAGCCATAACGATTGCGCTCACTATCTTTGTAAATTCTATGGCAGAGATTAACCCAGAGATCAACCTGATGCAGATAGCGACTATACTCAACCAATATCGATTTGAAATGAGAGGTTATAAAGCGCAAGAATTAATCGAGCGCTGGTTGCCCATCTATTCACTAAATTGGATTCGCATGGCGATTTTAGAGGCACTCTATCAGGGACGTTACAAAGTCATTTCGGTGGAGGAAATCCTCAAAATTTGGCACCGTCGCGGCCATCCTACCTTTCATTTTACGGGGGAATTCGAGCGCTTGGTTTGTAAAAACTTGCCAGATTCGCAGTTAAATGGCAAAAAAACGGCAGTTATCCCTAAACGGGAACAGATCAAGATACCTTCTCGTACCCTTGAGCGGCCTTGTCCAGAGCCACAAGCGGTAAAAACCGATAATAATGGCACAGTGACCATGATTAAAGATTCTTTACTCAACTCAGAAACTTCTCTTTTTGATGATCCTCGCAAAGGTATGAGTAATGTGGAGGAATTATTCTCACAGTTGACCACGGAAACGCCCAAATTCCCTGAATTAGAATCATTGCCTACATCGCCTAACGGTCATGGAACTAGGGAGAATTTCCAGGCTAATTTTAAACCGGTAATCGATGAGTTTATCCCTTTGTTAGACCCTTCGGAATTATATCCCAAATTAAAAGCTGTGGCTCGCTCGCAGTATAAGTAGGGTTGGCTGAAAAAGTTTTTTGCGGGGACAGGGTGTGGGAAGAAGGGAGAAGGGAGAAGGGAATAGGGGATGGGGACTGACACCAATTAATTCCCCGCCCTCAAGAAAAAAAAATCGCCTTGACGATTAGAATAGAGTTAACTTTTCCCCTCAAGGCTCTGCTCAATTAACTAGATTATGACATCCTCCTATTTTGGTCTAGAAACCGAAGAAAATAAACTAATTAACTCTAATAATCTCTCGTTCGCCGCTTCTCTTGGTATTCATGCCCTAATTTTAGCGATTATCTTACCTAATTTCCTCAATAATCCAGCGCAGGAGCCAAAAAAGGAATTACGCAACGTCAATCTGATTGAATTGAACCCTCTAGAGCAGTCACGTCTTCCCAATCTCGACCCCTCCCTGTCCAGCTTACCCGCACTGCCTAACCCCAATTCGTCTTCTTCCTCTTTGCCTCCTCTCCCCCCCATGGACGGCATCCATAACAGCACCTTACCTCCTTTACCCTCGGTTTCTTCCCTTCCTCCCTTACCTTCTTTACCTCCTTTACCTCCCCTCTCCTCTTTACCCTCCGTCAATATCTATTCTCCTCCCGTGGCATCTATTCCCTCTCCGGGTAGATTACCGATTCCTCGCAATTTTCCCACTTCTACCCCCAGTTTACCTAGTCCTCCTTCTGTTCCCACCCTGTCAGAGAATAATAATCGGCCTAGGGAGACTAATAACCAGCAGCTCCAGCCTTACTTCGATCCCTACCGAGATAATCTAACTCCAGATGAATTGCGAAATTCGCCTCTTAGTGCATCGCAACAGGCGCAGGAACAATTAAACAATTCTTTCGCCCGCACGCCGGAGCCGAACGGTCAATCGCCCATTGATGAACAGCGTCGTCAACAATTAATGTGGGAAATGCGGGAACGTTTGCGCTCTCTGGAGGCAGATAAAAGCAATACCAGTAACGAGGAGGCCATGAGAAATCAGGTGGATTGGCTGGCCAGAGTACAAAAAACTAATCCTAACGCCTTAAATGAACTAAATCAGCCCAATCAGGGCAGCAGAGGCATAACTACCGTCAATTTGACTGGTAATTATCCCGCCACGGCTTGTTCCCGTCAATTAGCGGGGACGGCGGTTTATGGGGTGACGGTGGATAGTCAAGGCCGCCTCAGCAGTGAACCCCAGTTAATTAAAAGTGCTGGCTTCCCGATTTTCAATCAACAGGGGGCGAGGGAAGTGCGCCTAACTCGTTTTAATAATCCCAGTGGTGAGTCGAGAATCTATCAGGTGCGCGTCAGTTTTGCCCCTAACCCGGAAGTGTGCCGAGGTGCGATCGCTAATCCCCCAAAACCGGAGGGTAGCAACCTCAATACGCGTAACTCCCCCCCCGCAACGCCGGCAATTGAAACCCCGCTTCGTCCCAATCAAACCCCGCAGCCCGTCGTTAGTCCCCAACCGGATAACGTCAAGCCACCCGCAACCACAGAGCCAAATCCAGCCCCAACCCAGCCAGAACCGCCCAAAGATGCGATAATCGAGGAAAAAGCCCCAGAAAATTCTCCCCAAACCCCCGCTCTCAATCAGCCGGAGGTTTCCCCCGCTAGTCCCCCCACTAGCCAAAATCCTCAACCTGTCAGCGAGGAAGCCTTGCCCCCCGGTCCGCCGGCGGAAGCTAAAACTGAACCAGAAAGTTAGGCCTTTTCAGTGATCAGTGATCAGTTATCAGTTATCAGATGTGAGTTATCAGATGTGAGTTTTAGGTTTACTGATTACAAGGGACGAATCTAAAACCTAATTTGTTAAGCTAAGTAGGGAGACACAATTATTTGTAGGATGGGTTAGCGGTAGCGTAACCCATGCGGGCGTTGGGTTTCATGCTTCAACCCAACCTACGTTCTTTTCAGTGATCAGTGATCAGTAATCAGTGATCAGATGTGAGTTTTAGGTTTACTGATTACTGAAAAAAACTCTCATCTTCCTAGTCAATAATTCGATCCCCCCTTAGTCCCCCCTTGATAAGGGGGGTGCCGATCCCCCCTTAGTCCCCCCTTAATAAGGGGGGCATCTGATAATTTTTAACGGCTACCTACTTATTTTTACTTAAATGATTTCCACTTCCCAGATACCCGATTCTTTTGTCTCACCTTGCCGTCGCGCCTCGGTTAGTCGTACTACCAAAGAAACCGATGTACAGGTGACGATCGATCTTGATGGTAGCGGCAATTGTCGCGCCCAGACAGGAATTCCCTTTCTTGATCATATGTTGCAGCAAATCGCCTCCCACGCTGCGATCGATCTCGATGTGCTTGCCACCGGAGATATAGAAATTGATGACCATCACACCAATGAGGACGTGGGAATCACCCTCGGACAAGCTTTACTGCAAGCTTTGGGGGACAAAAAAGGGATCGTCCGTTTCGGGCATTTTGTCGCCCCTCTCGATGAAGCTTTAGTGCAGGTTGCCCTCGATTTTTCCGGTCGTCCCCACCTCAGTTATGGTCTAGAAATTCCCACCCAAAGAGTGGGAACCTACGATACTCAGCTAGTGCGGGAATTTTTCGTTGCTTTGGTCAATCACAGTCAAATGACCCTACATATTCGCCAATTAGACGGGATTAATTCCCATCATATTATTGAGGCTACTTTTAAAGCTTTTGCCCGGGCGATGAGTGGGGCCATAGCGATCGATCCCCGTCGCGCCGGTATAATTCCCAGTTCTAAGGGAGTTTTATAGAAGCGCTGCCTAACCCGAATTAACGTTAGCTTAGAAGCCCATAATTTGAGCCACTTGGGTTAATTCGGGAGCGATCCCGGATTTTAGTTGGTTATTGCTGTATTTTACCGCCGAATCTGGGTCTTTTAGTCCATTTCCCGTTAAAACACACACTACGGTGGCCCCATCGGGAACCTGTTGATGCACTTTTAATAATCCTGCCACAGAAGCGGCGCTGGCCGGTTCACAGAAAACCCCCTCTTGGCCCCCTAAAATCCGATAGGCTGCTAATATTTCCTCATCACTGACTGCGTGAAATTGCCCTTGACTAGCGTGACTAGCGGCCCAGGCTTTTTCCCAGTTAGCGGGGTTGCCGATACGGATGGCCGTGGCTAGGGTTTCGGGATGGTCAACTGGTTGTTTAGAGATAAAAGGGGCAGCCCCGGCGGCCTGAAAACCCATCATCTTCGGCAGTCGGTCACATTTGCCTATCTGGTGATACTGACAGAATCCCATCCAATAGGCGCTAATATTGCCCGCATTACCCACGGGAATACATAACCAGTCGGGAGCATTACCCAAGACATCGACAATCTCGAAAGCGGCGGTTTTTTGACCCTCTAAACGGTAGGGATTGACGGAATTGACTAAAGTTACGGGATAATTTTCTGATAGTTGGCGGACAATCTTGAGGGCATCATCGAAGTTGCCATTAATAGCGATGACTTCCGCTCCGTACAATAAAGCTTGGGCTAATTTTCCTAAGGCCACATAACCATCGGGGATAATCACAAAGGCCCGCATCCCGGCCCTTCTTGCATAGGCTGCCGCCGCCGCCGAGGTGTTGCCGGTACTGGCACAAATCACCGCTTTTGCCCCTTCTTCTTTAGCTTTCGAGATGGCCATGGTCATACCTCGGTCTTTAAAGCTGCCGGTGGGATTTAAGCCATCATATTTGACAAAAACCTTGACATCGCGCCCGATTTGTGCTGAGAGATAGGGGGCGGGGATCAGGGGTGTATTGCCTTCTAGGAGGGTAATTACAGGGGTTTTACTGCTTACGGGCAGAAATTGGCGATATTCTTCGATCAAACCGCGCCAGCCGCCGATAGACGAGGATTTAGTGGGTGATTGGGGGATTGATCGAGAAATAATTGTCATAGCCTTAAGGATACAGATTTGATTAGATGGCCCAGTTTCCTATTTTATCGAATAAGCAGGCCAAAAAATTAATCTCGATCGCCCAGTTGGGATTCATGGGAGTTAAAACAGGGATGCAGGGAGATAAAAGGCAATAACAGCAAATAAATTACCTTTTTAGGCAAAAAATTGTTATTTTATCGCTATCAATCTGATTTTTTGCTCTTTTTGTCTTTCAGAGGTTGATTTAATGAGGATTTGCCGAATAAATCTAAAAACCTTCTGAAAATCGGTAAAACCCCACACCCACCAAGAAACTTTTTCAGCAAACGCTAATTAGTAGTAGTGCCAGATTAATTTCTTAGCTAGGATAGGCAAGAGGCAGCTGGAAAAAATTCTCCTGTCTCCTGTCACGGCTGCTGGCAGTAAGTAATTTTGCTGGCATCTGATATTCAAACTCAAGCAACTATGTGTCAACTTCTAGGCATGAATTGTAATGTCCCCACGGATATCTGTTTTTCCTTCGAGGGATTTTGTGCGCGGGGGGGAAAAACCGACGAACATCGAGACGGTTGGGGAATCGCTTTTTTTGAGGGTTTAGGTTGTCGAACTTTTATTGATGTTAAACCCTCGATCGCTTCTCCGATTGCGGAATTAATTAAAAACTATCCCATCCATTCTACCAATGTTATCGCCCATATTCGCAAAGCCACCCAAGGAGAAATTAAACTAGAAAACTGTCATCCTTTTCGGCGTGAATTGTGGGGGAAATATTGGGTTTTTGCCCATAATGGTAATTTAGAAAATTTCTCACCAGCTGCGGGAGATTTTTATCAACCGGTTGGGGAGACGGATTCGGAAAGAGCTTTTTGTTTAATTCTTAATACCCTACGAGAGACTTTTCCCCAGGGCAAACCTTCCCTAGAGCAACTTTATCAAGTCCTAAAAACTATCACAAACTCTATCGCTTGTCAAGGAATTTTTAATTATCTTTTATCCGATGGTGAACATTTTTTTGCCCATTGTTCGACAAAATTAAGCTATATAATCCGTCAGTATCCTTTTGCCGATGCTCATTTAATTGATGAAGATGTTAGCGTTGATTTTCAAGTTTTAGCTCATCCCGGCGATCAAGTGGCAATTATTGCCACTACACCCTTAACTGATAATGAAGTTTGGACAGCGATTAATTCAGGAGAATTATTAGTTTTTCAGGGGGGCGCACCAATTTTAAGTTAATCTTACCAGTGGTCACTTTGTCTGGATTTTTCTAAATCAATTAACTGAGTTTTTAGCCCTAACCAATCTAATTGATGGGCGAGGCAATCTGAACCAATTTTCCCCGCTTCTAGATAAATGACTCGCTCGGCAAATTCTTCTAAAAAATCCAGTTGATGATTGACCATAATTATCGTCATTGAACTTTGATTATTTAATACTTCTAATAACCTGCTGGCCGTGCCTGTATCTAAAGCAGAGGTGGGTTCATCTAATAACAGTATGCTCGGTTCTAACAGCAAGGCTCTGGTAATTGCCACTAATTGTCTTTGTCCTAAAGATAATTCTAACTCTCCGCGCTCAAACCACTGTTCGGGAATTTTTAATAGGGATGTCCAACGGTCAATTCTATTATTAATTTCGGCAGGAGTAAGTTTTTTTAATTGCAAAGGATAAGCGAGAGCATCTTGAACAGTCATCCCTAATAATTTCGACTCTTGTAGCAATAAAACTATCTGTTGTCGCAGGGAAATAACCGGTATTTCCCTAATCGATTTACCGTGAAAATAAATATTTCCCGTGCTTGGTTCCTGCAAACGATTTAACAATCGCAAAAGAGTCGTTTTTCCTGCCCCAGATGCTCCGACAATAGCTAACTTTTCTCCTTGCTTGATGCCAAAAGTAATATCTTCTAACAGATAAGCACTGCCCCGTCGGATAGCTAAATTTACTTGCTGTAGTTCTAAAATCAAGATCGGTCTTTTCCTTACTTAGTTCAAATTTATTATATAATGAAAATAGCCCAATGAGTTCGGCAGGTATTCCCCATGGTTAGTCAAGTTAACAAAACCGAGATTATCTATCCTGAGAGCGACGGTAAACCGATGGCAGATAATACTAAACAATTTAACTGGATAGTGACGATTAAGCAGAATATCGACTGGTTATATATCGATGATCCCCAGGTATTTGTAGCGGGGGATCTGTTATGGTATCCCGTGGAAGGCCAGCCGAAAATTGCTGCCGCTCCTGATACGATGGTAGTATTTGGCAGACCGAAAGGCGATCGAGGTTCCTACAAACAATGGCAAGAGGATAATCTTGCTCCTCAAGTCGTCTTTGAGATTCTTTCTCCCAGTAATACCTCCATCGAAATGGCCAAAAAATTGCTATTTTATGATCGCTATGGAGTCCAAGAATACTACGTCTATGATCCCGATGATAATAGTCTAGAAGCTTGGCAGCGAATTGGTGACAGTTTAGACAGTGTTAGTGAGGTTAATAATTGGGTGAGTCCCCGTTTAGGCATTCGTTTTGACTTAACCGACGAGTTAAAAATTTATCGTCCTGATGGTACTCAATTCTCGTGCTACAGCGAAATTAATCAACTACTGGAGCAGGAAAAGCAACGGGCTGAAAATGAACGCCAACGCGCAGAAAAGGCTAATCAGCAGTTAGTAGAAATGGAGGCAAAACTGCAAAAATATCGTCAACTTTTTGGGGAATTACCTAACTAAAATTTTAACTAGCGAAGGGAGTATAACAAAAAAAGAGGACTGGTTAGTCCTCTTAACAAGATTAGTTTTCGCTAAATATTAAACACAGAATGATTGCCAGGCCTAGTAGGCTAGACCCATACTGCGGGTGGTTTCTGCTCCGAGATAAACCCGAATGCTCAAGAAATCCGTCGGACAAGCCGTTTCGCAACGTTTACAACCAATACAATCTTCCGTGCGGGGGGAGGAGGCAATCTGGGCAGCTTTACAGCCATCCCAGGGAACCATTTCCAGCACGTCGAGGGGACAAGCCCGAACGCATTGGGTGCAACCGATACAGGTATCGTAAATTTTAACGCTATGAGACATTGAATTATGACTCCTTACCGAGTGTTCTCCATGTTAAATTTCGGGTTTATCGGTTAGTTTACCTTACAGCGATCTGTTCATCGCTCGATCGGTGACATAACTTTAAACTCTGTAACACTTGGGCAAAATGGCGATCGCTAGTTAGGGATCGGGCAATCCTAAAATAGCCTTAAAGAATTGCTTGCCGGGGTTACGCGGGGAACCGAAAAAGGTAATCTGGATCGCAAGATAATTTATTTCGTTTTCCAGTATGACAGAAATAGCGATCGAATCGATCCTACAGGAAAATCGGCTGTTTCCCCCCAGTGCCGAATTTGCCCAGAATGCCACCATTAAAAGCTTTGAAGAATATCAGCAACTCTACGCCAAAGCCAAGGCCGATCCCCCAGCTTTTTGGGCCCAATTAGCCGAAAAAGAACTACATTGGTTTGAAAAATGGTCAGAGGTTCTTGACTGGCAGCCCCCCTTTGCTAAATGGTTCGTCAACGGCAAGATTAATATTTGTTACAACTGTATTGACAGACATCTCACCACCTGGAGACGTAATAAAGCCGCCATCATCTGGGAAGGAGAACCGGGAGACAGCCGCACCATTACCTACGAACAGCTACACCGAGAAGTGTGCCAATTTGCCAACGCTTTAAAGGAATTAGGCGTAAAAAAAGGCGATGTGGTCGGAATTTATATGCCGATGATTCCCGAAGCGGCCATCGCCATGTTAGCCTGTGCCAGAATTGGTGCGCCCCACAGTGTAGTTTTTGGGGGATTTAGTGCCGATGCTTTGCGCGATCGTCTTAATGATGCGGCCGCTAAGGTGGTAATCACTGCCGATGGTGGTTTCCGCAAGGATAAAGTAGTTGCCCTCAAGGAACAGGTAGATCTGGCTCTAGCCGATAATAGCGCCCCCAGTGTGGAAAAAGTCCTCGTTGTCCAGCGCAGCAAGGAACCCATCAATATGGTTGCCGATCGCGATTACTGGTGGCATGATCTACAAAAACAGGTATCTGCTAACTGTCCGGCCGAACCCATGGATAGCGAAGATATGTTATTTATCCTCTATACCAGTGGTTCCACCGGCAAACCGAAAGGAGTCGTCCACACCACTGGCGGTTATAATCTCTACACCCATATCACCAGCAAATGGATTTTTGACCTGAAAGACACCGATGTTTACTGGTGTACTGCCGATGTGGGGTGGATTACCGGCCATAGTTATATCGTTTACGGACCGCTTTCCAATGGTGCCACCACGGTAATGTATGAAGGGGTTCCCCGTCCCTCTAATTTAGGCTGTTTTTGGGATGTAATTGAGAAATATCGCGTTAATATCTTTTATACTGCCCCCACTGCTATCCGCGCTTTTATCAAAATGGGTGAAGATATCCCCAATAGCCGGGATTTATCCTCTTTGCGCTTACTGGGAACCGTGGGAGAGCCGATTAACCCGGAAGCGTGGATGTGGTATCACCGAGTTATCGGTAAAGAAAAATGTCCGATTGTCGATACTTGGTGGCAAACGGAAACCGGGGGGATTATGATTACTCCCCTACCCGGGGCAATTGCCACCAAACCGGGGTCAGCAACCCTACCTTTCCCCGGTATTATGGCCGAAGTGGTGGACTTAGACGGTAATCCCGCCCAAGCGAATGAGGGGGGTTATCTGGTGGTCAAACATCCCTGGCCCGGTATGATGCGAACAGTCTATAAAAATCCCGATCGCTTCCGCAATACCTACTGGGAACATATCGCCCCCAAAGATGGCCAATATCTCTATTTTGCTGGAGATGGTAGTCGTCAGGACGAAGACGGTTATTTCTGGGTAATGGGGCGCGTTGATGACGTGATGAGCGTTTCTGGCCACCGTTTAGGGACCATGGAGATCGAATCAGCTTTAGTATCTCATCCTGCGGTAGCAGAGGCGGCTGTGGTGGGACGACCGGATGAAATTAAAGGGGAAGAAGTCTATGCTTTTGTGACTCTCGAGGGGCATTATGAAGCGAGTCCGGAGTTAGCGAAAGCATTAAAGGATCACGTTGTCAAGGAAATTGGCATTATTGCCCGACCGGGAGAAATCCGTTTTACCGATGTACTGCCAAAAACGCGATCGGGTAAAATTATGCGTCGTCTATTACGAACTTTAGCATCAGGTCAAGAGATTTCTGGTGATACTTCTACTCTAGAAGATCGATCGGTTTTGGATAAATTACGGCAAGGTGCGTAATTTAATTGCTGGTTTTTCCTAGTAGTTAGGGTGAGGAATAAGAGTTAATCTTATCTCACTCTAACGGGAGTGATTCTCGGTGAACATATTTCTGTCTGGGTGCATCCCACATTTGCAGAAATACCGACAATCAGCAATTATCAGTGACTCTTAAATTAGTACAAAAATATGAACAATCGCCTGTAAGCATCTCACAGTTAACCTAATGCGCGGGGGGTTTGGGGCGGCACTTCGACCTGACGGGGTGACGACAAGCTCAATGTAAAGGCTCAATGTAAAGGCTCAGTGGCCGCGCAACGCCCCCAACGGGTAGGGCTGTTTCATTCTCCCGTCAGAATATCAAAAGTAAAGGCGATCACTGTCTTTGTAAAATGAGGAGTGACCGCCAACCTTTAAAATATATGTTGAGCTTAATAGAAAAACTGAAAACTCCTCATCAAACGGAGTTAGCCCAAGTCTTTTGGGATTTAATCACGGAAGTCTTTAGCCTGCATTATTCACCAACTGGCAAAAACCTGATTGTGAGGACATCTCAAAAAACAGACTGTTTTTCAGCCAGATCGCTAGATGAACTTCTTGCCAAGGCTTTCGAGGATTTTCCAAAGTCTTCATGAATAATGCAGGCTAGGTCTATAATTTATTGTCCTCTTCTATTGTACCTCATGCAAGTGCATACCGCTATATAGCGTTTCCTAAGCTAGTGAGGTACACATATTTTTCTTCCCTTTTGACTTTTGACTTTTGCCTTTTGCCTAAAACCCATAACTTTTGTACCTCAGCAGACTGAAAAACGCTATAAATGGACGATTATTATAGCTATTCAAGCTTATTTTCTCCTTCTTTTAGCAGAGGTATCGAGTTTTCTGTCGTCAAAATGTCAGGAATATCACTTAAACTAGCAGTTTGATAAACCTGTTCATTTCTAGCAAATAAATTGCCCATATCTTGAGAATAATTAGAAGCGATCGATAGCAAAGCTCCAGCAAAAATATAGAGAGGTAAAGGCAAAATAAAACCCTTTGCCCACTGATAAAATTCCACCAATAAAAATAACAAAACACAACCCACAATCCAGACTTTCATCTCACTTTTTCCCTATTTTTACGAGAAAAGGTGAGCAAAAAGCCCACCTTTTATTTAACTAATTCCAGTGAGAATTTATTCGATCACGGGAGCGATTAACTCGCGTCTTTCCCCCGAAATTACTTTCACCTTACCTTCCTCATCGATATCGACCATAGCCGTATCCCCATCAGAAACCCGTCCGGAGAGAATTTCCTCAGCCAGAACATCTTCCAACAGACGCATAATCGCACGACGTAAGGGACGAGCGCCGTAGGCCGGATTATAACCCTCCTCGATCAAGCGTTCTTTAAACTTATCGGTGACAGACAAAGTAATATTTTGTTCTGTCAGACGTTTAAACACATCCTTGAGCAGGATTTCGGCGATTTCCTTGACTTCTTCCTTATTGAGTTGACGGAAGACAATAATCTCATCAAGACGGTTGAGGAATTCAGGGCGGAAATACTGTTTTAATTCCTCATTAACCAGCGATCGAATGCGATTATACTGGGCCTCGGCCTGATTATCGGCAAACTCGAAACCTAAACCACCGCCACCCTTCTCGATCACCTTAGAACCGATGTTCGAGGTCATGATCAACAGGGTATTTTTAAAGTCCACCGTGCGACCTTTAGCATCGGTCAAACGTCCATCTTCAAGGATTTGCAGAAGCATATTGAAGACATCGGGGTGAGCTTTTTCGATTTCGTCGAATAGCACCACCGTGTAGGGACGACGACGCACCGCTTCCGTTAATTGTCCCCCTTCGTTGTAACCAACATAACCCGGAGGCGAACCGATTAACTTAGAAACCGTGTGCCGTTCCATGTATTCCGACATATCGAGACGGATCATCGCATCTTCCGAACCGAAGAAATAAGCGGCCAGAGCTTTAGTTAACTCGGTTTTACCCACCCCCGTTGGACCAGAGAAGATAAAGGAAGCAATGGGACGGTTGGGATTTTTCAGACCGACGCGAGCGCGACGAATGGCCCGGGACACCGCTTTAACTGCGTCCTCTTGACCGATGAGACGCTGATGTAGGGTATCTTCCATGTGCAGCAGTTTCTCGGATTCGGTTTCGGTCAGTTTGTTGACGGGAACCCCAGTCCAAGAAGCGACGATGTGAGCGATTTCCTCGGCATCCACAAAGGGTTCATCGTTGCCATCTTCGCCTTTTTTGGTGGAAGCGAGATTCCGGATCTGGGTTTTGATTTCCATTTCCCGATCGCGCAATTCCCCAGCTTTCTCGAAGTCTTGACCGCGCACCGCGTCATCTTTTTGTTTGAGAATTTGCCGCAGTTCTTTGTCTAATTCCTTGGCTGCCGGTGGCAATTGGGAATTAATCAAGCGCACTCTCGAACCGGCTTCATCGATTAAATCGATCGCCTTGTCCGGTAAGAAGCGATCGCTAATGTAGCGATCGGACAATTTCGCCGCCGCTTCTAGCGCTTCGTCTAAGATTTTTAGTTTATGGTGCTGTTCGTAGCGTTCCCGGAGACCGTAGAGAATTTCGATCGTTTCTTCTACGGAGGGTTCACCGACCATAACCGGTTGAAAACGTCTTTCTAGAGCCGCATCCCGTTCGATATGTTTGCGATACTCATCCAAGGTCGTTGCGCCGATACATTGCAGTTCTCCCCGGGCCAAAGCTGGTTTGAGAATATTGGCCGCATCGATCGCTCCTTCGGCTGCCCCGGCACCGATGAGAGTATGAACTTCATCGATAACAAGGATGACGTTACCCGCTTGGCGAATTTCGTCCATGATTTTTTTGAGGCGTTCCTCAAATTCGCCGCGATACTTGGTTCCCGCCACTAGCAAGCCGATATCGAGGGTGACAACCCGTTTTTCTTCGAGAATGTCGGGAATATCCTTGTTAGCAATGCGTTGGGCTAATCCTTCTGCGATCGCTGTTTTACCTACCCCCGGTTCCCCGATTAGGACGGGGTTATTTTTGGTACGACGACCGAGAATTTGGATAACGCGCTCGATTTCCTTTTGTCGGCCGACCACGGGATCGAGTTTACCCTCGCTGGCCATTTGGGTGAGATTGGAACCAAATTCATCAAGAGTGGGGGTTTTAGTGCGACCTTGGGAAGATGAACCAGCGGCCACTTCGGCGGTTTCCCCTAACATTCTGATCACCTGGGTGCGAACTTTCGATAGATCCACGCCGAGATTTTCCAGAACCCTAGCGGCCACACCTTCCCCTTCGCGAATTAGTCCTAAAAGGAGGTGTTCTGTGCCAATATAGTTATGGCCCAGTTGACGGGCTTCTTCGAGGGAGAGTTCTAAAACTCGTTTGGCTCTGGGGGTGAAGGGAATTTCCACGGCTACGAATCCGGAACCGCGACCGATGATTTTCTCCACCTCCACGCGCGCATCTTTGAGATTGACACCCATGGACTTGAGGACTTTGGCGGCAACTCCCGTTCCCTCTCCAATTAGTCCTAGTAAAATCTGCTCTGTTCCCACGAAGTTATGGCCGAGGCGGCGGGCTTCTTCTTGGGCGAGCATGATTACTTTAATGGCTTTTTCCGTAAATCTTTCAAACATAGCCTATCCATCACCTACACAAGCGACCCTAGATATGCTGATTTTAGCACGGCTTTTTAGTTTAGCCGTCTTTCAGTGATCAGTTATTGGGGAGCGGCTATTAGTTATAATGGTTGTAGCTCTGAAGATTTTTTCTGGGGTCAATCGGTCTCAGCTAACTTGCGGAGATGCCCGGAATCTCCCGGATTATGGTTTTGTCCCCCCGGAAACCTGCTGATAAGTTGTTCACTTTTACATAATCCCCTAGGCTCGTGGTCATCCCCATCCCTCGATCGCTCGACTATTGATCGCCCATTTTCAGACCAAAACTGGAAGTATAAGCAGATTAAATATTACTACCTATTGACAAATTAAGTATTTTATGTTAATGAACGGGGTGACATACAGAAAGTTGACCCGTATCGTTACTCTGGAGACTGTTATGCAGAAAGTTGACTTATAATATGTAGTTAGGTGCGAAACGTTTAGGCATGAAATAGGGCTGAAATGCCTGAAATAACCGCCTAGTAAGGGCTTCAGTCCCCCGACTGAATCTAAGAGGTCAACCCAGACCAACCTTATAACTGTTTATATGTCCCAACGTTTAGTATCACCCGATACCAAATCAGGCAAGGGGACTCAAGGTCAATACACTTGTAATAAATCTTTACAAGGTGAGAGTAACGGCGATAGCCACCCCCAGATTCAGAAATCACAACTCTGGGACTGAAGCGGGGAACGGAAGGCTCCGAGGTGTAACCTAACACCAGAATCGAGACCACTGCCAACCATCCATGATTAGGCGTGAGCCAAATGTCTGACCTGAACCATCGTAACTATTAAGCAGTGAAATAGGTTGATACACTGCGTTCAAAAGAATAAGGGGAATAGTGAGAATATCTTACTTTCACTCACACAGACCTTTAAAAGTACCCCGATGGAGAGGACAAATCTAAAGATGGAATGCCCATATAAACGGAACGTGATAAGCCCTTTTAGGCTCTGGGTACAGGTCGAAATACCCAGTAGTGATAAGTGTAAGCGCAAGCCTTAAAGGGTGTGAGATGTAACCAAAAGCCAACGCTTGACGTTAATAGTCAAGATACGCTAACAGGTTACGGTTTGATTGTAAGGATAGAGTCTAGTAGGAGTCTATATGACGAAACCCTTGAGAAGGTAAAGGGTTCGGGAAACCGGAAACCACTAAGACTACGAATGTATGGAAAGCTATCAGCTGGGGTAAAATCCAAAGATATGTTTTCAAGCTCCAAAAGAGGATATACCAAGCGGCTAAATCGGGACAGGATGCAAAGGTTAGAAGGTTGCAACGTCTATTGGTGAAATCGTACTACGCTCGTCTATTAGCGGTTCGCAAAGTAACCCAAGATAATCAAGGAAAGAAAACAGCAGGAGTAGATGGAATGATAGCAATATCTCCAGAACAAAGGCTAAATCTAACCGAAGAAATCAAGGGAACACTTAAAGCAAAACCATTAAGAAGGGTATGGATTCCTAAACCCGGTAAGGATGAAAAACGTCCATTAGGAATACCAACCATCAAAGACAGAGCTAGACAAGCATTGATTAAATCGGCACTTGAGCCAGAATGGGAATCAAAAATGGAAGGAACCAGTTATGGTTTCCGACCGGGAAGGTCTGCCCATGACGCAATATCAAGGATATACACCACCATTAATCAAAGTAGCTACTTTGTATTAGATGCTGATATTGCCAAGTGTTTTGACCGAATTAATCACAATTTTTTACTGTCCAAAATTCATTGTCCAAGTTCCCTGAAAAGAGACATAAAACAATGGCTCAAAGCAGGAGTTTTGGATAACGGCGTATTTGAAGAAACAGAAACAGGGACACCTCAAGGAGGGGTAATAAGTCCACTACTAGCCAACATCGCACTGGATGGAATGGCAAGATTAATTGAAACATTATTCCCAAAAAAAAGGTAACAGAGTTCAAGCTGTTCTCATAAGATACGCCGATGACTTTGTAGTGATTTCACCATCACTTGAAATCATTGAACAGTGCAAAACTGCCATTTCTGAATGGTTAAAACCAATTGGATTAGAACTCAAACCAGAAAAAACCAGAGTGTGTCATACACTTAACCCCATTGAGTACAATGGGAAAACAGAAGAACCCGGTTTTGATTTTCTAGGATTCAATATCAGACAATATCCAACAGGAAAGTACAAATCTGGGAAAACAGGAGGGAAAGGAAGCCGATTAATTGGTCACAAAACCCACATTAAACCCAGTCAAAAGGCGGTTAAAGCCCACACAGAAGCGATTAAAGGTGTAATCAAAAAACACAAAACAACACCTCAATCAGCCCTAATTAGTAGACTAAACCCAATCATTAGAGGATGGGCTAAATACTACTCAGGAGTAGTATCCTCAGATACCTTCAATAAACTAGGCTACACAATCTGGTTAATGTTAAGGGCATGGACAGTATCAAGATGCGGTAAAGCGAACTACGAAAAGCTGAGAAACTACTTTAGACCGGGTACAGTTAAACTCAGCAATGGGAAAGAAAGACATGAATCTTGGTTATTCCAAGCTAAAGATGGTCTCTATCTATGGAAACATAATTGGACACCAATTGTCAGACATACCCTAGTACGCGCCGACGCCTCACCATTCGACGGAAATTGGACTTACTGGGCGACCAGACGAGGACAAGCAATCGACACACCGACAAGAGTAGCCAAACTACTCAAAAAGCAACAAGGCAAGTGTAGCCGATGTGGGCAATATTTCACCCCATCGGATTTAATTGAAGTTGACCACATTCACCCTCTAAGCTTAGGCGGAAAGGATGAATATAAAAACCTTCAATTACTACACCGCCACTGCCACGATGATAAATCGGCATCTGATGGAAGCCTAAATTCATCTGGTTTGACATTATCTGTTAAACAGGATAATACAAGGTTAACCAAAAGAAGTCAAGCTGTATCCTTAACAAGGGAACAGTCAAACTAGGAGCCGTGTGAGGTGAAAATCTCACGCACGGTTCTGAATGGGAGGGGAGGTCGGTGACGACCTTCTCGACCCCTAATGCAGCAACATCATCTGAGAACAACGATAGTTTTATTATTGTTCTAGTAATATATGTATGTAAGTACCATCCATGTAAGCTGAGACTTGATTGCTATGTCATTATTTGAGCTATTTCAAAGATTCACTTCCAATACCCATAATCCTCAATTAGATGAGTCTCGTCGAAAGCACGATCAGTTGCCTAAGACAGAGTATGGAAAGGGGGAAAGACTTACAAAAAGTGAAATTGACAGAGACAAAAAGACAACTTTTCAAAGAGGTAAAGAATTAGGGCAACTATTCCGGGCAGCAATTGAAGAACATTATTCTCCATCAGAACAAGAAAGAGTAAAAGATAGCCTGTTAAAGGCGATTAACTATCTTGCAATCAAGGCTAGAATATTTCCTGATATGGATCATGAAAATATCTGGTATACAGATTATTATGATCTTATTGAGTTAGCAAAAGATATGAGTTTAGGAGATGATACCTTACCCCACTGGCCTGAAGAGCCAAATCACTCCAATCGTTATCTGGAGCTTACTGCTTCTGATCTGATTCAAATTTTTCTTGGCTTCTCAGAAGAAGCTTTATTAGATGAGTATCAGTTTGGAGCAGATGTAGATAAGTGGGTTAAGTATCTATTGAGGGAAACCTTAAAGTCTAGGCAACGTTTCGCGCGAGAACGCCAAAAACAGAACGATGCTCTACGCTTTTCACCTGACATTTATAAAGTAATCGAGCGAGAGAAAAATCAACAAAATATTGATCAGTGAAATTCAACCTAACCAACCTAACAAGCGGCTGCACTCGGAACGGATCGTTACTCTGTTGTTATTGATACAAACATTACTACCGTCCGGTGATCCGCATGCCGTTAGACAGAATTTTCGGACAAATTGAGGATAAAAGATGTTAATTAGACCATCAAAGTTAAAGTTCAAGATAGAAAAACTTTATTTTGCTTTAATATTTTCCATTCTCTATATCGACTCTACGCCTGTTTTTGCACAATCTTCTCACTCAATTCTAGGAAGGTGGGACAATATTAGATTAATTACTAATAACTTAATATCTTATAGAGTTTTTCAAAAAGCTTGAGTTGGGTCAATGATCGGGAAACATAACTATTTTCTAACCAAACGATTAGGAAACAGTTATGTTATGATTTTCAGAGTAAGCCTGAGATGATAAAACACCATGAAAAATCGCATCTTTACTGTTATTTTGTACAAAGAAGATAATATGTACATTGCTGAATGTCCAGAAGTTGGCACAGTAGATCAAGGAGAAACAATTGAGCAGGCGATTGCTGGATTGAAAGAAGCCACACGGCTTTACCTAGAGGAATTTACCTTACCAGAAACATCCCCTAGATTTGTGACCAGTATTGAAGTTAGTTATGCCTAAGCTGCCACGAATCTCTAGTGGGGAGGCAATTAGATCTCTTGAACGCTTAGGCTTCGAGCAAGTTCGTCAAACAGGTAGCCATGTTGTGATGAAGAAAGAAACCGAAGAGGGCAAAATTGGTTGTGTTGTCCCTTTACATCGGGAATTGAAGGTTGGTACATTAAGTGGAATTCTGAAACAAGCCCAAGTCACAGTTGAAGAGTTCATTGAAAATCTGTAGAGTCTGACAAATCACTGCACTCGAAGTGATACCAAAAATATTTAGTCCCCCCAGAGAACCCCCTTAGTCCACATAGCACATTTTTCTTTTTTTGTCAAATTTTATGTTAAGAAAGATGTAACTAATGGATAGGGGGATGACCAAAGATTAACCGTCTTCGTATTCGGGGATTCTTTCCTTTTTCTTCTCGGTGATATTGATGCGGGGGGGATTGTAATCCGGTTCCAGGTCATCATCCCACATATCATCCTCGGCCTTATCTTCGTAATCGTCGTACTGAGGACGAGAAAAGCTTTCTGCGCGTTCTGAGCGAGCTTCTCCCCAGTTATCTTCTTCTTCCTCGTATTCTTCCTCATAATAACGAGCTTCGGCCCGTTTTTGCGGTGGGGGAGTGGCGCGCAGGGGTTCTTTTTCCCATTCGTCTTCACTCCAGCGTTCTTCAACGGGTTTAGCGGCCTCCACGGGGGTGCGGAGGGGAATGCCCGTACCTAACTGATTTTCTGGACGAGCAGCGGGGGTATAATAAGCTTCTTCCTCTTCTCTTTCCCAGGGGGGACGACCAATACCCAAACGTTCCAAAACTCCCACACTAACTTGGGTGAGACGTTCCTCGGCCCCTTCAAAGACGATTAAGCGATTCGGACCGCTGCTAACCACTTCTTCGATAGAAATTTCGTAGGTACTGATCAATTGTTCGGGGATCAGAGGCAATCCCAGGGAAGCGATGATAATGGAATGTAATTGACCACTAAGGGGATCAAATTGATAATCGCGGACTTTGCCTAAAGGTTCGCCGGTTTCCGTGATCACGTCACTACCGATTAAGGGAGTATAAGCATCGATATCGACGGATTCCAAGACGTTATCATCTTCAACGAGAACCACGTCTCCCGTCTGACTGATACTCGATAAATACATATATTGAGGCATTCCCGACAGGGAGAGGATATTATCGCGGAGTCCCAGGGCAACCACTTCTCGTTGATCGATATCTACTAGGATATCTTTAACAACGCCGAGTTTTTTGCCTGTATTGCGAGTGATAACCTGTGTATTTAAAAATTCTGAACGTAAGCGACTATTCTCTGTGATCATTTTTTCCTATGGGTAGGCGTTAGGTCGTGGGAATACGAATTATTGTAGGCTTAATATATAGGGCGAGATCGGGGGTTAATTTACCGATATTAGCTTAGATCTTAAAGTTCCCTGAGATTAACACTTTTTTTGGCCTTGTTTGGGCGATAGTTTGGGGTGATAGATAGGGTTAAACCCATTTTAGCTAATTCCTTACATTTTTTTAGTAACAACAAAACAGGAGCTAGAGAGAAACTCCCTAGGCTCCTGCTGTCTAGATTCTGATTACATAGTTAAAGACTGCACCTCGGTTTCGATCAGTTTAGCCAAGTCTTGCAGGAAGGAGGCCGCATCGGCCCCGTAGATGACTCGGTGGTCACTGGTGAGATTAACCGTCATCTGTTTTTGCACTCCGAATAAACCATCTTTATTGACGACGATTTGGGGACGGGAAGCGCCCACGGCTAGGATCGCGCCTTGGTTGGGGGGTAAGATAGCGGTAAAGCGATCGACTCCGAACATTCCCAGATTAGAAATGGTAAAAGTACCGCTATTGTATTCTTCTGGTTGCAGTTGTTTACTGCGGGCGCGATCGACTAAATCCTTCCAACTGCGGGAGAGGGAATAGATATCCATCTGGTCCGCAGAGCGCAAAACCGGCGTAATTAAGCCACCACCAGGCATAGCTACGGCTACGGACACGTTAATCGCTCCGTGGTATTGGATTCCTGCGTCGCTATAGCTGGCATTAACGATCGGATGTTTAGCGAGGGTGTTGGCTACCGCTTTTGCTAACAGGGCCGTCATGGTGACACCCTTGGATTTTAGCTGTTGATAGAGTTGATCCAGTGGGTCGGTGGTGATAGTGTAGCCCACTTGGAAGGTGGGAACCTGTAGGCTAACCGACATATTCTGAGCGACGGCTTTTTGCAGAGTGGTGAGGGGAACAGTCCGTCCGACTGGGGCGCTGGTTGGAATCGGGGCTTTAGGAGCCGCTACAGGGACGCTGACGGGTTGCGGGGGAGTAATGACGGGAGCGGGGGCGGTGCTGACTTTTCCTGTCGCTTTTTCTACGTCTTCGGCGGTAATTCGTCCGTGGGGGCCGCTACCCACTAGGGTTTTCATATCTACCTTTAATTCTTTAGCCAGTTTTTTGGCCCTGGGAGAGGCGACTAAACGGCCATTATCTTTAACGGCGGCGACGGGGATCGAAACGGGAGGCGGAGCGATTTCTGGGGTCTCTACGGGCTTGCTAGGGGCGGCTGCGGCGGTTTTTCCCTGAGCTTTGGCCAGTTCAATTTCCTCTTCAGTTTCGGCAATATAGGCGATCGCTTCCCCCACGGGTGCTTCCTGGCCAGCTTCGACTAAAATTACAGCGAGATAGCCATCATAAAACGATTCCACGTCCATGTCGGCTTTGTCGGATTCGACCACTAACACCGTTTCCCCTTTGCTGACTTTTTCCCCGGGGGACTTCACCCAAGAAACTATTTTTCCTTCGGTCATGGTGGAACTGAGCGCGGGCATGAAGATATCTCGAATCATGGTGGAGTGCTTCTATCTCTAATGTTTTGAGCCATAGCGCATTTTACCACAGTTGATGGGGATGGGGGGCTTTTCAGTGAGCAGTAATCAGTGGGAAAAAGAGAAGGGAAAACGGCCCCTTCTCCGTCGTATCTAGACAAAAATTGTTCTAGTTGGCAATATGGACCGGTTGTGCTTGCAGAGATTCGACTAAACCGCGCACGGCTGCCACCATGGCCACTTCATTATCCAATTGATTGATCGCCGAACCCACACCGATGCCGGCCGCTCCAGCAGCGATCGCCATAGGGGCGGTAACGCTGGATAAACCGGAAGCGCAGAGGACGGGAACTTTAACCGCATGAGAAATAGCGTGGGCTGCCGCTAAAGTCGGGGCGGCTTTTTCAATCAGTCCCAAAATACCGGCGTGACGGGGTTGACTGCTAGTGCCGCCTTCGGTTTGAATAATATCGGCACCCTGACTAACTAGAGCTTCTGCTAGTCTTACCTGTTGATCGAGGGGTAGGAGATGGGGAACTGTCACAGACAGGGTAATTTCGGGCAGTAGGTCGCGAGTTTGACGGGTGAGGGCTAAAACTTCCGCCGCCTCAAAAATGCGTCCTTGGGCATAAAAACTATCGAAATTACCGATCTCAATTAAATCGGCTCCCGCGTCCACTGCCATCACCAACAATTCTGGCTCGACGGCTGATACACAGACGGGCAAATTTGTCAAGGCTTTTACCGCCCGAATTAGGTCAGCATTAGCGGCAATATCGACAAAAGTTGCTCCTCCGGCTGTAGCGGCTTTAACTACTGAGAGAACCTGCGAGCGATCGAAATTATTTAACCCACTGATCACTTTCAGGGCATGACGACGGGCGAAGGCTTGCTGTAAGGCAAAATTGATCATTAATCTACACCTATCTGGAATTCTCAAAAAACATTTTCCCACCTTCTCGCTGATCAGAGGGTGGGATTTGAGAATTCTTAGGGAAATTTTCTTTAATTTAGGTTTTGATTCTCTTGGTTTTTGCGCTTGAGGTTTTGCAGTTGTTGCAGCAGTACCTCGATTTCCGCTTCTAAATGGAGATATTTAACCTGTTGGTCAGCTTGGTAGGTGGTGCGAATCTGTTTCATGGCGGAGGATTCCTTAGTTAGCACAGTTGTCATAGTGGTATCTATAGAGGGCTAATTATGTTCAATTGTTTCAATTTGTATATAGTACCTTAACAATGTCTTAAAGAAAACCTTTTTATGGTAGTTTCTCAACTGGCACAGGATGAAAGAGGGGAAAAATTCTTGCAACCAAAGGGATCGGAGTGCGATATACTCAGTCGCGAACGATATTGGCAAGCATGACCATGGTAGCGGTAGCAATTTTAGCGGCGGGTAAGGGAACCCGAATGAAGTCCAGCCTTCCAAAAGTTTTACATCCCCTCGGCAGTCGATCGCTAGTGGAACGGGTCCTTAATGTCAGCGAATCCTTACATCCCAGGCGAAAACTGGTGATTATCGGTTATCAGGGAGAACAGGTGCGAAATACGCTACAGCATCTTGAGGATATCGAATTTGTCGAACAAAAGGAACAGTTAGGCACTGGCCATGCTATTCAGCAGTTAATCCCCCATTTAGAGGACTTTCAGGGGGATTTGTTGGTCTTAAATGGCGATGTTCCCCTGTTGCGTCCCGAAACCTTGCAAAATCTTCTCCAGATTCATAAAAACCATGGTAACGCTGCCACCCTCTTAACTGCTAACCTCCCTAACCCGAAAGGTTACGGTCGAGTTTTTTGTGATGGCAATAATCTCGTTAAGCAGATTGTGGAAGAAAGAGACTGTACCGATGGCCAAAGACAAAACCACCGGGTTAATGGGGGTATATACTGCTTTAATTGGTCAAAATTAGCGGCGATACTGCCTAATTTAACGCCCAATAACGATCAGGGTGAATATTACCTCACGGATGTGGTCAATTTTCTCGATCCTGTCATGGCTGTGGATGTGGAGGACTGTTTAGAAATTAGCGGCATTAACGATCGCAAACAATTGGCCGCCGCCTATGATATCCTGCAAACTAGAGTCAAAGATGATTGGATGGCCGCCGGAGTCACCATAATTGACCCCGATAGTGTCACCATTGAGGATACTGTCACTCTCAGTGCCGATGTGATTATTGAACCCCAAACCCATCTGCGCGGTGAGACGATAATCGCTTCTGGTTGTCGTATAGGTCCGGGGAGTTTAATCGAAAATAGTCGCATAGGCAGCGATGTGACGGTCTTATTTTCGGTTATTTCTGATAGTCAGGTGGATTCTGGTTGTCGTATTGGTCCCTACGCTCATTTGCGTGGAGAAGCGAAAATTGGGGCTAATTGTCGAGTCGGTAATTTTGTTGAAATTAAAAAAAGTGACATCGGCAATAAAACCAATATTGCCCATTTATCCTATCTGGGAGATGCCACTTTAGGGGAAAAAGTTAACGTGGGTGCGGGAACAATTACTGCTAATTACGATGGGGTGAAAAAACACAAAACTCTGATCGGCAGTGGCACAAAAACTGGGGCAAATAGTGTTCTAGTAGCTCCTCTAGAATTAGGAAAAAATGTCACCGTGGCTGCCGGTTCAACTATCACTAAAAATGTCCCCGATAACGCTTTAGTTATTGCTCGTCAAAGTCAGCGTGTGATCGAAAATTGGTCAAATTAGTTTCAGTAGGTTATGGCAGTTATCAGTAAACAGTTATCAGTTTACTGTTAACTGTTTACTGATGGTGTCTAAGGCTTAAATTTGCGCGATGAAGCATGAAATGCTATAAAAATCTCAGTCCTCCCTATACAAAAGAGTAGAAACTTTATGGCACGCACCGAGTCCACAATGTTAGATCTGGGGACAAAAGCTCCCAGTTTTGCCTTACCCGATGTGGTTTCGGGTGAAACTATTTCTCTGGACAGCTTTGCGGCTAAAACCGCTCTGTTAGTCATCTTCCTCTGTGAACATTGTCCCTTTGTTAAACACATTCAAGAAGAACTTACCCGTCTAGGTCGCGATTATGCTAACACCAATCTGGGCATCCTAGCCATTAGTTCTAATGACGTGGAGAAATATCCCGATGATTCGCCCGAAAATTTGAAAAAAATGGCGATAACTCTTGACTTTAAATTCAATTTATGCTATGACGAAAGCCAAGAAGTGGCGAAAGCTTACACGGCAGCCTGTACTCCCGATTTTTTCCTCTTTGATAGTCAGCGCATCCTAGTGTATCGCGGTCAATTGGATGATAGTCGTCCTAGTAATGGCGTACCGGTGACAGGCAAAGATCTCCGGGCCGCTATTGACAAGGTTTTAACCGGCCAACCGGTGCCGACAGACCAAAAACCCAGTTTAGGCTGTAATATCAAATGGAAACCGGGTAATGAGCCACCCTATTATGGTTAATTAACCAAGGGTGTGGGGTGTGGGGTGTGGGGTGTGGGGTGTGGGGAGAATAAATAAAATAATCTCCTAACTCCTATCTCCTGACGACCGACTCCTAACTCCTAACCCCACCAACAAACTTTTTGCCGCAAATCCTACCTATGAGACTATTTCAAGAGCGTAACCGATTGCTGTGCTAATAAGGCAGTACCGTAGGCAGCTTGCTCCTGTTGAGATAACAGCACGGGAACCCCTAAATGACGCTGACGAATTATTCTCCAAGTCGGATTTTTTGCCCCACCACCGGCACTATAAACTCGCTCTAATTTATTGGCCCCCAATTCCTGTAAACGCTGATAACCTAAAGCTTCAATGCGGGCAATACTTTCTAGTAAACCATGTAAAAATTCTAGAGGATTATCGGGTCGGGGAGTCAGTTTTGCGGGTAAAAAAGGATCATTAATGGGAAAGCGCTCGCCCGCTTTTAGGAGGGGATAATAATCTAAATTACTTTCTTTTTCTCCATCTATTGCTAAACTATAATTTCTCAATTCTTGATCAGAAAAAAACTTCTTTAACACCGCTCCTCCCGTATTCGATGCCCCACCGGTTAACCACAAATTTCCTAAGCGATGACTATAGATGCCATAGTTACTATCATCAACTCTCTGGCTACTTAATAATTTTAAAACTAAAGTTGAACCTAAAGATGTCACTGCAGCCCCTAAAGAATTAGCACCACTGGCTAAAAATGCCGCTATACTGTCGGTGGTTCCCGTATAAATTAAACAATCTTTCGGGATAGCAAAACGAGTCACTAAATCTAGTTTAATAGTATCTATCGCTGTACCCGGAGCAAAAATTTGCGGTAATAAATTAAACATCGGTAAATTCTCTAACCAATGGGGATAACAGAGATTTTCGAGATCATAACCTAACTTTAAGGCATTGTGATAATCACTAATTCCCAGTTTACCGTGCAACAGAAATGCTAACCAATCCGCTTGCGAGAGAAAATAACGCGCTTGGGAAAAAATTTCTTGCTGACTCCACCAAAATAATTTAGCTAAACTGGAGGTAGCACTAATCACGGGATGGTGAGGGGGTGCTATAGCTTTAATTGCTTCTAAAAAGGCAATTCCTCGCCCGTCATTGTATAATATGGCCTCAGAAAGAGGATTACCCCAATTATCACATAATAACACCGTCGAGGAAGTACCATTAATCGCGATCGATTTAAGTTCTGAACGCACCGAATCCCCTAGATTATCCAATAAATAAAATAGGGCCTTTTGCCAATCCTGAAAATTGGCATTAGTTAAAGGATAATGAACCTCAGCGACGATATTTTTGCTAGAATCAATAGCAATCGCTCGCGCTCCCGATGTGCCAAAATCAATACCTAAAGATAAACCCATAGATGTCTTCACAACCCCCTCATTCTGGCTACCATTGGGATGGTATCACTCCCCGATTCTTTGAAGGTTGGTACTTCCGAGTCATGATTCCGCAATTAGCCGACGGATTCGCCTTTATGTATTCTATTCAAGACCCAAGGGGCGGTCAAGTCAATAGCGGCGGAGCAGTGCAAATTTTAGCCATAGAATCTAATTATCTTTGTCGCACTTTTCCCGATACGGATAAATTTTGGGCAAGTCGTCAGGAATTAGCCATTATCCATTGGGGAAAAACTAAGTTAAAAACCCGTCCCTGTCTGCTTTCCCCGTCAGATTTTTTTGAGTCTATTCAAGAGGGTTATCAAGCAACGGCACACCAGCAGCAAGGACGAATTTATGATCCCGTCACTGGAGAAATCTGTCAATGGGATTATTGCGTTGAAACTAGGTACACTTGGGGAGATAAACAGCGTCCACCCCAAGCAACAGCAGGAATATTATCTTATTTACCGATTTTTGATCCAGGTTGGCAGATTTTAACTGCTCATGGTTTAGCAACGGGAATGATTACCTATCGGGGAAAAAATTACCCATTTGAGAATGTACCTTTTTATAGCGAGAAAAATTGGGGCTATTCTTTCCCCGAAAAGTGGTTTTGGATTAATTGTAATGCTTTCCCTGAAAATCCCGATTTAACCTTAACCGCAGTGGGTGCTACCCGGAAAGTTCTCAGCTGGACGGAATCGGTGGGAATTATCGGTATTCACTGCCAAAATCGCTTTTATAAGTTTGATATCTGGAATTCTCAACTAACTTGGACAGTGCAACCCTGGGGATACTGGGAAATGAGGGCAACCAACGAGGATTATACCATTGTCTTAATCGGGATCAGTGATCATCCTCCCGATCGCGTGCGTGTACCCACGGAAAAAGGTCTCTGTTTTGCTTGTCAAGATACCCTCAAAGGTAAATTATCGATAAAATTGGCTGATAGTCGTGGTAAAACCATTATAAATGCCTCTAGTCATCTAGCTGGCCTCGAAATTGGCGGTATTTGGCCATCAGCTTGGATCAAACAGTGATTTAAATCACCATTGAGACGGGATAATATCACCCTATTTTTGGTCGATCGGTATTAAGATCGAGTCAGTTTTTGATCGCTAAAAACTTATTTCATGAACCAACCTTATCTCAATTTGATCGAGCAATTAGTGATAGCAGAAGTACAGGAACAATTAAGTAATTTACCTGCTTGTTTTCGCAAATATCGCTCGGAGATTAAAATCGATCGAGTTATGAATAATGCTATCGAACTTCTGCCGCGCAGTTTCAAAACTTTGGCAGAGAAATATCACGATCCCCACACCCGAAGATTAAGAATAAGAATTGCTGTAGAAAGAGCAATCACTGATATGCTCGATGAACTAAAATTCTATTATGTGGCGCAGACAGAAGTGGAGGATGAAGAAAATATTCCCACGGGACTCTATGCTAAAAAGTGAGATAGCAGTTATCTGGCTGCATCTCAGACAAAACTGAGATGCAGCCTCTAGATTCTCTAGAAAGTGCTAGATTTACCAGCTAATACTAAATTCGGTTATTAAAAACTGATTATTTATTCCCCCTTTTGCCTCTTGCCTTCTGCCTCTTGCCTCTCCTGATATGTAGCATATACTCAACGGATTTAGTATAATTACTTTAACCGTTTCCTTAAATAAATTTGCTTCTAGGGAATCGGGGGAACTTGTAACCACACCAGCAATTAGATATTTAATTATAACCACTTACTTAATCAAGATAATAATTATTTATTTTTTTACGATTTTATCTAATTTTTCCTGAATCAATAAAGCCAGGGAAGAACGCAGAAAAAATAAACCAAATAACCCCGCTAAACTAAAGGGAATAATGGCTAGTTTACTATAGTTAGTGTCTAGTAAAAATATGGCTGAGATAAGACTAAATCCCAACAAACAGACATTAATTAATACTTTAATTCCCAGATAAATTATTGTCAGAAGTCGTTCATTTTCGCGTGACTTAACTTGAAAAACTAAATTTCCTCGCTCAATCTTTTCCTCTAATTGACGGATCATTCTCTCGTTTTTATTACCTTTTTGCCATTGTTGTTTAAGAAAAGCGCGAGCTTGATTAGCTAGGGTAAGCATAGTGTTGGTAGTTCCTCCCGATACCGCTAGACTTTTCACAAAAGGTTGACTAGCCGCTAATAAATTATACTGGGGATCTAAAGAGCGGGCAATCCCATCCAAAGTGGTGACAGATTTAATAATAAAAGTCATTTGGGGAGGTAAGCGAAAAGGTTGCTGTTTAAACATTAAATACACTTGATCGCTAATTTGTTCAAAGGCCCTCACATCTACTGGTTTATCGCGAAATTCATCTAGGAGAAACTCCAGGATATTTCGCACAGGTTGCAGCTCTCTAACGGGTTCAATTAACCCCATATAGATCAAGGTTTTTAAGACTGTTTCCGTATCCTTTCTCAAGATAGCGAAAAAGGTTTCGATCATTTGATCTTTAGCGACTGACTTTAACTCGAACATCGTGCCGAAATCGTAGAAAATTAACTCCCCTTCCTGACTAACTGCCATATTACCCGGATGGGGATCCGATTGGAAAAAACCATCCTGTAATAGTTGTTTGAGATAGGAACAGATCCCCAGTTGAATAATCCCATCTACGTTGATACCATTAGCTAGTAAAGTCTCTCGATCATCCACTTTAATCCCCGGCACATACTCCAAAGTTAATACCTTGCGGGTGGTATATTGCCAGTAAACTAAAGGGACTTTTACCTGGGGATAATTCTTAAAATTTTCCCGAAAGCGATCAGCATTTTTGCCCTCATGAATATAATCGATTTCTTGAAAGAGTAGCTCAAAGAATTCTTGATAGATAGCTTCTAAATTATATTTTTTTACCACGGGGAAAATATTTAACCAACGGGTGAGACGATGCAACAATTCAAAATCGAGATTAAATAGTCTTTCTAGATTCGGTCTTTGTACCTTAATAACGACTTCTTCCCCACTTAATAAACGCGCTCGATGCACTTGTCCTAAACTGGCACAAGCGAGGGGAGATACGGTAAAACTGGCAAATAAATTATCTAGGGTTTGTCCTAATTCTGTTTCAATAACTCGGATCGCTTCTTGACTATTAAATTCGGGAACTCGATCCTGTAATTTGCTTAATTGTTCGATATATTCGAGCGGAATTAAATCTGCTCGCGTCGATAAAGATTGTCCAATTTTAATAAAAGTTGGTCCCAAATTCATGAGGCGATCTACTAACCATTTCGCTCTCCTTTGCCGTTTTTTGCCCCCATTAGCCCCCGTTAAACGATCCCAGAGCAAAAAAGTCAAAAACTGCATTGTAAAGCTAAATATCTCCAATTGACGAATAATCGGCGCTCGCAAGCTTTGCTGCCAATGTAAAGATTTCGGGGAATCAAAGGGAGTAAGCATCAGTTATCAGTTATCAGTTATCAGTTATCAGTTATCAGTTATCAGTTTTTATTGGCTGCATTGGTGAGTAATTCCTCTAAAATAAGCTGCCCGCGCTTTCAGCAAAACCGATCTACAGCATTTCTCTTCAAGGTGAAGTATAAATTAAACCTTGCCGAAGTAAAAATTCCAGTCGCCAAAATGCAGCTCATCTATCTGAGAAACGCTGTCAATTATTCTCTTCCCGTTTGCGAATTCGCCGGTAAAAATCCTGATTTTCAGCTTTTAATCTCTGGGACGGGGTAAACCCAGATCTACCGCTAGACGATGACTGCAAGCAAAACCAGAAAAGGCCACCGCATTTAATCCTTGACCGGGGAAGGTACTATCTCCCACACAATAGAGATTAGGAATAGCTGTGCGATTAAAGGGCATTCCTAACAAGCCTAACAGTTTTCTTCGCGGTATTGGGCCGTAACTGCCATCGATTCTATTCAAAAAGCGGCGATGGGTGCGGGCCGTGCCAATTTCGATATAATCTAATCCTGTATCTAGTTTGGGAAAGAGTTTTTTCAGGCGCTCGATGAGACGATGAGCAGCGGCCTCTTTTTTCTGTTGATATTCTTGGGGTGGCAGTTTTTGCCATTGATCGATCCAGCTAGGGGTGAAAGTATGAATGATATGATGGTCCGGGGGTGCGAGGGAGGGATCGAGTAAGGTAGGAATAGAAACAAAGATAGTTCCCTGTTCTGCTTCCATATTTTCCCAATCTTCTAGTAAAATATGGTGACATTCGCTTCCTGATGGCAATACATCGGCCTTGACTCCCAGATGCAAACTGAGGAAACTGGGGGATTTTTGATAGCGTTTTTGCCAATTTTTTTCACTACCCGGGAGAGATTCCGGGGGGAGTAGTTTCTCGAAGGTATCCCAACGGGTGGCATTAGAAACAATCTTTTTAGCGTAATATTCCTTACCATTGGTCAATCTTACCCCGATCGCCCGTCCTGCATCTAAAATAATCTCAGTCACTCTCGCTTGATACTGGATTTCGCCACCAGCTTTTTCCAATCCTTCGACTAACTTGAGAGCAATCTGTCCCACTCCCCCTCGGGGATAGTTAATTCCCCCGTAATGGCGATCGCTAAAGACCATTCCCGCATTAATCATCGGAGTGCGATCGGCGGGTACTACCGACCAACAATAACATTCCATATCGATAAATTTCAATAATTTCGGGTCTTTAATATATTTTCTGGCCACATCTCCCGCATTTTGGGGTAAATACTTGACCAATCCCAAACAGGATAAAGGATGCTGGAAAAAAACCCTAGTCAGATAGCGGGGTTCTTCCAACGATAGTAAATCCATACTATTGAGGCAATTAAACACCTGCCAGCATTCATCGTAAAAGCGCCGGATACCGGTTTTTTCTGCGGGAAAATGGCTAATTAATTCCTGTAAAAATTGTTCGTAGTCGCGATGAACTTTTAAGTCTAATCCGTCCGGGAGATGATAATGTATCTGGACGGGATCGGCAATGGTTTCGATACTCATATCCACCGCTGCCAAAGCTTTGGTTAAGAGGTTAGTCGTCCCCTTTTTGCCAAAACCAAAAATCATTGAAGCACCCACATCAAAACGATAACCCTCTCGTTCAAAATAACCCGCGCTGCCCCCCGGAATCAGATAACTCTCTAAAACTAAGACTTTTGCCCCTTTTGCCGCTAATTGCGTCGCTGTCACCAATCCCCCGATTCCCGACCCAATCACGATCGCATCGTACTGATTACTCATAACTTTAGTTGATAAATTTTTGTGTCAATTCTTGATTGTAACCCTTGACTAGGGATCATTTATCGGCTAGTTTGCGGGAGCAGAAAATTTTTGGGGAGAGATGAAAAGTTGGTAAAAGGAAAAAAAGTCTTGACAAATCCCGCCACTTGACATAATTGGATTTGGGTGATATCATCTCCGGAAAGACAAGTAGCGCTACTGTTATAAAAAAATATTGGCTCTTCTTGTTTCTATGTGGAAGGGAGAAGAATAGGGGTAATTTTCCAGAAATATATTCTTCAAAGCCCTGCCTAGCAAGACTACTACAAATAATAAGCACTGATTATCACAGAAAGTCGGGGAGAGCCAAAAATCATTTTACTTAAAATTAATTAATCAATTGGATAATGTATAGAAAACTGGCCAACAAAATCCTTAAATTAGCTAATTCCCTATCTAGGTCATCGAAGCGATCTCTTTTAATTGTCACCGATTTCCTGATTTTTAGTCTAACCATCTATCTAGCCTTCTCTCTCAGGTTGAATCCAAGTCTCGAATATGAGCAAATTAGACCTTTTTTAGGGCAAATATTGGGATTAATTACCGTTAAAACTCTAGTTTTCTATCTCAAAGGTATTTACAGTCCCGTAGTACGTTATACAGGATTAGAGTTTCTTTCGTCCGTACTGCAAGCGGTTCTCTATAGTTCAGGGGTTTTAATCAGTCTTGCCTACTTTCAAAGGGATGCCTTTTTGCCGCGTTCAGTCCTGATTATCGACGCATTGTTAACCCTAGTATTGGTTATCGGGGTGAGATTGTTGATTCGTTCTGTCTTTCACCGTCTGAATATTTACGTTAGTAGTGTCGATAGAGAACCGAGAATTGTTATCTATGGTGCGGGGATTGTGGGTTGTCAATTAGCACGTTCCCTACAAAATGACCCCCACTATCGTTTATTGGCCTTTGTTGATGATAATCCCAATTTGCAGCAGCGAGTTATCCAAGGCATTAGGGTTTACTCCCCCTCTCAATTGGCACTACTGCACCAAAAACGGGCCTTTGACTGGGTTGTTCTCGCTATTCCGAACCTAGACAAGGCCAGAAAGCGGCAAATCATCGAAAGTCTAGAAACTTTACCCATCGACATTAAAACCGTCCCTCCCCTCTCAAAGATTTTATCGGGAGAAGCGACCATCAATCAGATTCGCAGTGTCGATGTCTCGGAATTATTAGGACGGGAAGAAATTCTACCCCATCCCGAACTTTTGGGAAAAAATGTCACCGGTAAAGCGGTGTTAGTTACCGGGGGTGGTGGTTCCATCGGTTCGGAATTATGCCGACAAATCGCCTTCCTCAAGCCAAAATGCTTGGTAATCTACGAATTAAACGAGTTTTCCCTCTACAAAATCGATCTCGATTTAAGCGAAAATTATACCGATTTACACAAGTATGCCTATCTAGGCAATGTTCTTGACCGCAATCATCTGGCCCGAGTCATCCAACAACACCAAATTGAGACAATTTATCACACGGCCGCCTATAAGCACGTTCCCCTTGTGGAAGCCAATCCTAGTCAGGGTGTTTATACTAATGTTTGGGGAACTTTAAATGTCGCTCAGACCGCGATCAAGAATTCGGTTAGTAATTTAGTTCTCATTTCCACCGATAAGGCCGTCAGACCGACTAACATTATGGGGGCCAGTAAACGCTGTGCTGAGTTAGTCGTGCAAGCTTTGGCCGCTTTACCCAACAGTTTCACCCGTTGCGCTATCGTCCGCTTTGGCAATGTTCTCGATAGCAGCGGTTCCGTGGTGCCGCGTTTCCGGGAACAAATCGCTCAACGTAAGAATATTACCCTCACCCATCGCGATATTATTCGCTATTTTATGTCTATTCCCGAGGCGGTGCGTTTGGTTATACAAGCGGGAGCCATGGCCCAAGGGGGTGAGGTATTCCTGTTAGATATGGGTGAACCGGTAAGAATTTACGATTTGGCCCTACAGATGATTCGTTTAAGTGGCTTGGAATTGGGGCAAGATATCGATATTGAAATCACTGGATTAAGACCGGGGGAAAAACTCTACGAAGAATTATTAATCGATACCGATAAAGCTCGTCCCACTGCTCACCCCAAAATTTTTTGCGCTCATGAACACTTTCTTGCTTGGGACAAATTGCAAACCAAATTAGAGCAACTGCTTAATTATATTCAACTTAATGACCGTCAGGGCTTAGTTAAGTCCCTACAAGATTTAGTTCCCGAATACCGTCCCTCGCAGCAAATAGTCAGTAGTTTGTCAAGTCAAAAGTGAAAGAAAGGAGTTTTAGCTAGTGCATCCCACATTTGCAGAAATACCGACAATTAGGAATTATCGGTGACTCTTAAATTAGTACAAAAATATGAACAATCGCGTGTAAGCATCCCACCGAAAAACTAATGCGCTCCGGGGTTTGGGCTCCAACGGGGGGTTTGGGTAGGGTTGATTCATGAATCAACCCTACTATCACTCAACCCTAGGGTTGAGTGATAAAACCGAAAGTAACGCCCAATTTTAGGAGAAAGTTTCCCCTTAAAAATCCCAAATTAGTAGATTTACAAAAATGAGATGCACCCGTTTTACCTCTCCTCTTGTTGCCAAAACTTATTAATCTAATTGAACCGAATGCTCTTGTTTTAATTGCTTTTGGATAGTTTTTACCGTCTGCTCAATTTTATTGATTCCGCGAGAAGAAGGCCGATTTACTCTATCCGCTACAGGAGAAGTTTGTTGAATAGCAATGCTTAAATAAAGAGGAAAAGCGAGGGTAAAAGCTAAAAAAAGACGTTGTAACATGATCCACTCCCACAAAAGTTTTTCAGCGATTATTTTAGCCGGCTGAAACTTTTACCAGAATAACGACTAACTAGGAAAATTTCAGCTAGTTTGTGACAGTCCGGCAATTGGTGGCGCAATCCTAAAGAATTAGCGCTGAAACCCTCAACCCTAGACCGGAACTCTGATAGATTGATCTAGAAACATGATCGATCGCTCTATCTATGCACAAAATTCCAGTTACTGTGATCACGGGTTTTCTGGGTGCGGGAAAAACTACCCTCATCCGTCATCTACTACAAAATAATCAAGGCCGACGGGTGGCCGTTATGGTCAATGAATTCGGAGAAGTGGGAATTGATGGTGATTTATTGAAAAGTTGTCAGACCTGCGATGACAACCCTAACGATAATATTGTGGAATTGACCAACGGTTGTCTGTGCTGCACAGTACAGGAAGAATTTCTACCCACCATGCAGAAATTGCTGGAGCGACGGCAACAGTTGGATTGTATGCTGATCGAAACTTCGGGATTAGCTTTACCTAAACCTCTGGTTCAAGCTTTTCGCTGGCCGGAAATCCGCAACGGTGCGACGGTGGACGGAGTAATCACGGTGGTGGATGGTTTTGCTGTCGCTAGGGGTCGTCTGGTGGCGGATTTGGACGCTTTAACGGCACAAAGGCAAGCAGACCCCAATTTAGAACACGAAACGCCCATTGAGGAGTTATTTGAGGATCAGTTAGCCTGCGCTGACCTGGTACTCTTAACTAAAACCGATCTCATCAGCGAAATTGAATTAGAAAAAATTATTAATTGGCTGAAAACACAACTGCGATCAACGGTCAAAATAGTTACTTGTGCTGATGGACAAATTAGCCCCGATGTGCTACTGGGATTTAATGCCGCCGTCGAGGATGATTTAGCTAGTCGTCCTAGTCATCATGATCACGAGGAAGAACACGATCACGATGAGGATATCAATTCCGTGCAGTTTTGCCTCGATTCTCCCGTAGATGCCCGAATTTTGACCCAACGGATCAAAGAATTGGTGGCCCGAGAAGAAATCTATCGGGTCAAGGGATTTGTTAACGTGGCCCATAAACCGATGCGTATGGTGTTACAGGGAGTCGGCGATCGCTTTGATTCTTTCTTCGACCGACCCTGGCAATCCACGGAAATGCGGCAAACTCGCTTGGTCTTTATCGGCCGCTCCCTCGATAGTCAGAGAATCGAGCAGGCCTTAACTAGGGTTTGCTGAAGAAGTTTTTCCTGGGGTTAGGGAGATTATTTTTATTTATTCTCCCTTCTCCCTTCTCCCCCTCTACAATAATTACTCGCAGCCAGAAATACGTTGTCCATATCATACTTTGTGCTTTTTGTCAAAAAAACTTTTTTTTTGCAATAAAACTACACAAAAAAAAGATCATCGTTATGGGTGAAATTGACTGATTTAACCGTCCTAATTAGGAATACCTTCTAGGTGTGGCAAGGGTTTCAACCATTGCTGCCCAAAAAAGCACAGAATAACCCACTATGAAATTCTATCAAATCGCTGTAACCCTTGTAACATCGTTGTTAAATAAAAATCTTTCTCAATTAATTCTTAAGAATTTGTAAATATTGCGGAATGTTAATTTAAATATTCTCAATCTTTTGCAGTCAATAAATAATTTTTGCTTATCTTTGTCCCACATTGGGTTAGAAGTCAGTATTCTCCAAGTCGGGAGACAGTATTCAGGAGATAGGAGACAGGTTTTAGGTGTTGGAGTTTTAGTGTTTTGGGGTTTTAGTTCAATTTCCCCACTTCCCCATCTCCCCACTGATCACTGATTACTGATCACTGATCACTGAAAAAGCTCCGGCGTTCGATCGCCTGGATAGATGGTCAGGGATTTAGGTTAGGGTGGTAAAAGATACAGATTACCCACCCTTGCAGACCAACAATTATGACGAACACCAGTAACCCGCTGCTTGCCGGTCAAGGATTACCGGCTTTTGACCAAATCCAACCCGGCCTGATTGTCCCTGGCATGACGCAACTTTTGCAGGAACTGGCCCGAGAATTAACCGATCTAGAAGCGCAGATTGCCCCCACTTGGGAAAAATTAGTCGAACCCCTCACCCGGATCGAAGAACGTTTAAGCTGGAGTTGGGGGATTATCGGTCATCTGATGGGGGTAAAAAATAGCCCAGAATTGCGTCAAGCTTACGAAACCGTACAACCACAGGTAGTCGAGTTTATTAGCCGTTTAAGCCAAAGTAAACCCATTTATGAAGCATTTTTGTCCCTGCGCCAAGGAGAAAGCTGGGGGCAATTAGACGAGGCACAACAGCGCATTGTCGAAGCTTCCCTGCGGGATGCCCAATTGGCCGGGGTGGGATTAGTAGGGGAGAAAAAAGACAGATTTAACGCGATTCAACTGGAATTAGCGGAAATCACCACGAAATTTTCCAATAACATCCTCGATGCCACCAAAGCTTTCCAACTGAAACTAACAACCCCAGAAGATATCGCCGGTTTACCCCCTAGTCTCCTTAGTTTAGCCGCCCAAACCGCCCGCACCCAAGGGGAAACTAACGCCAGCAGCGAAACCGGCCCCTGGGTGATTACCCTCGATTTTCCCAGTTATTTCCCCTTTATGAAGTACAGCGATAATCGGGAATTGCGCGAAAAACTCTATAAAGCCTACGTTAGTCGGGCAGATCTGGGAGAATTGGATAATAATCCCTTAATTGATCGCATTTTGCAACTTCGTCAGGAACAGGCCCATCTTTTAGGTTATAGTACCTACGCCGAGGTCAGTCTTGCCAGGAAAATGGCCAATTCTGTGGATGAAATCGAGAAATTGCTTGACAATTTGCGGCAAGTAAGCTATGAAGCGGCAAAACAGGATTTAGAGGCCTTAAAAACTTTTGCGGGAACCGACGATCTCAAGCATTGGGATATAGCCTATTGGTCAGAAAAACAGCGTCAGGCCAAGTTTAACTTTAGTGCCGAGGAATTACGCCCCTATTTCCCCCTACCACGGGTTTTAGAAGGCATATTTAGCCTCGCTAAACGGATTTTTGCGGTAGAAATTATCGCCGCCGACGGTCAGTCCCCTATCTGGCATCCCGATGTGCGTTATTTCCAGATTAACGACGAAAAGGGCGAAAAAATCGCCTATTTCTACCTCGATGCCTACAGTCGTCCCGCCGAAAAACGCGGCGGTGCTTGGATGGATGTCTGTATCGGTCGGGCCAAAACCGGCACCGAGGTGCGTTTACCTGTGGCTTATTTAATCTGCAATCAAACGCCTCCAGTGGACGGAAACCCCAGTTTAATGACCTTTGAGGAGGTAACTACCCTATTTCACGAATTTGGCCACGGTTTACAGCATATGTTAACCACTGTGGACTATTCCGGCGCAGCGGGTATTAATAACGTTGAGTGGGACGCGGTGGAATTGCCCAGTCAATTTATGGAAAATTGGTGTTATGATCGCCCTACTTTAATGAGTATGGCCAAACACTACGAAACCGGTGAAACTCTCCCCGAACATTACTATCAAAAACTGCTTCTAGCTAAGAATTATATGAGCGGTTCGGCTATGCTGCGTCAGTTACATTTGTCTTTAGTAGATTTGGAATTACACCATCGTTATCAACCCAATGGCAGCGAAACTCCTAAACAAGTTAGACAGCGTTTGGCGGCGACGACGACGATAATTCCTCCCCTGCCGGAAGATGCTTTCTTGTGTTCTTTTGGGCATATTTTCGCCGGCGGTTATGCGGCGGGTTACTATAGTTATAAATGGGCAGAAGTTCTCAGCGCCGATGCTTTTGCCGCTTTCGAGGAAGTGGGATTAGATAACGAAGAAGCAGTGAAATCGATCGGCCGCCGTTTTCGCGATACTGTCTTAGCTATGGGGGGAAGTTCTCATCCTATGAATGTTTTTAAAGCTTTCCGCGGTCGCGAACCTAGTACCGAGCCTCTCCTCCGTCATAGCGGCTTATAAAAGTAGCTAAAAACTTTTCTTTGTGGTGCGTTACGGCAATATTTAGCTCTTGATTTTTTCCCTAAAAACAAGGGATTGTCTAACGTACCCTACTTGACTGCTGAAACCTTTCTTTGTGGTGCGTTACGGCAATATTTAGCTCTTGATTTTTTCCCTAAAAACAAGGGATTGCCTGACGCACCCTACTTGACTATCTGGTGATAAAATATCAGGAAAAAAAGTTAACTAACAGTAGTAAAATTTAATGAGTATCGCATTTTTTCAAGATCTGATCGAATCGGTAGAGAGTCTATCCATTGAAGACCAAGATTATTTGTTTGAACTAATTCGTAAAAGACGCATTGAGAAACGCCGCTATGAGATGGCTAAAAATGGCGAAGAAACCTTAAAGTCTTTAGCAATGGGAACAGCAAAAAAAGGCAGCGCTGAAGAGATAATGGCTTATTTGTTAGATGATGAATAAGAATGAAATTAGTTGCTGACAAAAGCTTTAAAAGCAGGGTGAGAGCATCTCAAAAGCTATTGACAATTGGCCAATTTTGTGATCCGCTTACTGTGTGGGCATTTCAGGTGATACCAGTCAATCAGAATAGTTACGAAATCTTAACATTTGGTCGATTTTTGCTTAACAATTGAGAGAGCAAATTCTCCTCAAATATGTCTGAATCGCCCTCTGGGTAAGCAAATCACACAAAGTGCATTTTGTCAAGGATTGTTAAGATGCGCTTGCCCTGTCTTTTGTTGGTAAACTCAACTCTATGGCTCGTCAAGCAAGTGCTGAAAGAGCTTGGTTTTCTATATCCCGTTTTTATGATAACTGTAAAAAAGGGGCTCTTCTGGTTTCTGTGTGGAAACAAGGTCTATACTGATAGAATATCCGCAAAATAGTCCTAAAAGTCTGGCCCAATAAGCACTTCAGGATTCCATAAGCAAAAATTATCACACAAAGTCGAGAAGAGCCAAAAAGGTTTAGCAAAAAAAGGCTATCCCAAATTCAAAAAGTTTTCAAAATCTGTAGAGTACAAAACTTCTGGCTGGAAACTAATGGGACTTAAACGCTAAACAAGGCTCAAATCGAGTAAAATCCTTACATAGTAAGCATTTTACGTTGAGAGATCACCTCTTTAGGGTGCGTTACGCTATGTTAACGCACCGCTAACTTTAATGATGGTGGGTTATATAATTTAAAATTCTGAGGTAAATCATGCAGCTAAAACTAACAAAAATATTCCAGAAAGTTCCCAAAGGCTATATTGGTTTTGTCGAAGAATTGCCAGGAGCTAATACTCAAGGAGAGACTCTAGAAGAAAGTAGAAGCAATTTAGAGGAAGCAATTGAGCTAGTTTTAGAAGCTAATCGTATGTTAGCTGAAGAGCAACTGCAAGGACAAGAAGTGATTCGAGAGTCTGTTACTTTTTGGGCTGCATGAAACGCATAAACTTAATTCGTCATTTAGAAACATAGTGGCTGTGAATTCTTAAGAGAAGGCGGCAATCATAAGATTTATGTAAATCGTGTCCATCAGAAATCTTCAGCCATTCCGCGCCATCGTGAAATCAATGAATTCTTGATGCGAAAAATTTGTCGAGATTTACAAATACCAGAACCTTGAGTGCGACTCCTGTTAAGCTACTGTGGTAATATTTATGCGATCGCCGATCCAGTAGTGGACTGACACGACTAAAATGTTGCTTACTATTTTGATCATCAGGAAGAAATCGACCTGGAAATCACCCAAGAATGGGATCAGGTACAAGTTAGCATGACGCGAATAGCTAAATCACCTTTTACACTGGGATGAAAGAAGTGACTTTTTCGCCGCCCTTCCCCCGAATGTACCCCGTAACTGATATAAGTAGAGATGTAGGTCTATAACCAAAATTGCCGCATCAGTTCGGTTAGGTGGCTGTTTTTCGCTTGTCTAGGAGGGTAGATATGCTCAACGAATTAATTTATGAAGGATTAGGTTTAAGTGCTGTTTTCGGAGGACTATTCCTCTGGTCGCGCTCTGGTCTCGTCAGCAAAAATACCGCCCTTTTAGTCGCACAAGCGCAATTACAGCAAAGTAACTCAGATTTATTGGCTCAAGTCAAGGGTTTAGATGTGGCGCAATCAGACTTAAAAGACGAAAATCAGCAGCTGCACGCCAAAATAATTTACATAGAACAACATTCCGCCCAATTACAGCACAAAGCTACGGATTTAGAAAATTCTCTCCAGTCCCTCCAGCAAGCTGTCCAGATAGGTGAGGGTGAAATCGAACACCTGAAAACCACCGCTAAGGAAATAGAAGCGGAGAAAGCTGGTTTGATGGAGCAATTAGAGCGAGAAAAAGCCCAAATTACTAGCCTAGAGGCACAGATTCAAACTTTAGAGCAGCAAAAAGGTGAAATTAACCGTCAATTTGATTTGACCAAAAAACAGACCACCTCTCTCTATAGCCAAATTCAGACCCTAGAACAGGATAAAGCTCTCTTACAGCAAGAACTAGAAAAAGCCGAGGAATTAAGGGCAAAAGTGGCCGATTTAGAGCATAAAAACCGAGAATTAAGCGATTTAGCCGCCCAAATTCCCAGCTTGCAAGGTCAAATTCAAACCTTAGAACAGAATCTGGCTCACCAAACAGAACAGTATGAGCGAGGACAGCAGGAAATAGCCAGCTTACAGGGTCAAATTAGCGGGTTAGAGCGGGAAAAAAAGTCTCTCAGCGAAGATTTAGCCGCAAGTCAAACTCGATCGCTCTCTTTAGGCCAAGAATGCGACAATTTAACTATAAAACTTCAAGAAACCGTCGCTCAAGTGACAGCCATAACCGCCGAAAAGGACAGTCTCGGCGCTCATCTCGAAGCCGCTAAACTGGAGTTACAAGCTTTAGCAGCCCAGAAAGGGGAATTATCGGCAGAATTAACCACTGCTGCTGAAAAAATTGCTGATTTAGAAGGGCAATTACAGGAATTAACCCAGTTACCCCAACAATTGGCCGATTCTCAGGCAAAAATTGCCCATTTAGAAGGGCAATTACAGGAATTAACCCAGTTACCCCAACAATTGGCCGATTCTCAGGCAAAAATTGCCCATTTAGAAGGGCAATTACAGGAATTAACCCAGTTACCGCAACAGCTAGAAACCTATCGGGAAAACATTTCTAATTTAGAGATTCAACTACACCAGTTAAGTGCCGAAAAAGACCAATTAGAGACCACAACTTCCCGTCATATCGAGGAATTAAGCCAACAAAATCGCCAACTAACTCAAGATTTAGAAGTCCAAAAAACGGCAGCTAAAGCTTTAGAAAAGGAAAAAATTAAGTTTGAGGGTGAGTTAGCAACTAAGCAAGAAGAAATCGCCGCTTTAGAGGTTAAAATTCAAAACCTCCAACAAGAAAGAGACGATTTTTCTCGACAAACTGCCCCCATTAACACTAATGAACCAGAAGCAATTATTAGTGAAACTCCGGTAGTAGAAGAACCAGAAACCCCCCCGGTGATTGCCAAGGAAACCCCTGTAGTAGCAGCAGAAAAAATCCCGGTTGCCGACACAAGTTTAGAAGTGCAACCCGCAGCGGAGATAGTCCAAACGAGTCAAGAATCCGCAGAAAATCCCCTAAAGGGAAAAAGCGTAGTTATACTAGGAACCTTCAGCAAAATCAGTCGCGAGAAAGCGAAATCATTGATTATTAATGTCGGTGGTACTGTTACCGGTTCCCCCAGTGCGAACACTGATTATATTCTCCTCGGTAAAGCTCCCGGTGAGAAACTCAAAAAGGCTCAAAAATTAGGCATAAAAACCATTTCAGAAGCCCAATTTCTGCAAATGGTAGAATCCTAAATCAGTTATCAGTTATCAGTTATCAGTTATCAGTTATCAGTTATCAGTTATCAGTTAACTGTTTACTGTTCACTGTTTACTGTTCACTGAAAATATACCCCACTTCATAATTCATAATTCATAATTCATAATTCCCCTTTCCCTTGATTACCAAAATTATGAGTCAAAAAATTGCCTTTTTAGGATTAGGAGTAATGGGAGCGCCGATGACGACTAATCTTGTCCGTCGAGGTTTTGCTGTCAATGCTTGGAATCGTACCCCAGAGGCGCCGGGGATAACCATTGCCGGGTCCTCTGGTGCGAACATTTGTTCTAGTATCGCCGCCGCCGTCAGGGATGCCGAGATTGTCTTTACCTGCGTCGGGGATGTGCCTGACGTGGAAGCGGTAATTTTAGGACCTGGGGGTGTCATGGAATCGGCAGTCGTGGGAACTCTGGTGGTGGATATGAGTACCATTGGCTCTCAAGCCGCTAGGATGATTGGTAAAAAGCTAGAGGAAAATAATCTCCGTTTTCTCGATGCTCCCGTCTCTGGGGGCGATATTGGGGCGAAAAACGGCACTTTAACTATTATGGTGGGAGGGAAAGAAGCGGATTTTCAGACTTGTTTGCCCTGTTTTCAAGCCATGGGTAAAACTATTCGCTGGTGTGGCGAAATCGGCAACGGACAAGCGGTAAAACTCTGTAATCAAGTCTTGGGGGCGGTTCACATGGTGGCGCTATGTGAGGCTCTAAAAATGGCAAAAATTCAAGGATTAGACCCCAATTTAGTCATAGAAGTCTGTAAAACGGGGGCGGCGGGTTCTTGGGCTTTGGAAAATTTGGGACCAAAAATCCTCGCCCAAGATTTACAGCCGGCTTTTATGATTGAACATATTTTAAAAGATTTGCGATTAGTCAAAGAAACTGCCCAGACAGCCGGGGAAATTCTGCCCGGGACAGATTTAGCGGAAACTCTATTTAAAGTAGTAGCGGAATTGGACGAAGGCAAGGGAATTAAACAGGGAACCCAAGCGATGATTCGTGCCTACGATTAAGCCTTTTGTTGACGATAAATATCATCGGTACGGGCAGCCATGATAAAGTCATTTTGATGTAATCCGCCCACGTCATGGGTCCACCAAGAAACGGTAACTTTGCCCCATTCTGTCAATAAAGCGGGGTGATGGCCTTCTTTTTCCGCCGCTTCTCCCACGGCATTAGTAAAGGCGATTGCCCCTTGAAAATTGGCAAATTTATAGAGTTTTTGCAGACGGGGAATACCCTCGTATTCTAAGAGATTCCAATCGGGAATTTTAGCCTGTAAAGCGGTAATTTCTTCGGCAGTGATAGGAGAAGAACCCGATTGACAAGGTTGACATTTTTGTTGGGCAAGTTCGGTCATAGGGGTATCAATCCAGATTTTTTATCTTTATTATAGAGGAAAATCCCCCAGAGAAATTTTCTATTCTTCCTCTGACTCTGGAGAACTTACCCAAGGGGTAGAAGATTCGGCAGCTTTCGGGAAAGAAAAAGATTTTTTTGGAGGAGAAGGCAATAATTCCAATTGTCGATTAGCGGTTTTATAGCTAGTTTTATTTTTCTGCTCTCCCCGTCGTCGTTGGGAGGTTTTTTCCTCCGTGGTATTTTCGGCTATCACTTCATACAAAATCGCCCGTTTATCCTCTTGTTGGCCTTTTCTTAACACCCGTCCCAAACGCTGAATATATTCCCGGGTGGAACCGGTTCCCGATAAAATAATCGCGATGCCTGCTTCCGGCACATCAACCCCTTCATTGAGAACATGGGAAGTCACCAGAATTTTGTATTCTCCCTGACGAAAACGGGTCAGGATTTCATGGCGTTCTTTCACGGGAGTTTGATGGGTTATGGCAGGTATTAAAAAGCTCTCGGAAATGCGGTAAACTGTGGCATTATCGTTGGTAAAAATCAAAATTGGTTCCGGATGGTGTTCACAGATTAACTCGGCTAAAACCCGCAATTTTCCCTGGGTTCCGGAGGATATTTCCTTCGACTCCCGGTGCGCTAACATCGCCCGGCGCCCTTCGCTACTTCTGGCACTAATCATGACAAAATTTTGCCAACCATCTAAACCAGACAAACTGAGATTATTTTTTCTTAAAAAATCATTGCGAATTTTAATTGCTTCTTGATATTTTTCCTGTTCTTTGGCAGATAGTTTCACTTTAATTTGAATTATTTCGTGATCCGCTAGGGCTTTTCCTGACAAGTCTTGGGGACTTTTTTGATAAACAATTGTACCGATAAGATAATCTAAATCTTGATGACTACCATCACCGCGATCCGGTGTTGCTGTTAAGCCTAAACGATAGGGTGCGATCGAATCTTCCGCTATTTTCCGAAAGAAATCCGATGGTAAATGATGACATTCATCAAAAATCAAAAAAGCGTAACGATTGCCAAGAGTTTCTGAATAAATTGCCGCACTTTGATAGGTGGCGATTAAAATAGCACTATTATCCTTGGAACCTCCCCCTAATAATCCCACCTCGGCATCGGGAAAAGCCGCCAACATCTGGGCATACCACTGGTGCATTAAATCAATAGTCGGCACGATAATTAAGGTGCTGCGGGGAGTCGATTGTAGAGCTAATTGGGCAAGATAGGTTTTACCAGCAGCGGTGGGAAGGACGATAACACCCCTTCTCTGGGATTTTTTCCAAGCGATTAACGCTTCCGTTTGGTGGGGGTAGGGTTCCCGTTCAAAACTGGCAATTAATTCTAAATTGTTGAAAGCTTTTGCTTCATCTTGGAAGTTAATGCCCTCCTCCTGTAGAGTTTCCACGAGAGGACGATAATGAATGGCCAAAATGCGAAATCTTTCGATACGATCATCCCAAGTGGCAAAATCTAGCCATTTTTTCCCCTTTGGTGGTGGATGGAGAATTAAGGTTCCTCGCTCATATTTGAGGGTGGGTAAGCGCATTTTTCAGTTATCAGTAAACAGTAAACAGTTATCAGTAAACAGTAAACAGTATAAGTGAACTGAAAACTTACATCTGATAACTGATAAGTACCTGAGCAAAATTAATTACACATATCTAACCACCTCTTGCCTCTTGCCTCTTGCCTCTTGCCTATCTTCACTAGGAAATTAATTTTGCACGACTACTTAACTGATTCAAGGCTGACGGCGGCAAGATAGCTTATCGCTAGATCATATTGATCAGGTTAAAAAAAGAGTGTGAACTAACACACTCTCAGCATATCGAAACAGCTAAAGTTTGGCAATAGATTAAATCTTTTCGGTTAGCTTAGTCAGAACGCGATTGGAACGTTCCACAAAAGCTTGCATTCCCTCGGCATCAAATCCTTTTTGAGCGATTAAAGCTAAATCATAAACGTGCTGACAGAGCATTTTCGCTAATTGCGCCGATGGAGATTCGCCGCTACCGGTAACAATACTTCCCTGACTAATCTGGATAATCTGTTGAATTAAGGGATGATTAGTATTAATCATCAGAATATGTTCTTCGGGGAAAGCCATGGCTTTTTGTTGCATCATTGCCGTCATTTCCTGTAAGCGTCGCATTGCTTCTGGAAGTAAGACAATTGCCGGGGGAGTAGCTTGGGGATCATCGGATTTCAAGGCTTCAGTTTTGATATTGATGCGGGAATTATCGAGGGCTTTGGCGAAGATTTCTTTGATCAATTCAGCCCGGGTTTTATTACTGGCGGGATCGATAATTTCACTAGCTTGATCCTGTTCGAGCAGCGTCGAGTCTAATTCAGAATCAACCCGGGTGAATTTCACATCGGAGTATTCTCTTTCTAGGAAAGGAATAAAGTAATTAGTATCGATGAAAGAATCAAAGAAAAGTATTTCTAAGCCTTGATTTTTGTAGAGTTCAACGTAGGTGGATTGACTATGAGGATCGGTACAGTAAAAAACTCGATTTTCGTGGCGTTCTTTATGGCGTTCTAGGTAGGCTTTGAGAGTAGTATAACCTTCCTGTTCGATCGCTTCTAGGGGAGTTTTCACCGTTGCTTCTTGCCATGCGTCACCTTCGGCGGTTTGCGCTTCCAATTGTACCTGGGTTTCTGGGGGTTTGTAGGTAGTGCGATAGATTAAAATATCTTCTACCTGCTGTTTAAATTTATCCTCTTTCAAGGAACCAAATTTAATAAAAGTCCCCACATCTCCCCAACAACGAATATATTCTTTTGCGTCTTCGTTGTAGAGAGATTTGAGGCGATCAGCAATTTTTTTGGCAATAAAATCGGCAATACGGCGAACGGTGCGATCTTTGGTTAAAGCACTTCGAGACACATTCAAAGGAATATCTGGACTGTCGATAACTCCTCGCAAGGGCATCAGAAAATCGGGAATAATTTCCTCGCAATGATCGCTGACAAAAACCTGATTACAGAATAACTTTAATTGTCCTTTTGAGACATCTACATCCGGTCTGAGTTTGGGAAAATAAAGAATGCCATTGAGCAAGAAAGGATAATCGGTATTCAGATGTACCCAGAGTAAAGGTTCTTCTTGGAAAGGATAGAGATAACGATAGAATTCTAGGTAGTCTTCTTTCGTCAGATTTTGAGGAGATTCTTTCCATAAAGCCCGTTGTTGATTAATCACTTCCCCATCAATTTTAATGGGAACGGGCATAAAATCTGAGTAGGTTTTGACTAACTGGCGAATGCGGGCAGGTTCTAAATATTCCCCTTCCTCATCCATTAAAGTTAGGGTGATAGTGGTGCCGATTTGGCTGCGGGAAGAATCGGTTAGTTCAAACTCCGGAGAACCATCACAGCACCAATGGACTGGGGTAGCACCTTCTTGATAGGAAAGAGTATCAATTTCTACCTTTTTAGCCACCATAAAGGCCGAATAAAAGCCTAGTCCAAAATGACCGATTAAATCGTTGGCTGATTTTTGATATTTATTGATAAATTCTTCCGCACTGGAAAAGGCAACTTGGTTAATATATTTCTTGATTTCTTCCCCCGTCATCCCGATGCCATTATCGGTAATTGATAGGGTACGATTTTCTTTATCGATGGCGAGATTAATTTCTGGTTCGGGTACTTCTGCTCTCGCTTCTCCTGCTAAAGAAGCCATTTTTAATTTCGAGATGGCATCAACACTATTGGATATCAATTCCCGCAGAAAAATTTCATGGTCAGTGTAGAGAGATTTTTTGATAATAGGGAAGATATTCTCGGTATGAATCGTGATATTACCTTTTTCGAGTACCGTCATACGTTCAATCAGTAAGGGCTTGACTATTCTAACTTTTTTATTTTGCTCGAAGATGGCACTATTGATCAGAGAGCGATTGCCCAACTTCTTTTAGGGTGATAACCGTACCGATAAAGGGATTTAACGGCAGCAGGGCGATTTCTAGAACTTGATCGCAAAAATTAGGGGTAAGTGCCAGATTATCGGGGTTATCGATGACTTTTTTACTTTTACAAGCGGTTGGTTGAGATTTGCTGATTGAGCCAGAATTGCAGTAGCTCTACTTTTCACTTGGCAGATATCCCTCAATCAAAATATCGGGATTGAGATAATTAACCGTGACATTTTCTAGCTGTAAAGCTTGACTCATTAACTGGAATCCTAAATCACCCACGGCAGTGGGTGCCTGGATTCCCCCGATGATTTTGGGTGCGATAAAAGCGATAATTTTTTGTACCATGCCCTCAGCGATCGCTGCCGCACTTAAACCGCCACCGCACTCCCACAAAACCTGACAAAATCCCCTTTGATAAAGATTTTCCATCACTAAAGTGGGTGTCACCTCGGTTAGTTCGATCACTTCCACGCCTTTTGTTAATAATTGTTGCTTAAGCTTGACATTAGAATCAATTTGTGTATAGACAAGCGTGGGAAATTGACTGGTATCCCAAAGATGGGCCGAGGGAGGTAAATCAAGCGATCGAGTCATGACCACGCGCAGGGGATTATGATCGGAGAGGCCGTGAGTGGTGAGGTGGGGATTATCTTGACGGACAGTGCTACCGCCGACGATAATCGCATCACAGGCCGACCGCAATTGATGGACGATTTGGCGAGAAGCGGGGCTAGTAATCCAAGTGCTATGACCGCTAGTAGCGGCAATTTTGCCATCGAGAGTCATGGCATATTTGAGAATACCGAAGGGTTTTTTAGCGGTGATGCGATGGATAAAACCCTGATTGAGTTGATGACATTCGGACTCCTCCACCCCCACCAGCGTCTCGATCCCTGCCGATGCTAATCTTTGAATGCCTTTCCCCGCCACCAAGGGATTAGGATCGATCATCCCCACCACCACTTTTTTAATGCCTGCTTGCACAATTGCCTCGCTACAGGGGGGAGTACGTCCATAGTGGTTACAGGGTTCAAGATTGACGTATAAAGTGGCACCACGGGCTTTTTCTGCTGCCTGTCTCAGGGCGAAAACTTCCGCATGGGGTTGTCCGGCCCCCGGGTGAAAACCTTCGCCGATAATTGTCCCCTCTTGAACGATCACAGAACCCACCAAAGGATTAGGAGAAGTGCGCCCCAAGGCTTGCCTAGCAAGGGTTAGACATCTTTGCATCATTGTGCGATCGAATTCCGTTGCCTGGGCCATGGTTGATTTCTCCAAAGGAGGGGAGACTTGATCAGTGATCAGTAAACAGTAAACAGTAATCAGTGGGAAGCTTTTTTCAGTGTTGCCAAAGGCACGGCGTAGCCGTCCAGTAAACAGTAAACAGTAATCAGTGAACTGAAAACTCACATCTGATAACTAAATTCTTGATCACTTCTCTACTATTATTATTTTAAAGTGAAACGTATCAGAGGATACAGAAATCTCAAATAAAAAAAAACAAAGATCAAAAAACATTGACTACTCACACATCAAGATAAATCCCTAGGTGTTTGGTCTTCTGAAATGATTGACCTCTGTTCCTAGGATTTAGCGGTTGAACGGACATAATTGCTCGGTGATTATTTTCAAAAGTAATGAATCGACCTACTAACTCAACAAAGTAAACGAATTAACGATGAAACGAATTGCTCGAAAATCTGGGGAACTTGTCGGTTTGTTACCGAAAATTAACCCTGTCTGGTTAGCCTGTGTTCCTTTGTCCGCGATTATTTTCGTGGTTTGGAACACAGCCGTACAGGCCCAAGATGCGAAACCCCTAACCCCCGAAGATGTCCAAAACGCCCTCAATACAATCTGGGTTTTAATTGCCTCCATCCTCGTTATCTTTATGAATGCGGGGTTTGCGATGCTAGAAACGGGATTCTGTCGCCAGAAAAACGCCGTTAACGTTCTGGCTAAAAACCTGATCGTTTTCGCCCTCTCCACCATATCATTTTGGGCAATCGGTTTCTCCCTGATGTTTGGGTCTGTCAGTAACGAATTTTTCGGTACAGGAGGCTGGTTCCTCAGCAGTAGCGATCCCGCCACCTACGTTATGCCTGCCTCTTTGCCCACCTCGGTGTTCTTCCTGTTCCAAGTCGCTTTCGCGGGAACGGCGGCAACCATTGTATCCGGGGCCGTGGCAGAACGGATTAAATTCGTCGATTTCCTCGTTTTTAGCTTAATTATCGTTGGTATCATGTACCCGATCACCGGTCACTGGGTTTGGGGTGGCGGTTGGTTAGCCGACCTTGGTTTTAAGGACTTCGCCGGTTCGACGGTGGTTCACTCGGTCGGTGGTTGGTCTGCCTTAACCGGGGCGGCAATTCTCGGCCCGAGAATGGGTAAATACATCAACGGTCGCACCAGTGCCTTACCCGGCCATAACATGAGTATTGCGACCTTGGGTTGTTTAATTCTCTGGATTGGCTGGTTTGGTTTTAACCCCGGTTCTACTTTGGCAGTTAATGAAACTGTACCCTATATCGCTGTCACCACTAACCTCGCCGGGGCCGCGGGTGGCATTGCCGCTACCTTTACCGCTTGGGCGAAAGATGGTAAACCCGACCTTTCGATGATTATTAACGGTATTCTCGCCGGTTTAGTAGCCGTTACTGCCGGTTGTGATGGTGTATCCTATTGGTCGGCCTTAATTATCGGTTTAATTGCTGGTGTGGTCGTGGTTTACTCGGTGGCTTTCTTCGATAACCTGAAAATTGATGATCCCGTGGGTGCCACTTCCGTTCACCTCGTCTGTGGTGTGTTTGGAACTTTAGCCGTGGGTATCTTCAACAAAGATGCGGGTTTAATCACCGGTCAATTCCAACTGTTTATTAACCAAATTATCGGGATTGTAGCAGTAGGGGCATTTACCGTGATTGTTAGTGGTATTGTTTGGACAATCCTCAAGGCTACCCTCGGTATTCGTGTTACTCCCGAAGAAGAAATGGAAGGTTTGGATATAGGCGAACACGGGATGGAAGCCTATAGCGGTTTCGTCAAGGAGTCCGATATCGTTGCTGGTGGCCATTATGCTTCCAGTGTTGACATGGAAACGCCTAGCAGTCGTTAGGGTAAACCTTGTAAAGATAGATTAATTTACCCCGAAAAAAGTTAAAGAGAAAAGGAAGAAGACCTCGCCCCGATGCGATCGGTGGCTATAATTGGCTTCTAAACCTTTTCTCTTTCGGTTTTTTGTCTCTTTCCGGACAGAAAAAATTAATCTTGCTACTAGGCACCAACCGTCAATGAAAAAGATCGTAGGAATAACCATACTTTTGCTGGGACTGGGATTCAATTGCGGAGTTGCCCCAGTTTTTGCGGAAACCATCGCCGCCGCTCCCCCCAATCCGATTAGTGCTGGAGATACCGCTTGGATGCTGATCTCGTCGGCTTTAGTTTTATTAATGACCCCCGGACTGGCTTTTTTTTATGGGGGTTTAGTGCGTTCGCGTAACGTCCTCAACACCATGATGATGAGTTTGGTGGCCATGGGCGTCATCGGTGTAACTTGGGTGCTTTGGGGTTATAGTCTCGCTTTCGATGTCACCCCGGGTAAAAGTGGTTTTGGCGAGGGAATTGAAGCTTTTATCGGGGGACTAGATTGGATTTTTCTTAACGGTGTCACCGCGGCCGCACCTGACAATATCGGTTATGCACCCACCGTTCCCCATCAAGTGTTTATGGTCTATCAGATGATGTTCGCCATCATCACCCCGGCTTTAATTTCGGGGGCGATCGTGGAACGGGTCAACTTTAAAGCCTATTTTTGGTTTTTACTGCTTTGGTCCACCTTTATCTATTCTCCCCTAGCTCACTGGGTTTGGGGTAAGGGTTGGTTGGCAGCCACTGGGGCGCTGGATTTCGCCGGTGGAACCGTTGTTCACATTAGTTCTGGGATTTCCGCACTGGTGGCCGCTTGGGTGATCGGTCCGCGGCGTAGTTTTGGTGTCCAAGCCTATGCACCCCATAATGTGCCGTTTGTTCTTCTGGGTATCGGTTTACTCTGGTTCGGTTGGTTTGGTTTTAATGGGGGTAGTGCGCTTTCCTCTAGTTCCCTAGCCACGACAGCTTTTGTTAATACCAGTATCGCAGCTTCGGCCGGTGGTTTGACATGGATGCTGATAGAATGGATTTTACGCGGTAAACCGACGGCGATCGGTATTGCTAGTGGATTTTTGGGGGGATTAGTCGGTATAACTCCAGCTGCCGGTTATGTGCTGCCGATTGGGGCGATTCTCATCGGTTCGATTACTGCCCTTAGTTGTTTTTTTGCGGTTAGTCTGCGGGCAAAATTGCGCTTTGATGATTCTTTGGATACCTATCCCGTCCATGGTGTCGGCGGGACCATAGGGGCGCTGCTTACGGGGCTTTTTGCCACAAAAGCGGTTAATTCAGCCGGAAATGATGGTTTATTTTTTGGGAATCCGGGGTTACTGTGGACGCAATTTGTTGGCGTTGCCGCTACTTATATCTTTGCTGCTGTCGGTACTTTTGTTATCCTGAAAGTTCTCGGTTTATTTATGGACCTGCGGGTTAAACCGAATACGGAAGCAGAAGGGTTAGACGTGCCTCAACACGGAGAGGAAGCCTACGGACAGGAATTCGAGTTCGGTAGCAGCCTTTCCTACCAAGAAAATGCTGCTGCCACAAATCCGCAAGAAAATTATTAGGAATTCCATCGGCTATCGGTCTGGCTAACAGAGGCGAAATTTCGTCTCTGTGAAACTTGGCCGAACAATCAAAAAAAGGAACGGGTCTGTTTCTAGATGAGTTTAGGTTTCAACCCCTCACACATTACGCCAATACCAGCGAGTAACATCGGTTAAAAATTGGGCGTTGTCAGATGTAAAGATGAATCAAGCAAAAGTGTAGGGAACTGGAACATCCTTAAACTTAAGGTAATGAATTAGAAGCGGTAGGGAATTTTCTAACATTTTGACACATTTTCAATAGCAGAAAGTCTTACGATGAAGACGCGCTAAGTAATGACGTAATCTTGTATTTTCTCCCTCTACCCTTGTCCTATAAGTTTTGCTAACAATCTGATCCCCGTCAGGGATAAATATTCGATACAATGGATTTCCATCACTTACCCAAAAATAACATTGCCAAAATGAGATAGCTTGCCATAAACGTTGAAATGTGTCTGCACTATGTTGCCGAAGGCACTCGCCTTGCGAGACCACCAATTACCCATCCAAGAATTCCATCTCGAAAGTGGTCAACAGCCGTCCCTATACAGATTTTGTTCTTTTTTTTACCAACAAAGGTCTCTAATTCATCTAGTTCTCCCACTTCTGGAATCGTTTCTGAATTATAGGAATCAGGCAGCAGTTTTCCCACTTGTTTGACCCAATCCATAATGGTTGTTCGTGAGACTCCTGTCACTCTCTCAATGCCTCGAAATCCCATGCCATTTACATAGGGTTTGCGGCAAAAAGTAAAAAACAAAAACTCTCAAAAATCAGCCCGAATTTAAGATAAGTTTTTCTGTTGATAATCAGCTTTTTTATCATCTTTTCTAATCAAAGAGGGATGAATAAAGCTAAATTTAGATGTATAAAGAAATAGGGACAAAAAAAGACAGTTAACCTGTCTAAGCAGGTTAGAAAGATTGATGACTAAAAAAGCAATGGCAATGGAAGTTTCTGAAGTTTTATCAAGTTTTGTCATGATACAATCAAGACTATATCTTCTTTTTGCTTGACCAAATTTACCTTCAATTGCATTCCGAATTCCTTCATCCTCAAGAGCTTGTTTTTTAGTTTCTTTACTAATATTTTTAGGTGGTCTTCCTAGAGGAACTCCACTGATTCTAATTCCTCTTTCTTTACACCAAGCTAAATTTTTTCTAGTTCGATAAATTTTATCAACATGAACTGATTCTGGATAATATACTGTGAATTCTTTATACTCTTCTACTTGCGCTTGTAAGTCCCAAGATTCATTAAAATTATCCCAACTTAAATGGTCTAAAAATACATAAATCTCAAAACAGCTTACTGAGATTTTTGCTCCAAATTCAACTGGTTTTCCGGCTTTTCCTCTAACGATAGGGCGGATGTGTGGTTGGGTTATACTCACAATTCTATCATCAATTCTCGATGATTTATTTTCCCACATCCACAATTGTTGACGATAAACTTCTGTCACCACTAACAACATTTTGTAGTTTCTTTTGCTGAGACTACTTAACTCTGATCCCCCCTCGATTAATTTCTCTATTTGAGATAGATTTCTTTTGATATATTGCAGTTGCTTCTTGATAGCTTCTCGTCTTTCTTTTTGAGAACAACGACGTTTTTTGGCTACTTTTAAATAATCTTTTCTCGCTCTTTTTCTATAAGTTCTTGGATTTTTCTTCAGCTTGATTATCAAATTTTGATAGAGACAATCTAGAATGTTTTCTGTTTTCTTTCTTGCTTGATTTAATATCCCTAAATCCTGGGGATAACTTAGATCAGCAGCTGCGCAACTTGCATCTAATATTAATTTTCCTTTATTTTTTATTTGACTCTCTTTTTCTTCTTCTTTTCTTTGACTTTTTTTTCAATTTCCTTCTTTTTTCTCTCTCTCATCACCATTCTTTTATTAATTTTATTGATTAAATTCTTACTGATTCTTTTACGAAAATTAACGAACATTGTCGCATCAAATAGAGCTTCATTACTATAGGCTGACATCCCTAGAAAATACTGTAAATAGGGGTTTTCCTTGATTTGCTCTATGGTTTCCCTGTCGCTTGTTTTTAATTTTTCCTTAATAATTAATGCTCCTAATGCCATCCTAAATGGTTTGGCTGGCGCACCCATTTCTTCGTCAAAATTTTGGGCATATTCTTCTTCAAATTCTTCCCAGGGAATTAACTCTGCCATTATTATCCAGCGATTATCTGCTGATAATTTTCCCTCAAAAGGCAACTCAAAGTTTTCTGGGGCTATTGAAGACTCGTTCGTTTTTCGGTACATCTGTTCTTGTCGGATAAGTGCAAGGGTATTTTAGCAATTTTAGCCGTTTTCTGTCCCTTTTTCTTGACTTTTTGGGAATTTAATCTGGCTGTAATCCTTATATCATAAGTATTTCACAGTTATTCAGCAAACCCTAGCTATTTTCGCATGATTCGATCGGCCATTAAAGACCTGGATCAATTGCTCACAGAAGTGTTATTAATTGGCTAGGCCGATTCTGGTAGATTATACTGTCAATTTGATCTGGTGGATTTGCTCGATTATTGTCAAAAATTGGTAGAATATTTTATTGTTAAGCTGGAGCCGCAATCAGCAATTATTTTCCAAGTTGAGGGCAGCTTAGAAAAAGGACTTTGGGATATTAATTTAATTAAACATATCTTGACAAATTTACTAGGAAATGCTCTAAAATATTCACCCTAAGGCAACCCCATAGAATTTAAGATTATTGTCGAATCCGAGCAGGTAGTCTTTAAAATTATCGATCGAGGAATTGGTATTCCCAGCAAAGATAAAGAAAATTTATTTAAACCTTTTTATCGCGGTAGTAATGTCGATAATATTCAAGGAACGGGATTAGGATTAGCCATTGTCGGACGCTGTGTGGAAGCGCACAAAGGACAAATTCACCTGGAAAGTGAGGAAAGAAAAGGCACAAAGATCACGGTGATTTTACCGATTATTACCGAGATTGAACACCTAAATTGAGATGAACGATAGGGGGACCACAATTTTTTTTTCTGCTGCCCCTCTGCCCTAGGGTTGATTCATAGTAGGGTTGATTCATGAATCAACCCTACCTCTCCCCTCTCCCCTCTCCCCTTCCATAGGATTGAGGATCACCCTGAGCGTTCATCCGATCGAGTGATTTTCCAGAAAAGTGTTAAAAAAGATTGCTGTTTGTAAAGACAACTGTTACCGTGGGTTCAAGAGTGCGCTTTGAAGGAGGAAAAATCCCATGCACCCTAACCTATCCATCTATCCCTCGATTGCTTCACTACTTATGTAGGGTATAGATGCACAAATCAAAGATTTTAGAAGCAAAACCAATAAATTTCTGTACTGTTGCTTAAAACAGGAGTTTGATCATGAAATTACAGGGAAAAACAGCCCTAGTCACGGGGGCATCCCGGGGCATTGGACGAGCGATCGCCTTAGAATTAGCCCGACAAGGTTTAAGCAGAATTGTGATTGTCGCCAGAGATCAAGAGCGATTAGAAAAACTAGCGAAAGAAATTGAGTCACTAGGGGTCATTGCCACACCTTTAGCCCTAGATTTAACCGAAAATGACCTTGTTAGTGCTTCAATTATCCGTGTTTGGCAAGAATGCCTCGGCATCGATATCCTCGTTAACTGTGCCGGTATTGCCCATCAAACCCCCTTTCTACGCTCGCAATTTTCGCAAGTGCAAGCAGAAATATCTTTAAATCTGATGGCCATGTACACGGTTACTCGCTTAATTGCCCGCCGGATGGCAATTCGGGGACAGGGAACCATTGTCAATGTTTCCAGCATGATGGGTAAAATTGCCGCTCCTAGCTTCTCTACCTACTCGGCCACCAAATTTGCCATTTTGGGTTTTAGTCAAGCTCTCAGGTCGGAATTACGGGAACATAACATCAAAGTTGTCACCCTCTTACCCTCTTTAACCGATACGGATATGGTGCGAGAATTGCAGTTATTTCGATGGTTAAAACCAATGAGCGCCGAAGAAGTCGCCCAAACTCTAATTACCGGCTTAAATAGGGAAAAAACGGAAATTGTCGTCGGTTGGCAAAGTCATCTAGCTCTTTGGTGCCAAAAATTGGCCCCGAAACTGCTTGAGAAAATTGTCGATTTAGCTTCTCCCTTACGCCAAAGCAAAGGAAAGCGAGGATGGCGAGAAGTGTTTAACTAGGGTTTAATTAAATCTATCAGGGTGAGCCATGCTCACCCTAATCACCTTCACCAACAGGCAATTAAACGGCTGTCAGGGTTTTTTCTAGAAGTTGTCGGGGAGCTTGAACCGAACCACGACAGTGGATTTCCGCAGAATTATTGGGACTTTCAATCAGTTTAACTTTATCTAATTCGGCTCCTAATTGGCGGATCCGTTCCTCCAATAGTTGAGCGATATATAAGGCAATATTTTCGGCGGTGGGAACCACTTCGGCAAAGTAGGGAATATCCTTATTTAAAAAAGCATGATCGAAGGGTTCCACTACCAATTCATCGATCGCTTTTTGTAAATCCCCTAGATCTACAATCATACCGGTGCGGGGATCGATTTCTCCCGCCACGGATACTTCTAGGTGATAATTATGGCCATGACCGTTTACCCTGGCGCATTTGCCGTAGATTTCCGAGTTTTGTTCGAGGGTTAATTGCGGTAAAGCCAAACGATGGGCGGCGCTAAAATGGGTTTTGATGGTTAAAGTTGCTTCCATATCTTTTCCTTGATATTCTGCCCACAATTCGGGGTGTTCAAATAGTTGAATTTTGACCAATGGTAAATAGGGTGCTAATCTTTGCCAGATAACTCTAGCGATATTTTCTGTGGTGGGTAGGGTTTGCTGAAATTCCGGCCAGACTTGATTGAGATAGGAGTAGTCTAATTGACTGGTTACCTCTTGTTTAATTACCTGTTTAACGGTGGAGAGATTCTCCACCATGCCATAAAGATTGAGTTCTTTGTATAGGGAGACGTATAATTCGTAATTGTGACCATGACCGGGAAAACGGCTACCAAGACCAAAAAGTCTTTGATTTTCGGCTTCGTCCCATTCTGGTAGATAATAGCGATGGCTGGCTGAAAACCGCGCTCGACGATTGATGATGCAATCCATAAATGTGGGCGATCGATGACTTTGTAAAGTTACGTTAAGAGTAACCCTTTCTAGCATAAACCAGTTTTGTCTCCTCCGGCTTGCAGATCGGGGAAAGTTATCCCCATTCAGCGACCATTCTAAAAAGGCGGCGTGGTAAGGAATCACCGTCCGTTTACGGCGGTGAGGATGTCAACTTTGAGAAGGTAAAGGAATTGCTTTTTTGCCACTATGATAAACCGTCTCTATCCATAATTCTCTTGCTCCCTCAATATTTCCCTGTATCCACGTTAAAGGTATATGGAGACTTAACTTTTCCATTGGATCAAATTTTTTAAGATTCTTTCGATGTTTGCGGTTTCTCATCTCGGCAAAAGCGAGAAAACAGCGATCGCATTTGACGCAGCTTTGCTGTGGCAATTGTCCGTGACTCAATATCTGTAATAATCTAATACAGCCCTTGTAAACCTTCTTTAAGCTCTGGGTTTTCGTCTTGATCGAGATGCACAAAATCGCCCTTAGATGAGAATTAGTTTACAAAAATTTACATTTGGAGATAAGGAGCAATGAGTCAAGTTTCCGGTACAGATGTTCCCGATTTGGGTCGTCGTCAATTTATGAACCTGTTGACCTTTGGTACAATTACCGGAGTAGCGGCGGGTGCTTTGTATCCGATTGTCAAGTATTTTATTCCCCCCTCGGCCGGTGGTACGGGGGGCGGTGTCACCGCTAAAGATGCCCTAGGCAATGATGTGATTGTCAGTCAATTTCTGACCAGCCATAACGCTGGCGATCGCACCTTAGCCCAAGGCTTAAAAGGCGACCCCACCTATTTAGTCGTCCAAGAGGACAAAACCCTGGCCAACTACGGAATTAACGCCGTCTGTACCCACTTAGGTTGTGTGGTGCCTTGGAATGCCAGCGAAGAAAAATTCATGTGTCCTTGCCACGGTTCCCAGTACAATGCCGAAGGAAAAGTAGTTCGCGGTCCAGCGCCTCTATCCTTAGCCCTCGCCCATGCCAACGTCACCGATAATGATAAAGTCGTCTTCTCCACTTGGACGGAAACCGACTTCCGCACCGGTGAAGAACCCTGGTGGTCCTAGATTATTCAATGTGACGAGATTTGGAATTATTCAACCGATAGAGATGAGAACATTCAACTTTTTAAGCTTCCCGCAAGTCCACAGACAGGCCCTAGTGAAAGCTGTCCTCGTGGCGATCGCTACCGTTTCCCTACTCCTAACCAGCGATGTCATTAACCCCCAATCTGCCCAAGCATATCCTTTTTGGGCGCAACAAACCGCCCCGGAAACCCCCAGAGAAGCAACCGGTCGGATTGTCTGCGCGAACTGCCATTTAGCCCAAAAACCCGCCGAAATTGAAATCCCCCACTCGGTATTACCCGATAGCGTCTTTGAAGCAGTGGTAAAAATCCCCTACGATCCCGCCAGTCAACAGGTGTTAGGAGACGGATCGAAGGGGGGTTTAAACGTCGGTGCAGTCTTAATGCTACCGGATGGTTTTAAAATCGCGCCACCCGATCGCATTCCCGAAGAAATGCAGGAAAAACTCGGTGGAGTCTATTTCCAATCCTACAAAGAAGGTCAAGATAACGTGGTTATCGTCGGCCCCTTACCCGGGGATCAATACAAAGAAATCGTTTTCCCCGTCCTGGCCCCCGATCCTAGCCAAAATAAAGCTATTCACTTCGGTAAATATGCTGTGCATTTAGGGGCCAATCGCGGTCGCGGTCAAGTGTACCCCACCGGTGAACCGAGCAATAATAACGCTTTCAAAGCTTCTACCGCAGGTACAATTAGCCAGATCAGCAAAACCGAAGCCGGTGGTTATGAAGTCACCATCACTTCTGAAGCTGGCCCCGTGGTGGAAAATATTCCCGCAGGTCCTGAGTTAATCGTCTCGGAAGGTCAGGCCATCGAAGTGGGACAATTTTTAACCAGTAACCCCAATGTCGGCGGTTTTGGTCAAAAAGAGACGGAAGTTGTCCTACAAAATCCCGGCCGGATCAAAGGATTGGTTTTATTCCTCGGTGGTATTATGCTCTGCCAAATCCTCTTAGTTATTAAGAAAAAACAAGTGGAAACAGTACAAGCGGCCGAAATGAATTTCTAATCGCAATATTTCGGTTATTTTTGCTAAAAAGCGGGTTATTTGCCCGCTTTTTAGCTTTGAGTCAGGAAAATGCTCACCGATCGCTGCCGTCTGATACAATCGGTTCAACTTAACCGATAAGTGTCAATTTTTATGAATCAGTCGCTTGTTCCAGTCATTCTCGCCGGTGGTAAAGGGGAACGTTTTTGGCCTCTCAGTCGTCTAGCGCGTCCGAAACAGTTTCTCTGTCTTGATGGTAGTGGTCGCAGTCTTTTACAAGCAACAGCCGATCGTCTATTATCTTTAGGGGCAGGTTGGGAAAATCTCTGGGTAATTACCGCTAGTGCGATCGCTGATGGTGTCCGCGAACAACTGCCCGATTTACCGGAGAGTAACCTATTAGTGGAACCGGTGGGCAAGGATACGGCCCCGGCTGTGACTTGGGCCACCTTAGAAGTGATAAAACGTTATGGTAAGGAAGTGGCGATCGGTTTTTTTCCTGCCGATCATTATATTGGTAATCAAGAGGCTTATATTAACACTTTAAAAGCGGCCGTAGAAGTGGCCGTCAGCCAAAAAGCGATCGTTACTTTAGGGATTAAACCCGATTATCCCTCCACCGGTTACGGTTATATCGAACAGGGAGAAAATCAGGGCGAATTTAATGGTTTACCCGTCTATAAAGTGAGTCGTTTTACGGAAAAACCCGATCGCACCACGGCCGAAAATTTCCTAGAAACGGGACTTTTTAGCTGGAATAGCGGAATGTTTATCTTTCAGGGACAAGTGGTTTTAGAGGAGCTAAAAACCCACGCTAATAATATTTTACAGCCTCTGATCGATCGGGGCATCGCTGCCTATGAGGATTTAGAGAAAAAAAGTATCGATTATGCTTTGATGGAAAAAACCCAACTCGCTTACGTTTTACCCGCTAATTTTGGTTGGGATGATCTGGGAGATTGGAATTCTCTGGAAAGATTACTAGAAGCAAAGGGCAAAAATATTGAACTGGCCAATCATGTCGGTTTGGATACGGAAGGCTCTATTATCTATGCTAGTGATGAGGAGGAAGTGATCGTTACTATTGGTTTAAAAGATCTGGTAATTGTTCGCGACGGTAAAGCAACTCTCGTTGTCCACAAAGATCGTACCCAAGATATTAAACAAGTTCTCAAGCAATTACAAACCGCTCCCAAATTAGAGAAATTGTTATAGGATTGATATTAGTTACCAGCTTTTTCAGTAATCAGTGATCAGTAAACAGTAATCAGTGAAAAGACAGTAGGAAACCTCTATTTAATACTGCTAACTTAAAACTCAAATCTGATCACTGATAACTTCCCCACTGATAACTGATAACTGATAACTGATAACTGATAACTGAAAGGGGTACATCTCATTTTTGTAAATCTACTAAGTTGGGATTTTTTAAGGGAAACTCTCTACTAAAATCGGGCGTTACTTTCGGTTTTATCGCTCAATCCAAGCTTTTGGGGGGTTCTACCCCCCAAACCCCCCGTCGGGGGACGAAGCGCCTCCCCCGAACCCCCTGCGCATTAGTTTTTTTGTGGGATGCTTACACGCAGCTGCTGATATATCTGTAATAATTTAAGAGTCACTGATAATTGCTGATTATCGGTATTTCTGCAAATGTGGGATGCAGCCATCGATAAGTACCTAACTTCCCCACTGATAACTAATAACTAATAACTAATAACTGATAACTGATAACTGATAACTGATAACTGAAAGGGGTACATCTCATTTTTGTAAATCTACTAAGTTGGGATTTTTTAAGGGAAACTCTCTACTAAAATCGGGCGTTACTTTCGGTTTTATCGCTCAATCCAAGCTTTTGGGGGGTTCTACCCCCCAAACCCCCCGTCGGGGGACGAAGCGCCTCCCCCGAACCCCCTGCGCATTAGTTTTTTTGTGGGATGCTTACACGCAGCTGCTGATATATCTGTAATAATTTAAGAGTCACTGATAATTGCTGATTATCGGTATTTCTGCAAATGTGGGATGCAGCCATCGATAAGTACCTAACTTCCCCACTGATAACTAATAACTAATAACTAATAACTGATAACTGATAACTGATAACTGATAACTGAAAGGGGTACATCTCATTTTTGTAAATCTACTAAGTTGGGATTTTTTAAGGGAAACTCTCTACTAAAATCGGGCGTTACTTTCGGTTTTATCGCTCAATCCAAGCTTTTGGGGGGTTCTACCCCCCAAACCCCCCGTCGGGGGACGAAGCGCCTCCCCCGAACCCCCTGCGCATTAGTTTTTTTGTGGGATGCTTACACGCAGCTGCTGATATATCTGTAATAATTTAAGAGTCACTGATAATTGCTGATTATCGGTATTTCTGCAAATGTGGGATGCAGCCATCGATAAGTACCTAACTTCCCCACTGATAACTAATAACTAATAACTGATAACTGATAACTGATAACTGATAACTGATAACTGAAAGGGGTACATCTCATTTTTGTAAATCTACTAAGTTGGGATTTTTTAAGGGAAACTCTCTACTAAAATCGGGCGTTACTTTCGGTTTTATCGCTCAATCCAAGCTTTTGGGGGGTTCTACCCCCCAAACCCCCCGTCGGGGGACGAAGCGCCTCCCCCGAACCCCCTGCGCATTAGTTTTTTTGTGGGATGCTTACACGCAGCTGCTGATATATCTGTAATAATTTAAGAGTCACTGATAATTGCTGATTATCGGTATTTCTGCAAATGTGGGATGCAGCCATCGATAAGTACCTAACTTCCCCACTGATAACTAATAACTAATAACTGATAACTGATAACTGATCACTGATAACTGATAACTGATAACTGATAACTGATAATACCGTGTTCTCACTCCCCCAAACCAGTCAAAGACAAAAAGAAATCCTTGAGATAGTTCTCGGCAACGGTTGGGACTATATGCGCGGGGTTTTAACCCTAGGAAAAACAGAAAATCCCCAGATTCCCACCCCAGAAGTTCTCAAAAAAATTCTCGTGGAATTGGGGCCTTTTTATGTCAAATTGGGACAGTTACTTAGTACCCGTCCCGATCTGCTACCTGCTAATTATATCGAGGCTTTAACTGCTCTACAAGCGCAAGTTCCTCCCGTTGCTTGGACGGATATAGAAATAGTCATCACCGAACAGTTAGCAAAACCGATTAAACAGGTATTTAAGTATATTAATCCCCAACCGATCGCCGCAGGATCGATCGGGCAAATTCATCGGGCAACTTTATTATCTGGGGAGGAAGTAGCGATTAAAGTCTTGCGTCCGGGGATCGAAAAAATTGTCGCCCAAGATAGTGCCTTAATTAAGGTAATTGCTGATTTAGTTGCCCTCACAGAATTTGGTCAAAGTTATGACGTTGTTAACTTAGCAGAGGAGTTTATTAAAGCAGTCAATGCGGAATTAGATTTCACCCAAGAAGGTCATTATACTGACCAATTACGCTATAATTTAACCCAGAGTCGGTGGTCAGAACCCAAACAGTTAGTTATTCCTAAAATTTATTGGGACTTAACTAATTCCAAGCTATTAGTGTTAGAATGGTTAGAAGGAAAACAAATTTTAGATGCCGATGTTTCTAGACCAGAAACCGAGCAAACAATTTCCCAAAGAAAAAGCGAAATAACTAGGATTTTGTTTCGGTCATTTTTTCAACAAATTTATATTGATGGCTTCTTTCATGCCGATCCTCACCCGGGTAATATTTTCTATCTTGACGATGGTAGAGTAGCTTTAATTGACTGTGGTATGGTGGGCAGATTAGACCCACAAACTCAACAAATCTTAACAGAATTGTTATTGGCAATTGTTGACTTAGATGCGAAAAGATGCAGTCAACTAACTATTAAATTATCCGAGTCAGTAGTCCCGATTACCTTAGTACAATTAGAGGTGGATTATGAGCGGATGCTGCGAAAATATTATAACCTCAATTTAAATCAAATTAACTTTAGTCAGGTGGTTTATGAACTTTTGCAAATTGCCCGTCGCAATAGAATTAAACTTCCGGGTAATTTAGGTTTATTTGCCAAAAGTCTCGCTAATCTAGAAGGAACTGCCCGAAAATTTAATCCTGATATTAATATCCTAGAAGAAGTCAAACCGCTATTAACTAATATTCTTGAACAACAGTTAATCGGTAGCACTCCCCTACAAACTGCCCTAAGAACAGTTTTAGACTTGAAATCTTTTTCCCTGAAATATCCCCGTCAAATTGAAGTTTTACTAGATGGTTTAACCTCCGAAACTTTAAATGTTAATCTGAAAATTCGCGACTTAGATAATCTCCGTCGCAGTTTAGATAATTCCGCCAATCGACTAGCTTTTAGTGTGATTATTGGTTCCTTAATTATCGGGGCTGCCATTGTCACAGCCAGTGCCCAATCTCGGCAATTAACTATTATTAGTACCGTATTATTTGCTACAGCTAGTTTAATCGGTTTATGGTTAGTTGTCGGTATCCTGCGATCAGGGAGATTGCGGTAGAAATTATCGCAATCAAATTAAGATTTGTTGTTGTAAAAATTTCGCCCACCGACTAGCCAATTCAACTTCAGTAAAGGGAATTTTTTCAGGTGATCGCTCCTTAAAGATAAATTCTAGAAAAGGAGAACCCTGCGGGGGAAGAGCATCTAAATCCACCACTTGATTATTAACTAACAGACGGATTTCTTTTACCTCCTCTAGGGAAAAAGTTTGTAAATTAATCACTCCCTTACGAGTTGGCTTTCCCCAAGTGATAATTTTATCTTTTTGACCTAAGACAGAATATATATCATACTTAGCTCGATCGAAGTTTTCCGCCCATTGTCGATAGATTTCCACTTTTTGGTATTCATTCCAACCACTCCAAGCCAACCAAATAAATAGAATTAATAAAGGTGTCCACAATAACCCGCGTTCCATAAACTATCTCTCCAAAATTCTGGCCAATTAATCGTATTTTAGGCTAATTTGCAGCCAGGAATTATCAGCCGTCGGCCTTTTTTCCCCACTTCCCAACCCGAAACGGTCAAACCCTTTGCTAATTTTTGGCTTTTTACTTGCTATAATCGAGTGTCGAATTTGAGTAGGAGACGGGAGAAAATGGCCGATTGGCAGGAAATAGAGGGGGGGATCACGGCCCCAAAAGGATTTAAATCCGCAGGGATGGCCGCGGGGCTAAAACCGTCCGGTTTGCCCGATTTAGCCCTAATTGTCTCGGAAACAGAAGCGATCGCCGCAGGAGTCTTTACCACCAGTCAAGTGCGGGCCGCTTGCGTCGATTATTGCCGTCAACGCCTACAAACTAAAGCCAGCGCCAGGGCGATTTTGTGTAATGCCGGCCAAGCAAACGCCGCCACGGGGGAAGCCGGATGGCAAGATGCCCTCGATAGTGCCGCCGCCTTGAGCCAAGTTTTAGGGATTCCCGCCGATGCAATTTTGCTGGCTTCTACGGGAGTGATCGGGCAACGGATTCGCATGGATGCGTTAACCGCCGCTTTACCGACCTTAGCGGGTTTATTGTCGGAAAATGGCGGCGAAAGCACGGCCCGGGCGATTATGACCACGGATCTAGTCCCCAAATCGATCGCCTTGCAAACCACTATCGATGGTCGTCCGGTCACAATTGGGGGAATTGCCAAGGGATCGGGGATGATTCACCCGAATATGGCGACGATGCTCTCCTTTATTACCTGTGATGCCGCAGTATCGACGGTTCTCTGGCAAAATATGTTAAGTCGGGCGGCTAATAAAAGTTTTAATCAGATTACGGTGGATGGGGACACCAGTACCAATGACAGTCTGATCGCCTTGGCTAACGGTCAATCGCGCACCACGGCGATCACAGAAATGGGCCGGGATGCCCAAAAGTTAGAGGCCATGTTAACGGAAGTTTGTCAATACTTGGCTAAAGCGATCGCCCGGGATGGGGAAGGAGCCACCTGTTTAATAGAAGTGCGGGTTTCGGGGGCGGCCGATGATCAGTCCGCTCGTCAGATTGCTCGCACCATTGCCGGTTCTTCCTTAGTAAAATCGGCGGTTTTCGGTCGAGATCCCAACTGGGGACGAATTGCGGCGGCGGCAGGCCGGGCCGGGGTTGTCTTCCATCAAGAAGACCTGCAAATCAAGTTAGGCGACTTCGTGATGATGGAAAATGGTCAACCTCTGGCGTTCGATCGAGCTAGTGCCAGTAATTACCTGAAAGCGGCAGCAAGCGGGGCTTATTTACGAGAAGATACCGTTTTAATGTCTATCTGTATCGGTAACGGTTCGGGAACAGGTACGGCCTGGGGTTGCGATCTTAGTTACGATTACGTCAAAATTAATGCCGAGTACACTACCTAGAGCCACCAAAAAATTAAGGAGAGACCAAATAACTGGTCTCTCCGGGCCTAATTTAACCCTCGGTTTCCTCTCTGGTTTGGATAAACAGAATCAAGAGGAAAACGGTGGGGACTAGGACGAATAGGATACTAGCGATAAAGCCGAGATTATTTACCTGCATGAGTTAACTCCCTTAAGTGACAACGGATTTGCATTAAAGATTAACTCCTAGAATATCATCCCAGAGGGCGTTGCTGATTTGAGAGGGGAACTGGGGAAATTGAACTAAGATACCAAAACCCCAAAACCCCAACCCCCAAAACCTAAAACCTGTCTCCCGAATACTGACGACTCACTCCCCAAAACGAAAGCTTTGTACCTCACCATTAAGATAACTGCCGTAGATGCGGTATTAGCGATCGCAAAAGCCACGAGTTCTATTCAGATTTTACCAGTTTATTTTCGCTCGATCGCCGGTTACGATTGGCAATTCTAGAAAAGAAAAGTTTTCTCTTGATTATTCCTCTAAAAATAAGGGATTGTCTAACTTAATATTTTCTTGATAAATAAGCTCTTAATTAATAGAATGTCTAGCAATAAAATCCTTGATCCTGTAGTTAAAATCTATGTCTGCTTCTTGTTTGATTTTTTCTGCTTTTTTTATAGCGCCCTGTATTTCTTCTTCGGTAACTTTACTATTAGCTGCATCTATTGAAGCCCCAATTAAAAAACATAAAAACGAGATGAAAATTCCAGTAAAAACTATTAAACTCATCGGGACAGTTACCGCCAAACCGCCACCACAAGCGACAAATATAGACATAAGACAGCCAGTGCCACATCCTGATGCTGCTGCCTGACCCTTTTTAGATTCTGCTTCTTTAATCATCTTGTTCCCTTCTTCTTCTGCTTTTGAAATGGAATCAAGATAGGGTCCAATTTCAACCATAAAATCATTGAGATATAATCTATCTCTTGCTAAAGATAAATCAAGTATTTCCTGAGTTAAATGCTTGATAATTTCAAGAGTTTTATATAAGTCTGCCGCTCTCCAAGTAGTTCCACAATCAAGACAGGCGTTAACATTTCTATCTTCTCCAGTGACAGCACCCACCGCACCACCAACCACACCAAATAAAGCCCAACCTGCTGCCGCCCTTCCCCAATTAACATTGGTTTCTCGTTGTAACTGAATATGATTAGAACCACAGTTAGGACAATTAGCCATGGTAAATATCCACCTTATTGATTAGCTTCTTGTCTTATGATACCCCTAAAACTTATTTAAATAACAGTTGAACTGAAAATCTTGAAACCTGTTGCTGGTAAAAGGAAAATTCTTTCACCAGCACTTCGTTGGTAAATAGCGGAGCGGTAGTCACCTTTTCATCCCCTTGGCTTGCGCGTCTTTAATTGATACTTTTGGATCGGTGGCGATGATGTGAAGATCGATATTTTTCTGCCAGATCAGGCGCATGAGTTTTTGGGTGAAAGAACCTTTGATTAAATGCTTCCAGCGCGATTGAAGGCTCTCCCCGATCACAATCTGGGTGATCCGTTCCCGTTCGGCCACTTCCGCGATCGCTGCGGCCACCTGATAGCTTTTAATCCTTAAGAATTTCCCCTCGAATTCCCGACATAAACGTTCGCAGGTTTCGATATGTAAAGCCTCCTCTTTGGTGAGAAAGCGATCGGGTTTATCGACGAAAATCACGAAAAATTCCGCGTTCATATACCCCGCTATCCGCGCTCCCCGACGTAATAATCGTAAAGAGTTGGGATAGGTGGAAATACAGACTAATACTCGTTCGTGAATGGGACAGGATTGACCGATAAATGTCGAATTACTCGCTTCTTCTTCTACTGTATCGGCCACTTCCCGCAGGGCGAGTTCCCGGAGGGCGATTAAATTGCGCCGTTGAAAGAAATTATTTAAAGATTGTTCGATCTTTTCGGGAGCGTAGATTTTTCCCGCTAATAATCTTTCCTCTAGGGTTTCGGCGGTAACATCTACCACAATCACTTCATCAGCTTCCTCCAAAATTCGATCGGGTATTCGCTCTCGCACCACCACCCCAGTGATTCGGGCAACCAGATCGTTTAAACTCTCGATATGCTGGATATTCACGGTCGAGTAAACATCGATTCCCCGGGATAAAATTATCTCCACGTCCTGAAAACGTTTCTCTCGCTCCGAACCGGGTGCATTGGTGTGGGCCAATTCATCGATGAGACACAGCTGCGGTGAGCGGGCGATAATCGCTTCCGTATCCATTTCCGAGAGAGTGAATCCCTCTTTTTCTAGGATTTTTCTCGGTAGGATTTCCAATCCCTCGGCTTTTTCGGCGGTCTCTTTCCGTCCGTGGGTTTCAAGCAGTCCAATCACCACGTCGGTTCCCTGCTTTCTGAGGCTATGCCCCTCCTCGAGCATCTTGTAAGTTTTCCCGACCCCCGGGGCCATACCGATAAAAATTTTATGTCTTCCCCGTCGCACAATTGTCTCCTTTTTGGCAACTTCCCCTTACAGATTAAGATAATTCGATCGTAGCCGGGGGGATTGAATATCATCAATCCTTACCCCCTCTGACTGGAAAGAGGGTGTAGGGTGTGGGGTGTGGGGTGTGGGGTGTAGGGAAAGAAACCTCTTTCATCTGTGGGGGTGAAAATTTTTTCATCGGGACTGACTCAAAAAAGCCATCGGGGGAGAAAAAACGTTTAGTAAGCTGCCCGCCGATTTAAATTATTAACAGCTTAGTTCTGAACATTTTTCCTCTGTTTGGTTCACTTAATAGAGAAAATTATTGAGACCATTGTTCCAATTATTTTGTGCGAACAATCCCGAATTTTTCAAGACTACCATATACAGAAAACGGGTTTCTTCAAGAAACCCGTTTTCTAAATAAAGGCATAAATTGCGATGGCGTTTGGATAATTATTCCTGTTTGTTCAGCCACTGCTGACCTAAAAGCCCAAGAGTCACCGATAATGGCTGATTGTCCGTATTTCTGCATAAGTGCGTAAAAGCTGACAGGATAAAGAACAGAAAAAATATAGATTGTCAAAGCGCAAGAAATCGCTATAATCATCCCAGCAGAGGCGATAATAATCCCTCGATCATCCACTTGTTAATGATCGCTAATGATTAGACAAACTTGGTTTTCTCAAGTGGTTTCGAGACAGCGAACCCGTGATTTTTCAGGTCGATCATCGACGGATTCGACAAGCTCACCGTCCATGATCGGCCACATTTCCACAAGCTCAATGACCACTGGTCTTTTTCGGAGTTGATCGAACCATGTTGCAAGGATGGATTCAAATCGCGCTCACGATCCTGATAATCGTGGCAATCACCCCCTTTTTCGGGCGGTATATGGCGAGGGTTTTCATGGAACAGAGAACCCTGCTCGACCCACTGTGCGATCGAGCCGAGAGTCTTCTTTACAGCTTCGTCGGGGTGAAAGGGAAAGAGAATATGACTGGCTGGCAGTACCTCCGCGCCGTTCTCTACAGTAACGCGGTAATAGCAATTCTGGTTTTTTCCCTGATTGCGGGCCAAGGAGTCCTTCCCCTCAACCCGACGGGGATCCCCGCCCCCACTTGGGACACCACGCTACATACAACGATTTCCTTTATCACCAACAGCGACCAACAGCATTATTCCGGGGAAACCACCCTCAGCTACGCGAGTCAGATCTGGGGTCTCGGCTACCAGATGTTCACCTCGGCCGGAACCGGTCTAGCGGTGGGGATCGCCTTTATTCGGGGACTGACGGGGCGACCGTTGGGCAATTTTTATGTGGATCTGATCCGAGCGATCACCCGTATCCTCTTACCGATCTCGATCGTGGGGGCAATTGCCCTGATCATCGCTGGAGTCCCGGAAACCCTCGCGGGCCCGGCGATCTTGCCGACGCTAGAAAACCCCAACCTCAGTCAGGCGATCGCCCGCGGTCCAGTGGCCCACTTTGAGATTATTAAGGAATTGGGAGAAAACGGCGGCGGCTTTTTTGCCAGCAACTCGGCCCACCCCTTGGAAAACCCGAACGGATTCGTCAATCTGGTGCAATTAGTTGCTATTCTCTCGATTCCCACCTCCCTGATCTATACCTACGGGGTTTTCGCCGATAATCTCAAGCAGGCTCGATTAATCTATCTAATTCCCCTCGGTATCTTCATCGGCTTTACGATCATCACAGCGATCGGAGAATATAACGGCAACCCGGCGGTTAACTCCCTGCTAGGGGTCGATCGAGCGGTTAACTTCGAGGGGAAAGAAGTGCGCTTCGGTTGGGCGCAATCAGCCCTGTACGCAGTGACTACCACGGCCACCATGTGCGGTGCGGTGATCGCTATGCACGATTCCTTGATGCCGAACGGCGGCTTCGCCACCCTCTCGAATCTGTTCCTGCAAATCGTCTTCGGCGGCCAGGGAACCGGCACCGCCTACCTGTTCGCCTATCTGATCCTGGCGGTATTCGTCACCGGGCTAATGGTGGGAAGAACCCCCGAATTGTTCGGGCGCAAAATCGAGAAGCGGGAAGTGGTGTTAGCGAGTTTTTTAATTCTGCTGGTTCACCCGATCGCCATCCTCATCCCCGGAGCGATCGCCCTTGCCTTTCCCGACTTTCGGGGCATCAGTAACCCCGGCTTTCACGGATTATCTCAAGTTATCTACGAGTACGCTTCCGCCGCCGCCAATAACGGGTCGGGATTCGAGGGACTGGGGGACTCCCAACCCGCACCGCTTGCGATCGCATCTGGGGCGAAACCGACGATGACCGCTCTCTGGTGGAATCTGAGCGCCTCCTTTAGTTTACTGGCCGGACGGTATATCCCGATCGCGGCCCTGCTCTTGTTAGCCGATGGGATGTCCCGCAAACAACCGGTTCCCGCCACCACCGGAACCCTCCGCACCGATACCGGACTCTTTACTGGCGTAACGGCGGGGGTGATTTTAATTCTCGGTGCGCTCACTTTCTTGCCGATATTAGCCCTCGGGCCGATCGCGGAAGCCTTTCAAATCACCAGGATGATCGGCTAGGAGTTTAGATAATTTATGAGAACGAACAAAGGAAATTCTAAGTCCCCCCGCCCGTTGCGAGTGCCGAGAGGTCGCCGGGACGACCGCCACCACACCCCCAAGGTCAACCGGACCGGTCTCTATCAAAGCGCGATCCGGCAGTCCTTCCTCAAACTCGACCCGCGCATCGCCGTGCGTAACCCGGTCCTATTCGTGGTCTGGTTGGGAACAATCGTCACGGCCCTGGTGACGATCGACCCGCATCTATTCGGCACGATCGCCGGTGATAGGGGACAACAACGGCTACTTAACGGCATCATCACCCTCATACTCTTCTTCACGGTGCTGTTCGCCAACTTCGCCGAGGCGATCGCCGAGGGACGGGGAAAAGCCCAGGCCGATGCCCTGCGATCGACCCGCAGCGACACGATCGCCAGAAAAATCCTGGCCGACGGATCGATCGAGTCGGTCAGTTCCACGGCCTTGCATCGGGGCGATCGGGTGAAACTGGTGGCCGGGGACGTGATTCCCGCCGACGGGGAAGTGATCGAGGGAATCGGTTCGGTGGATGAATCGGCGATCACTGGAGAATCGGCCTCCGTCCTCAAACAACCCGGCACTGACATCGCCAGTTCCGTCACCGGTGGTACGCGGCTTCTCTCGGACGAGTTGACAGTGCGGATCACTCAAGATCCCGGCCGGGGTTTTATCGATCGCATGATCTCCCTTGTGGAAGGGGCCGAGCGCAGGAAAACCCCCAACGAGATCGCGCTGACGGTACTTCTGGCCGTGTTAACCCAAGTCTTTTTAATTGTCGTGGCCACGATTCCCTCGATCGGGAACTATATCGCCGGTTTCCTGGAAACGAGCCTCGGTCCGGCGGTCGCGGATACTTTTCGGGCCGGTTCCAGTATCGCCATCTTGATCTCGCTTCTCGTGGCCCTCATTCCCACGACGATCGGCGGTTTATTGAGCGCGATCGGTATCGCCGGCATGGATCGCGTGGCTCAGTTTAACGTCATCGCCACCTCTGGGCGTGCGGTGGAAGCCTGCGGTGACGTAAATACCCTCCTTCTCGACAAAACGGGAACAATCACCCTCGGCAACCGGCTGGCTGATGAATTTATCCCGGCCAACGGTCATAACCTCGAGGAATTAGCCCGCGTCTGTCTAGCGGCCAGCCTTTTCGACGAAACCCCGGAAGGACGCTCGATCGTTGCCTTAGCCCGGAATTTGGGCGCAAACCTCGATATCGATGGTCAACCCGGCGAGGGAGTCCCATTCTCGGCTCGTACCCGCATGAGCGGCACCGATAGGGACGGTGAGGAATACCGCAAGGGGGCCGTAGAAGCGATTAAAGGTTTCGTCCGTTCTAGGGGGGGTTCCGTTCCCGCCAGCCTCGATCAGGCACAGGAAAGGGTTTCCCGTTTGGGGGGGACTCCCCTGGCCGTCTGTCGGGGTAACGATATCTACGGGGTTATTTATCTCAAAGACATCGTGAAACCTGGATTAAAAGAGCGTTTTGACCAATTACGGCGCATGGGTGTGAGAACGATCATGCTCACTGGCGACAACCAGATCACGGCGGCGGTGATCGCGGCGGAGGCGGGGGTGGATGATTTTATCGCCGAGGCCACCCCGGAAGATAAGATCGAGGTGATCCGTCGCGAGCAAGCCAAGGGCAAGTTAGTTGCCATGACGGGAGACGGAACCAACGACGCACCGGCACTGGCCCAGGCTAATGTCGGTGTGGCAATGAACTCCGGAACCCAAGCGGCGAAGGAGGCTGCCAATATGGTGGACCTCGATTCCGACCCGACCAAGCTGATCGATTTAGTGACCATCGGCAAACAGTTATTAATTACCCGCGGCGCCCTGACCACGTTTTCGGTAGCTAACGATATCGCTAAGTATTTCGCCATTATCCCGACGATTTTCGCCGCTGCCGGGATCGGTGCTTTAAATATCATGGGTTTGAAAAGCGCTCAATCGGCGATCGTCTCGGCCCTGATCTACAATGCCCTGATTATCCCCGTTTTGATTCCCCTAGCACTTAAAGGCGTTCAATTTCGCCCGCTCACTGCTGACCAACTATTGCGGCGCAATATCCTCATCTACGGCGTGGGAGGCATGATTGCGCCGTTTATTGCTATTAAGATTATTGATGAGATAATTTCAGCGATCGGGTTGAGGTAATGGGAAAATCGGCAATATTTAAGCCTAGTTTATTCGGATTGAAGCACTCGAATCGGGATTTTACCCAAAAAGAAACATGGGTTAAAAATCAATTTAACTCCTCATTTCCAGCTTCTTTGTGCGCTTACTTGGATGGGAAAGGAATGAAAAATATATATCTGAAACTCGATGAAAATTTAAAAGTTCAACCTGCTGAGTTAAGTACAAAAGAGTTATACGGTCTAGCTCCCAATTCCGATAATTTATTTTATGCTTTCGAGAGTCAATTTAGGGGAGGGAGCAAAATGATCACAATCGATTTATTCGCTGGTTGTGGTGGTTTATCTTTAGGTTTTCAGAAAGCAGGGTTTACTATTGTGGCCGCATTTGATAATTGGATACCTGCTATAGATGTCTATAGAAATAACTTTAGTCATCCGATATTTAATGTCGATTTATCTAGAGAATCTAATCAAGAAATATTGGCTCAATATAATCCTGAGATTATTGTCGGCAGCCCTCCTTGTCAAGACTTTTCCAGTGCGGGTAAGAGAGACGAGGGTTTAGGACGAGCGAATCTAACGCTCACATTCGCTGAAATTGTAACTGGAGTAAGTCCCCAATGGTTTGTTATGGAAAATGTGGACAGAATTGAGAAAAGTAAAATACTCACTCAGGCAAAACAAGTTTTTAAAAGACATGGTTATGGTTTAACTGGAAAAGTTATTAATTCTTGTTACTGCGGAGTTACTCAAACTAGAAAAAGATATTTTTTGATCGGTAAAATGAACGAAGAAGATGATTTTTTAATCGATGAAATCAATAACAATTTATCAAGTCAACCTCTGACTGTATTTGACTATATGGGCAAAGAATTAGATATAGAATACTATTATAGACATCCTAGAAGCTATCAAAGAAGGGCGATATTCAGTATTTATGAACCTAGCCCTACTATTCGAGGAGTAAATCGACCAGTTCCCAAAACCTATCGACAACATCCCGGTGATGCTTGTCATCTCAAGGAAAAATTAAGACCGCTAACAACGAGGGAGCGAAGCTATATTCAAACTTTTCCTAAAGACTTTATTTTTACAGGAACAAAATCTAATCTAGAACAAATGATTGGCAATGCTGTCCCTGTTAATTTGGCTAGATATGTGGGCCAATGTATTCTTAACTATGAATTGAAAAAGGGAAACAAGATAACCTATCGACAACTACAGCTAAGTAAGTGGTTATAATTAAATTGAAAATAGATTTTGTCTTTGATCCCCCCTTAATCCCCCCTTGATAAGGGGGGTGTCTGATAATTTTTGACAACTACAGCTATTTTCTTGATTGACTGGCAAAAACAAATCTCCAAAAAACTCTAATTCTTATGAAAGCATCCCCTAGAAAATACCGATTTTTCTGGTATATTTTCTTAAATTTCTGTCTAACAATTCTTTTCTCCTCCATCGTTCAAGCTTCTACGGGAAGTGCTATAAATAGGGGGCAAGCCTCCGCATTAACCCTTTTAGGATTAGTCGCCTTTGCTTTATTTATCTACCTATTCCTTGTCATCTTTGTCCCGGAGAGGTTTTAAGAGATTTCTGGCACAATTAATTTTTGAGAGTTCAAAAATGGGAAAAAGCAGAAAATGGCTCTCTTGGATTTGGTGGGTAAAATGTATTCTAAGATACATTGCCCCTAGCGAGGGGGTGGAACGAACCACAAAGACACAAAGGACACAAAGATCGATCGATCATATTGTAAGTTAAACTTATCACACAGAACCTAGAAGAGCCAGAAAATCTCTAAATAGACTCTTTCATTGATTGTGGTTTATTCCTAATTCTCCTGACTCCTGACTACTGGCTCCTGACTCCTAACTCCACCAACAAACTTTTTCAGTAAACCCTAATTATGAGTTTTGCACGCGATGCCGGTAGAGCCATCCGTTCTACCCTAGTTCTCTGGGTAATTACCGCGCTGATCTATCCTTTCTCGATGATCGCCGTCGGTCAAATTCTTTTTCCCTGGCAAGCGAACGGGAGTTTGATCACTAATAATCAAGGTCAAGTGGTGGGTTCGGCTCTAATTGGGCAACCTTTCACCAGCGATCGCTATTTCAATAGTCGTCCGAGTACCACCGCCTACAGTACGGCCGATCCGAAAAACGATCCTAACAAAGTCCTGCAAACCGGAATTTCGGGTGCGAGTAACCTAGCTCCCAGTAACCCCGCATTGATCGATCGCATTAAAGGAAAACCCAATCCCGATCCAGCGAAAGCTGTAGAGGGGGAGATTCCCCGATTAGAGAAAGCGGCAATTAAACCCACCGCGGATCTGGTGTACACCTCTGGATCGAGTCTCGATCCCCATATCACCCCAGAGGCCGCCAGAGCGCAGATCGAGCGGGTGGCGCGGGTGCGGGGATTACCGACGAATCAAGTGGAGATCCTCGTTACCAAAAACACCGATGATCGCTTTCTCGGCATCTTCGGCGAACCGGGGGTTAACGTGCTGAAACTGAATTTGGCTCTAGATGCGATCGCAAATACCCGATAGGGCCTCTGATACTCAATCCTGTTTAAAAGGTATAGGAAAGTGGGAAGAGAGAGTTTGCCTTTAAAAACCCCAAGTTAGTAGATTTACAAAAATGGGATACAGCCGCTAAAAAACTAACTGGGAGAGGATTGTTTACCTGATCTTACCTTGATATTCACATTTAAAACCTTCATCGCGCCAAGCTTCTAAATCAACGGAATTTAAGGGGATGACTTGCCAACAGGGGGGAGAGATTAATTGTCCGACAAAAGCCCAAATTATACTTCTAGTCACATCCAACCCAGTTTTTAGCTTTGATTCGTTATTACCCGGGATACCAATTTCTCGGACTGCATCTATTTCTACTGCTATACCGTGGGATTGCAAGTGAATTTCTGCTAACCATTTAGCGCGGGGTAAATGAGTAGGAGAGGTGACAACTTTTACTTTATGTACTCCCCATTGTTTTAAAATTGGCACAGCAAAGAAAAAATTGCCGAAGGTAGAATCAGCACACTTTTCTAACCAGACGTTAGTTTTTGGTGCTTTTGCCCGTTCAAATAGTAATAAAATACAGGGATCTTCCGAGCCTTGGGAAATTAAAATCGGTATATCGGGGTATTGCTGGGCTAGATTGGCTACATAAATTTCCCGACGAATGCTGCCCCCCAAAACTAAGATGGCCTCAACGGGTTTTTGTTGATTAATTGACCAGCAGATGGCTAAATTAGTCGCTAAATTAAGGATAATAAACCCAAAAACTGCCACCAGAGTTAGTTTTAACCATCTTTGCCAATGCCGGTGTTTACGCGCAACATTTTTCGGTTTTTTCGCCATTGACTTAGAGACGGTGTAGGGTAGCTCAAAAAATAGATTTACTTCAGTATTGCACAGCCCGAAACCCTCATGAAATCTTGGGTTATTCTCAATTAGTGCGAAGATTTTATCAATAAGTCCAATTGATCGGGGTAAGCTAAAACGCATCTTAGATGCGTTTTAGCAAGGCAGGAGGCAGGAGGAATAAGCGGTTGAGAGTTTTTTGAATTATCAAGATATGTAACTTAAGTCCGTCTAATCTTGCCTCTTAGTAATTGATCAGGGAAAAAAGTGAGAGATTTAACCCAGATTACACTGATAGACAAAATTAACAAATCAACTTTGCTTTAACTCATACTACTCCTTCCTCTATGCTAAGATGATCCAAAAAACGCAAGTTTTTAAGTTGATGGGCAGAAAAAGTTTAATTTTACTCAATAACCAGGGCGTTATTTCTAAGACAGCTCGAAAAATCAAATTTTGAGTGACGGAGAGCCTTGTTAGTTATTTAAAATTATTCCCTCTTCACCACTGTATATCTAGGAGATTTCCTCGACCAACACTTTGTTAACAAAATCCCCTATTCGAGGTGTCCTGTAACAATTGTGCTTTGATAATTTTTTCTGTGGGGTTGAGTTTCACTAATTGTGAACCTGTCCCGTCTTTACCCGTAACCGTCACAGTTTCTACCTCTAAGGGTAGTTTTCGATTCTGATTGGTACTTAATAACACTATACTCCCCGGCCGCGCCGCTACCATAGCCGCTAAACTATCCTGTTTGTTGACGAATTGTAAAGCGGGTGAACCAAGATCGCCTAATTGTGATAAACGTAAATTCTCGATCGCCAGTCTTTTCGCGTAACCCAATCCCGAAATCAGGAGCAGATTTTCCCGATGGGGGAGAGAAACACAGCCGGCTAGATGTTCCCCGTAGCGCAATCGCAAAATTGCCAAACCCTGAGCGGATTTACTCATCATTGGCAATAATTCCTCGCGCACGGGATAACGTAACACTCGACCGCTACTGGTGGCGATCGCTAAGTCCAGGCCCTCGTGAGTAAAAATAGCACCATATAGGCGATCGTCTTCTTTCAATTTCATCAGGGACAAACCCCGACTACCAACCCCCTCTAATTCATCGATGGGAAGCCGCTTTATTCGCCCTTGTTGACTCAGTAAAAGCAATTCTTGAGTTTTTTGAGGTTCCGTCAAGAAAAATTGATTTAACACGGCTTCTGACTCTTTTTGGGCGGTTTTGGTCAGCAGACTGGAGATTAACACTGGTTGATTCGCTTGCGGGGGGACTTCCCGGGTAGCAATCGGGTAAGCTTTAGCATTATCGAGGATAACTAGGAAATTTTCCCGTTTTTCGATCGCCTGTTGATAGATAATTAAACCCTGGTCCGGCGCTCGCTCTTCTGGTGTCGTCCAACTAATTTTATCTTCGGCATCAAGCAATAAAATTGCATTTTCTGGGGGTTCTTGGGGCGTAAATAGGCTTAAACTCGGTGCATTCTCACTCTCAGGCTTTTTCTTAACTTTATTCTCCTGTTTTTTAACTTCTGCCTTCAAAGAGGGTGTGGGGTGTGGGGTGTGGGGTGTGGGGAAAGAAACCTCTTTCATCTGTGGGGGTGAAAATTTTTTCATCGGGACTGTCTCCTGTTTCTTCCCTGCTGCCTGCTGCTTCCCGTCTCCTGTCTCCTGTCTCCTGTCCCCCGACTTCCCTGTGCGAATTTTTGTCCGTCTGCTATCGGCGAATTTTTTCTTTAAAGAGCGCAATTCTTTTTTCAGAGACTTGAGAAACTCCTGACGGTTATGGAGGAGGGTTTCTAACTGTTGAATTTTTGTTTGTAATTCCGTCGCTTCCGTCTCTAACTTTTGTCTTTCCAAACCGGTTAAACGACGTAGGGGCATAGCCAAGATAGAATCAGCTTGAGGGTCACTAATGCCTAATTCTGCCTGAAAACGATACTTAGCCGTCGTCCCATCGGGAGCATTTTTGAGAATATCCACCACTCGATCGATATTCTGCAAAGCTAATAATAAACCCTCCACTAGGTGTAAGCGATCGCTGGCCTGTTGCAACTCATCGCCATACTGACGGGTGAGAGTCGTTTCTCGAAAGCGCAAGAATTCCTGTAAAACTTGTTTTAACGATAACTGCCGGGGTTGATTATCGACCAAAGCGAGGATAATTGCCCCGAAATTAGTCTGTAGGGCCGTTTGTTGGTATAAAGCCGCCAAAACCTGCTGCGGTTGACTTTCCCGCTTTAATTCAATCACCACCCGAATGCCTTCGCGATTGCTTTCATCGCGGATATCGGCAATTCCCTCCAATTTCCCTAAATTGACTAATTCGGCGATTTTTTCAATCCATGCCGCCTTATTCACCTGAAAAGGCAACTCAGTAACCACAATTGCCGTCCTTTCCCTTCGGCGCTTGCCCTCAATGATAATTGTTTCAGTTTTCGCCACTCCGCGCACGGGAATAATCCCCCTACCAGTGCGATAAGCCTCGCGAATACCGGTATCATCTAGTATCTCGCCTCCCGTGGGAAAATCGGGCCCGGGGATAATTTCTACTAACTTTTCCTCGCTTAAATCGGGATTATCAATCAAAGCGATTAAACCTTCCACCACTTCCCCTAAATTATGGGGAGGAATATTAGTCGCCATCCCCACCGCAATACCAGAACAACCATTAAGAATGAGTATCGGTAACTGAGCGGGTAAAACAACGGGTTCCTGTTGAGAATTATCAAAATTACTGTTGAAATTAACGATAGCTTCGCTAATTCCCCCTAAAACCGCCTGATCGCCGATGCCGGCCAAACGGGTTTCTGTGTAACGCATGGCCGCCGGGGGGTCGTTATCGATCGAACCAAAGTTACCATGGCCCGATAAAAGTGGGTAACGACTGGAAAAATCCTGTACCATACGAACCAGTGCCTCGTACACTGACTGATCGCCGTGGGGATGATATTTACCCAACACATCCCCCACCACCCGCGCGCATTTGCGAAAAGGGCGATCGGGAGTTAAACCCAGTTCGTGCATAGCGTATAATATGCGACGATGTACTGGTTTTAAGCCATCGCGTACATCCGGCAAGGCTCGCCCCACGATCACACTCATGGCATATTCTAGATAGGAGCGTTCCATCTCTTGGTGTAAAGCCGTGGGTATAATTTGACCACTAGCTAAGAAATCCAGTTGTTTGGCCATGAGTCTCTCGTTTTTAATCTGTCTAGCTGTGAATCATAAGGCATTTTGCCCTTTTTAACCTTGTTTATCCCTGAGCTTCCCTATGACGACTGTTTTGATTGTAGAAGACGACCCGATAAATTTTCGCGTTTTTGCCAAAATTTTGACCAAACGAGGTGGTCTAGAGGTCAAAGGGACCGAAGATGTGGAAGAAGTGCTTCGTATTGCTCGGGATAAGGAAGCGGACGTGATCTTAATGGATGTCTCCCTCTCCCATAGTGTCTATGAAGGGAAAGCGGTAGATGGCATTAAAATCAGCCAAATTCTCAAAGCTAACCCCGAAACCGCCGATTTACCCGTTATTCTCGTCACTGCTCACGCTATGGAAGGCGATCGAGAGAATTTTCTCAAGCAGAGTCGGGCCGATGGTTATATTTCTAAACCAGTGGTTGATCACCAAGCTTTTGTTGAGCAAATTTTGGCGATCGTTGATCGGGAGTCGGTGTAAGCTTTGAGTCTTCTTTTGTTAGTATATCAGTATTTATCTAGACCAGCTGCTTTGAGTTTACCGCTCAACAGCTATCTACTTAGGGTTTGCTGAAAAAGTTTGTTGGTGGGGTGTGGGGTGTGGAACGAACCACAAAGACACAAAGGACACAAAGATTGATCGCTTCTATAATTAAGTTAAACCTATCACACAAAGAATAAGAGAGTCCTTTTCCCCCGATTACTCCAAGGGCCGGCACTTTTTGATCTCAAAAAAGCCTAAAGATATTATCCAACGAGGTTTTTAGATTTATTCAGCAACCCCTACTTAATCCTCCACTCTGCCATAGATGGCGTAGGCTCGATCGAGCGACCAGGCCCACATCTGATCCCCTAGGGAAAAATGCCACCATTCCCCCTTATGTCGGCTAAATCCCGCCTCCTCCATCACTTTAGCCAATAAAACTCGTTTTTGATGATAACTCTGTTCTTGCGGGCTTTTTGCGGCGATATAATAATCGGGATGCGATCGCTCTCCGATCTCATCGATTTCTCCCCCCATGTCGATGGTTTGTCCCTTCTCGTCCACTAGGGTAATATCGATCGCCGCTCCGGTACTATGGGGAGGCGGGGTGGCGGCATTATCGCTGGGAATTGCCCAAATAGTGTAAACTTCTGTTAAAATCGCTTGACTTTCTGCCTCCGATAGTTTCTCTTTGGCTAATCCTCTTGTGTCTAGGAGAGTCTGAAAAGTATAATCGACCATAAATTGTTGCACTTCCACCGGTCGATAGGCATCAAAAATCAAAATTTGCCAACCGGGTTGATAGACTTGCAGACGGTTTTGAGCCTCAATCAGGGCATTTAACACCCCTTGTCGCAAAAAATAGGGAGATTTACCCCGATAATTAGCCCCTAATTTCTCGTAAGCATGGGGAGAAGGAATAACAAACTTATCTGCGGGTATAGGTACTAGGGGTTCCCCACATTCACGAATAGGAATTTTTTGGTAGGGTTTCATCTCGTCATCGGGAAATGGTAATTTTATTGGTAGTCCACTCGATCGCCAGTTTACATAAACCCGTTATTCCTCCTCCTCATCGGTTGTAGGGAATTTCATACTGGCCCAAGTTAACTGTTTTTGCGGGTCTTTTTCCGGTTCACTAAAACTCTCCTTGAGTTGTTCTTTCACCTGAGCAATATTGCCACTTTGAGCGGCATTCTTTAGATCATAGACATAACGAGCATTTTCGATCGCTTCCTCTTTACTACGAGAACTAGACTCAAAGCATTTTTCTAGGTCTTTGTAAATACCCTTGCGAGAGATTTTGAGAAAATATTGACGTTCCGTATCGATAAGTTTAGCCAATAATTCTAGGTGCATGGAATCCTCGGCACAGATATCCGCGAGGATATCCCATTCTTCACTCCCCAAAAGATTATTATCCGCTCCAGGTCGCGGGTCTTGAAAAGTTTCTCCAGTCACTTGTTTATAAATCTTCGGTAATTGGTCATCAAATTCGTGCTTTTCTTCCCTCCAAATCCGGCGAATTTCGCTGAGTTCCTCCGTGGTAATTAGGGTAATATCTTTCATATCCTCTGGGGCATTAGTACGCACGCTCTCCTGGGCCTCTAATACCCTTCTCAGCCAATATTCCCGCCATTTTTTAGTATAGGGTCCCGGTATGGGTTCGATCGATATTTCTCCATTTAAGTTTCTTTCAAATAATTGTACTTTCCCAACAAGACGACGGAAATCACGTCTCTCTCTATCATCCAAAAGGTCTAATTCATTTCTAAGTTCTACGAGTGGTTGTAACCATTCCTTTTCTTGGTCATTCTGAACCATCATACTCAGAGATGTATCTTTATCTACCAAAGTACAAACCCAACAACCAAAACGGGAACTTCCACAGCTAGGACTGGAGGTATCTACCACCAGGGGACATTCATTATCCGCAGTCGCTCCTCGATACATTGCTAATAATTCTTTGTTGTCTCCTCCCCAGGGATTTTCCCACTGCATTAAGTACATCCATACTTCATCAGTACGCCAATCTTCGATCGGACTATAAACGAGAGAATTGGGCATATTTGCATTAGGACTCAAACGCTCACGAAGTCTTTTAGCTTCTAATTTTTCCATCACCTTAGCACGACGAGAGCTTTCTGTTTTGCGGATTCCCAAAACTAATATTGTTTCCCCACAATTTCTGATGACTTCACGAATAAAGTTATTAGAAGCGTTAATTTTCAGTCTTCCAGTACACCAACGAAATTTCAAACGGGGAGCAGGATAACCCTTACCTATTAATCCACTCCAAAAGCGATCTTCTACAGCAGGATAGAGTAAATGTGATTTAAATGGCATTCTATGAGCTTCTGAAGCTTTTTCCAGCTTTTCCATCGACTTTCTAACCCATGCGGAGACAATGGGATTTTCAACCATTGTGTCGGTGGTGATCACATGAATAGTTTTTTGTCGCTTCTCTAATGGTAAAGCAGCGATCGCATTCCAGATTAACTGTAAAACTGCTGAACTATCTTTTCCCCAAGAAACACCAATAATCCAAGGAATCTCATCTAAACAGTAGAGCTTTTGTACTTCTTGAGTCAGTAGTTTAATATCTTCTACGAACTCATCAATAGTACGATTCGGTAGTAGAGAGGTTTGGATTGCGGTCATTACATATATGCTTTTAAAGTTCTCCTCTCTATACTGTATGTCTAATTAGTAAAACCTATCAATAGTCACAGGAAAAGAGAGATAAAGCAAAACTGCTCGATCTCTGCTTGTGATTTCAGAAGGTATATAAGACTGAATTGCTCTAAATCTACTCGAAACTAGATTAAAACTATCCCAGTTTTCTCTTGTACAGCATCTCTGGCGATTTTAAACGCTTTATCGACTGCTGTTGTCTGTGTAACTATCTTTTTAGCACCAGCATCATCAATCACGATACTATTTAGCCATAAAGCTGAGTCACGGGTATAATCCAAACCCGCAAGTGCTTTAATTAGAGCTTCTCGCTGTAAATCAGTGAATTCTTGTCCAAAAAAGATGAAATGTCCAATTCGACTAAGTACCTGAAACCCAACGGTATTAAAATCCACACGCTGTTGTCTGAGATCGTATAAGTTGAGATTGACCGTTTGAGATGCGGGTTGTAGCAAAAGTCGCCAAGTATCATTGTTTTTGGCGAATTCTGTGTAAAAAATCTTTAATCTCTCTAACATCAGCAAAAATTCACTCTTACTTTGACGAGAATGAGATTCTATAACTGGTTTTCGAGATGAACCAAAAAGAAATTCAGCGACACCGATTCTTAACTGACTCATAGTAAACATATATTTGGCGTCTTTTCCGATAGTACGAGAGATTTTATCAATCCGTCCATTGAAAATGACTAAATCTTTAGTAATTGTCCGAGTCAACTTAGCAAGAGGATCAGTAACGTCGAAAGCAGCCAATAAAGCAGGAGGGATGGGTTTATTTTTGGCACAATCGGCAAAATCTTGATGAATTTGATCCATATCTGCTTCTTGAACTACCAGCACAGTTACGCTGTCGTTACGCAAGTCAGGTTTTTCAGGTAAAACTTTTTCGATCGCTTTTAACCGATGTTGACCGTCAGTAACATAAAGTTCTACATCTATTGGCATAACAGCATAACCGAATTTGACTGGACCTGCACCATAGGTAAAAACTTTGATCGGTGTATTCGAGTTAAAGATGAATGGGGGCAAAATATACTGATCCGTATCTTGCAAATACTTTGCAATCTCGTTAACGTGCTGGAGAATAAGTGGTCTGTTCATGACTTCATCCGCATTAGACTTATTCTTTTTAGCTTCAGCACTCTGTAATTTTGCCAATTCAATCAGCAGACTACAAGGTAGAGAAAAAACTAGATGAGTTCTTCCCCCCTGTTCGTAAACATGACAAATAAAAACTCTCGCTCCTGATGTGGCCGAATCAGCGAAAGCTAAAGTCTGCGCTTCATCTTGTCTTTGACAGTGTACGAGGTCAGCACTGGAACGGTAGCCGTCGTCATTGACAGCCGATGTGATCTGAGTCATAATTAACCTTGAAAAAATGTCCAAAAACAATTAAGTACATACAAACGTCCGAGAAGTCCTACTGCAATAGGTACTTATCGGAATTTTTGTTTATGCACTGAATCTAGTTTAAAGAAAGCTTTTAGGCTTGTCAATATCCCATATAAAGTTAATATACCGTTTTTGCAGTCAAGATATGGACTGATTTTTGTTTTTGCAGTCGAAAAGTAGATTGATGGGTAGAATTCAGTAGGGTATAGGTACGATACCCAAAACAGAGATCGCAAAATATAGAATACTTGTACTAAGAAAAAAGTAGGCTTGTGGGAGAGTAGTTAACCTAATGGTAGCCACGGGTTAATTCTAGGGATTACCTGAAAAAAATACTTTCCAACCGGCAGTAGCGATCGCACTTGCCAAAAGAATAATCAATGTCCAAACCTGATTTTTTTGGGTTCCTTCCACTGATTTTAGGCGATTATCGATGCCCTCAACCTTTTCGGTTAACTTTGCCTGTCCTACCTCTAGCTTATTTAACCGTTCGTCGATTTTGTCAAATTTTTGGTTAACATCTTTTTGGAGACTGTCAATTTTCCCCTCAATCCTCGTCAAAACAGCTTCTAGGGAATAGGTAACGGTTTCGTTAGACATAGTATCAACTCCCATTAGATATATTTTCTCGGTTCCCTATCGGGGACTATTTTAAGACTAAACCGGTTTGAGGTTGTCTGAGAAGAGCGTTTTTCTGGGATGACAAAACTTGAAACCGTGAATAATAGCCACAGATTAATTCTAGGGATTACCTGAAAAAAATACTTTCCAACCGGCAGTAGCGATCGCACTTGCCAAAAGAATAATCAATGTCCAAACCTGATTTTTTTGGGTTCCTTCCACTGATTTTAGGCGATTATCGATGCCCTCAACCTTTTCGGTTAACTTTGCCTGTCCTACCTCTAGTTTATTTAACCGTTCGTCGATTTTGTCAAATTTTTGGTCAACATCTTTTTGGAAACTGTCAAATTTTTGGTTAAAATCCTTTTGGAGAGTTTCAAATTTTTGGTCAACATCTTTTTGGAGATTGTCAATTTTCCCCTCAATCCTAGTCAAAACAGCTTCTAGGGAATAGGTAACGGTTTCGTTAGACATAGTATCAACTCCCATTAGATATATTTTCTCGGTTCCCTATCGGGGACTATTTTAAGACTAAACCAGTTCGCCGCTTTCTTGTAAAGAGTGGAGACGCTGATAGATTCCCTGCTGATTTAATAATTGGTCATGGCTACCGATCTCGACAATGCGACCATTATCCAAAACGACAATTTGATCCGCTTCTCGAACGGTACTGAGACGGTGGGCGATAATAATTGTGGTGCGAGTGCCTAAAATGGATTTCATGGCTAGTTGAATGGCTCTTTCTGACTCATAATCTAAGCTAGAAGTGGCCTCATCAAAAACTAACACATCCGGATCGACAATTAAGGCCCTAGCAATTCCTAAACGCTGTCTTTGTCCCCCCGAAAGACGCACGCCCCTTTCCCCTACAATAGTGGAATAACCATTAGGTAATTCCTGAATAAATTCATCGACACGGGCGATTTTACAGGCTTCTGCTACCTTCTCGAAGCTAATATTAGGATTACCATAGGTGAGATTTTCTAACACCGTACCATTAAAAACATCTACTTCTTGATGGACAATCGCTAACCGTCGCCGATACCAAGTGACATCTAAGCGACGAATATCCTCGCCATCCATCAGAATTTGCCCTTGATTCGGTTCAAAATAGCGGAAAAGTAACTTAACTAAAGTGGATTTGCCTGAACCAGATTTTCCCACTAATGCCACGGTTTGATAGGGTTCAATCAGCAGATTAATATCCTTGAGAATGGTTCTTTCTGGACTATAGCCAAAGCTAAGATTACTTAATTCTACTTTCCCCGTAAAATGATAGGGATTATGTTGGGCATGATCGGCTAAAAGACTACCGGCATCAGTGCCACTGGGTAAGTTGATAAATTCCTGTAAACGGACCATAGAAGCATAGCGACGAGCGAAAGTTTCTGCCATTTGGGATAGGGGATCTAATTCCGCATAGGCCATACTAGCTAGGGTATAGGTGGTGATAAAATGCCCGATCGAGATTTTCTGTTGAACGGTGGCTAGGAGAGTAAAGAAAAATACTCCAAATAAACTAGCTTGGACGAGGGTTTTTTCCCAAGTAATTAAGTCCACATAACCCTTATGAATGCGATGGATAACGTAGGTAAATTCTCTCTCTAAACGCTGTTTTTGACGATATAATTCCTGTCCTTCTGTGGCAAAAGCTTTGACAGTTTTGATATTAGTAATAATCTCAGAATTGCGACTTTGGGTATTTTCGATGTGCTGATCCAGAATCCTTTCTTTTTGCATTAAATCTTTTAAATCTCTCAAAATAAAAGCTACAATTAATACAAAAGAAATAAGAAAAGCAAGGGCGATTTGCCATTGAATTATCCAAATAACAATAAAGATACCCAAAACTCTAAACAATTTTGGGATCATCATTCCCGCTATTTCAGGATAAGTCCAAGTATGATTTTCTATCCCTTTGGCGATCCGGTTAGCGATGCGTCCCGGATTATTTTCATCGTAAAAAGATAGGGGTAAGGTGAGGATTTTGGCAATAATTTTTCTGAGATGATCTCTTCGCGATCTTAAGGATATTTCCCAGTGAAACCAGACACCCACCCAAGGCTGAATTGGTGCTTTAATTACCGTGGTTAGGAAAATTAAGCCTAATAATACTGCCAAACTAACCCACTTTTCTGAGGCAAAGGGAGTTAAAATCATGGTGCGATCGACCAAAGATTGCACGAATCCATCTAAAGGTTGATGAGAAAGAACATTAAGAATCTGTCCGACAGCGTAGGGAACCATCAGATCGATAATTTCAAAGACACTGGAGGCAGCAATGCTCAAAAAGGCGGCTTTTTGATAATTGCGATAGTAACTGAGAATATCGCGTAAGGAAGCCATAACATCAAGTAAATTGCCAATTTTTAACTTCTATCTGGTAACTGCTAACTGAAGAGACTGACGGCACTTTTAGGATTGTTTTTCTGGAGTTACCATTATACTTGTGATAAAATTGTACAATATATTCATCAAAATATGTGTCAATTTGATTAAATTCTGCTCGAACGGGATAAATATCAGGGTCAGGAATTAATAGTTGTGCAACACTATAACGAGGTAATAATTTAGGGATTTTTTGAGCATTAAACCAAGTTTGATCGTTTTCTATTTTAATTATTTCCCTATCCTCTCTATAAATATATTCACTAACTATGGTTTTATCAGAAGTAAATTCACCCAACCAACGATAACGAATATGCTCGGTTGTTAAAAATTCTACATCCCATTTTACTCCATTTATAGATGCACCATTAGCGATTCTTTTTAAATTACTAATGGACTTTAAAATCGATGTTTTTCCTGCACCTGAGATACCAACTAATAAATTAAAATCTGGAAAAAAATCGCAAGAATCTATACTTAATCCAGAGGATAAATCTTGATAGGATAATCTCAAAAGTTTCATAATAATTCCCCACTGCTAAAACTAAAAAGGGTGAGTTAATTCTCACCCCAAGATTTTACTGAGGATCGAGTTTTAGGACTGCCATAAATGCCTCTTGCGGGACATCAACAGTTCCGATCGCTTTCATCCGTTTTTTCCCTTTTGCTTGCTTGTCTAACAGCTTTTTCTTGCGGCTAATATCACCACCATAACACTTAGCTAAGACATCCTTTCTTAAAGCGGGAATATGTTCACTAGCGATAATTTTAGAACCAATAGCAGCCTGAATGGGAACCTTAAATTGATGCCGGGGAATCAATTCTTTTAACTTTTCGGTTAAAGCGCGACCAACATAATAAGCTTTATCCCGGTGAACGATCATCGCTAAAGCATCAACGGGATCACCATTGACCATAATATCTAATTTAACTAGCTCATTTTCCCGATAGCCAATTAATTGATATTCCATACTAGCGTAACCGCGCGATCGAGACTTTAATTGATCAAAAAAGTCCGTCACCACTTCCGCTAAAGGTAACTCATAAATCAAAGCGGTGCGAGTTTTAGTAAAATAACGCATATCCTTGAAAACTCCCCGACGACTTTGACATAATTCCATCAAAGCACCTACATAGGTTTCGGGAGTAATCATTTCCACTTGGATATAAGGTTCCTCAATTTTTTCCCGTTTTTGTGGGGAAGGTAACAAACTAGGATTATCCACTTCGACAATTTCGCCATCGGTGGTAGTGACCTGATAAACTACCGAGGGAGCAGTGGTAATTAAATCTAAGTTATATTCCCTTTCTAGTCTTTCCTGGACGATTTCCATGTGTAGCAGTCCCAAGAAACCGCAACGGAAACCAAAACCCATGGCGCTAGAAGTTTCCGGTTCGTAGGATAGAGCTGCATCGTTTAATTTTAACTTTTCCAGCGCATCTTTGAGATCGGCATACTGATCGGCATCGGTGGGGAATAATCCGCAGAAAACCATCGGTTTTGCTTCTGTATAACCGGGTAAAGGCTCTTGTGCCGGTTTAGCGGTTAGAGTAATCGTATCACCCACCCGGGCATCGGCGACAGTTTTAATCGCGGCTGCCAGATAACCCACCTCTCCCGCGTGCAGTTCATTTACTTGTACCTGTTGCGGTGATAAAATTCCCAATTCATCGATAACAAATTCTTTACCAGAAGCCATAAAACGAATTTTATCGCCCTTTTTCACCCGACCATCCATGACGCGGAAATAGACAATTACCCCTCGATAAGCGTCGTAATAACTATCAAAAATTAAAGCTCGGAAGGGTTCTTCGAGGGTATCTTGGGGAGGGGGAACTAATTGGACGATCGACTCTAGAATATCATTAATACCGATCCCAGCCTTAGCCGAGGCCCGAATCGCCTCACTACAGTCTAAACCCACCACTTCCTCGATTTCCGCCGCGACTCGTTCCGGTTCGGCACTAGGTAGGTCGATTTTATTTAAAACTGGGATAATTTCGAGGTTATTTTCCAGTGCTAGGTAAACATTGGCTAAAGTTTGCGCCTCCACGCCTTGGGACGCATCCACAACTAATAAAGCTCCCTCGCACGCCGCTAGAGACCGAGAAACCTCGTAGGAAAAATCCACATGGCCGGGGGTATCAATCAGATTGAGAACGTATTTTTGACCATCCTTAGCGGTATAATCCATGCGTGCCGCTTGTAACTTGATGGTGATACCTCGTTCCCGTTCCAAGTCCATATTATCGAGAAATTGTTCTTTCATCTCCCGTTGGGCTACGGTTCCTGTAATTTGCAGGAGGCGATCGGCGAGAGTTGATTTACCATGATCGATATGAGCGATGATGGAAAAATTGCGAATGCGAGAAACGGGAACGTCAGTCATCGTGGTTCACTGCTGGCAAAAGTCAGGGGTTTATAAAATTTTAGATTCCTTAACTCATTGTAAAGGTAAAGTCTCTAAGGCTGGAGCAAAAGTGAAAAGTAAAAGGTAAAAAAAGGTAAACTGCAAGCATAGTCAGGGTTTCGGCTTTGGCTTCCCCTCTCGGCATCCACAGGAAACTATGGTCAGTTTGAGTATGGGGACAAAATCAGGGAAAGGGCAATGGCTAGGGAGAAGATGTAAGATTTGTCCAAATCGGATTACCATGGATGAACTCTTGGATGAGAATCCTCGACTGACGGGTAGAATGATAGATAGCAATCATTAATAGAGCTTATGAACGACAATGCTACACCGACTCAGCGCACGGCGGAGAAAGTTGAAATCGCTATTCACCTTGACTCGGAAGTTTTAGAACAGATTAAACACCTGACTAACGATCCTAGTCGCATTATCGAAACGGCGATTAAACAGTGGCTAAGAGGAGAGAGACAACCGGATGAGGACTTAACCCGCCATCTTCGACGCAATCCTCCCGTACCCCCCAAAGGGGAATGGAATGACTAAGATTTTTCAGTCTCTAATAGGTTATTTCCCGACGGAGAGACTGAAATATTTTCTTAGGTCAACCATTGATGGTAATTGAGATTTTTTTCCCAACTAAGCTGGTCATAGTTACTAATTCTGTACGCAAATATTGCATCTAGAATTAGCTTTGTACGCTTTGACCCGTACTGGGTTAACTACGAACCTCTCTATCGGATTCCCGCTAAAGGCGGCCTCTCCGACTACCTTTCTTCCAATATTTAAGGAACCATTAATATCTGCTCCATAGAAATAACCCGACGAGCTTCTGAATAGTCCTCTTTTAATTCTCTTGCCTAAATAGCTTTTTTGCTTTTGAATAGACTCTAAGTCCAAGAAACTACATTTAGAGGTATAGCTTTCATTAGTTGTTTTGACCTCTATTCCTACTAAATTTGCTTTATAGATAAGTTGTTCGATAAACCTTGAATGAGGAATATTTACGAATGACTGGTTATTTCTATCTCCAATATTAATGTTTTGTTTCCAGCCTTGATTATGACCAATAACTAAAAGGTTAAGTTGATGAGCTAGTAATTTATCAATAATATATTTACTAGCGGTGTGGAGGTAATAATCCACCTGGCAATTACGCTTTAAAGTTAAACCTTGTATTCTTTTACTGGTCTTCTGGAGACTGGGTAATTCCGATTTGAGTTTAGCTAGTGTCTTGTTGTACTTTTGATGGCAGGATTTTAAGGCTTTTCCACATACTAAAGTTGGCTGAAATTCGGGAATATTAGAGGTAACAGCAGCTAGGTTATTTAAGCCTAAATCGATAAAAGCATATCTTTCTCCCTCTTGACTTGATAAGGATGGTTGTTCATAGACAATCTCTAAACAATAAGCACCCAATTGAGGTCTATTTTTAAAGGGGGAGGATGTCAACTCTCACTCCCAGACTCAACAGTATGACCGACTTCGCTGATCCATTGGGCAATTTCTGCGCGGGATGCGGTGGTTTCTACCGTGACGATTTTATTGGCTACATCCACCGATATTTGGGCTGCCGGTTGCTGATTATTAATCGCTTTAGTAATGGTATTAGCGCAACCTTCACAGGCAATACTAGGCACTTTTAGGGTAATTGTCATTGTTGTAACTCCAGTAACTTTATAGCTAAAAACTAGCATAAATTGTCAGGGGTAGCTGATTTTTTAAGAGTTTATTTACCATTTCAGCACTGCCGCTTCGATCCCCTGTTCCCGACGCAGTTGACTATCTTTTTCTAGCCATTGAATGACCTGTTTATGGGTTAGTTCTTCTAGGGTTACTCCCGTATCTTCGGCGATTATTTTTAGTAAGCGTAGGGAAGAAATCGTTAAACGAGTCAGGAATTTTTCGGGAAAAGTCAAGAGGGCAGCGTCCACATCTGCGGATTCTTCTGGGGTTAAAAATTGTCTGTTTTCGATCATAGTTTTATTTGGTTTCCATCCAATTGTCACCAGCTTTAATTTCTACCAAGAGAGGGATCGTCAAGGAGACAGCTTCTTCCATAGTCGTCTTGATTTTTGACTCTAGGGATGGCCATTCTTCCCTCGGTACTTCCAAGACTAATTCATCATGGACTTGCAGCAGTAATCTCGCTCGATAATTTTGCAGTACCTCGGCCAGTTTTACCATCGCTACTTTAATAATATCAGCACTGGAACCCTGAATGGGCGCATTAGCGGCCGATCTTAATAATTGTGCTTCCTCGTTGTTGAGTTTGAGGCTATCTAAATCGATGTCATGTAAGGACAGTCCTCGCAGTCTTTTTAAGAGAGGATTATCGAAGTTAAAATAACGTCTTCTGCCCAAAATTGTTTCTACATATCCCTGAGCGATCGCTTGTTTTTTACTATTCTCTAAATACTCAAATACTTGGGCATAACGTTGATGATATTTTTCAATAAATTTTCTGCCCTGTTCTACGGTTAATTTCGATTCACGGGCGAATTTTTGCGCTCCCATGCCATAAATAACCCCGAAGTTAATTGTTTTTCCTAAACTGCGTTCTTCTGGGGTAATTTCCCCTTTATCAAAGAGCAATTGAGCGGTGACTTTATGAACATCTTGATTACTACGATACGCTTCTAATAAAACTGGTTCTTGACTGAGATGAGCGAGAATTCTTAACTCGATTTGTGAGTAGTCCGCTGACACCAATAAGTAACCATCTTCGGGGATAAAAGCTTGACGAATTCGCCTGGAAAATTCACTGCGAATAGGGATATTTTGTAGGTTAGGATTGGAGGATGATAAGCGTCCGGTGCTGGTGATGGTTTGATTAAAATCTGTATGTACTCTTGCGGTTTTTGGTTCGGCTAATTTCGGTAAAGCATCCACATAGGTGGATTTTAATTTGGATAAGGTGCGATGTTCAAGGATATAATCAATCAGGGGATGATCGCCTTGTAGTTTCTCTAAAACACTTTGATCAGTAGAGTAACCTGTTTTAGTTTTTCTGGATTTTTTGCGATTGAGTGCCAATCGATCAAAGAGGATTTCACTTAACTGTTTAGGAGAGCCAAGATTAAAAGTTTCTCCGATGGATTCGTAAGCTTTTTTTTCTATGTCTGCCAAGTCTCTTTCTAGTTGCTGGGACAAGTTTTTTAGATAATTGATATTAATTTTTATACCATAATTTTCCATCTGCCACAGCACCATGACTAAGGGAGATTCTATTTCAGAGAATAATTGATATAAAGGGGGAATTTTAGTTAATTCTGCCTGTAATTTTTCTCGAAGTAAATAGGTAGCGTAGGCATCTAATCCGCAGTAGGTAGCAGTAGTGGTAATATCTAAATCAGCTATGGTTTTTCCCGTAGGAATACCGAGACTTTTATAACTAAGGGAAGTGATACCAGTTAAATAGCGATCGCATAAATCTTCGAGATTATGAGTTAGTTCGGGATGGAGGACATAACTAGCCACCATAGTATCAAAAACTAGACCTTTAACGGTAATTCCTTGATGATAAAAAACATCAATATCAAATTTCGCATTCTGGAAGACTTTCGGATAATCATCACTGGCTAAAATTGGGCGTAATTTTTCGAGAACTATCTCTAGATTTAAATTATCACCGCTCTGGTGGCCGATGGGAATATAGGCCATAGCATTTAATTCTTTTCCCCAACAGCAACCGATGCCAACTAATTTGGCTACACGAGGATTTAAATCCGTGGTTTCGGTATCCCAAGCGACAGGACATTGCCGATTAGTGAAAGTTGTTAATTTTGCCAGTAAAGCATCTAACTTAGGAATAGTATCAATAATGTCGGGAGCAATTAGAACTGGTGGAGAAATAGGGGGTAAATCAAACAGAGACAATTGATTATAATCAGCATCGCTAGTTAATTCTAGGGTAGGAGTGCCACCTAGATGCTGTTGAATTTGATCGAGTTTCTGGAGAATTTTCTTTAACTCTAATTTTTCCAATAAAGGTTTAACTAAACGCCGATCAAAACCTCGGAGACGAAATTTCTCTTCTTCGAGGCTAACGGTGGCATCAAGGGCAATTTTGGCTAAATAGCGAGAACTTTCGGCTGCGGTTTTTCCCTCTAATAATTTAGTTTTTACCATTCCCTTGATCGATTCCAGATTGGTATATATATCCTCTAAGTTATCGTATTTTTTTAATAAATCTATCGCTGTTTTTTCGCCAATTCCGCGCACTCCGGGGATATTATCAGACTTATCACCGCAAAGAGCTTTAAAATCTACTACCTGTTTTGGTGTTACCCCTAACTTTTCCGTGACAGCTTGGGAATTAAATTCTGTATAACCCTGTCCCGATGTATTTTTGACTGCATTAATATCCAGATAGAGAACTGTGGTTTTTTTCTCCTCATCTACCAATTGGAATAAATCTCGATCGCCTGTTAAAATCTTGACCGTATAACCATTATCGCCGGCTTGTTTTGCCAAAGTTCCTAAAACATCATCTGCTTCGTAACCCGGGGAAGTAACAATAGGAATATTCATCGCTGCCAAGAGACTTTGCAGATTAGTTAAATCGGGGCGAAATTCTTCGGGAGTTTCTTGCCGATTAGCCTTATAATTAACATCAGCTTCATGGCGAAAAGAAGGGACTGCTAAATCAAAAGCAACTGCTAAATAAGCGGGTTTTTGAGTTTCTAGTAACTGCAGCAGAGAATTTAAAAACCCAAAACAAACACTGGTGGGAATGCCGCTAGAAGTACGCAGAGGACCAGAACGAGACTTAGCAAAGGCATAATAGGCACGAAAAGCCAAAGAATGCCCATCGATCAGGATAAATAACTTATTTTGCCCGGCACTGGTCATAATCTAGCCTCTTTAGTCCTATCAAAATAATACTAAATAGTGTATAAAATTTACATCCCCTATTTTGCCCGAATTTGCCTAAATTTGACAAGGTAGTTTCTTCTGTATTAGACTATAACAGATGCTGGCCTTGTTCTAACCTTAAATCTTTCTATCTCTTTACAGGCGGCGGATGCCTGTGCTACCAATTGCATCAATGTCATTTACAGGCATCCTGTTTGTACCACTAGGGAACTATCAGAAAAATGCGGATTACTGTAGGATCTGTTTTAAAGCTGTTAGCGAAGGGAATTATGCTACACTAGCATCAATATCTAGTCAAAAAGGCTTGTAATTTATGACTCCTCATCTTTCTCTTAGCCAGATTATAGAATCTATCGATAAACTTTCTTTAGAAGAACAAAACCAATTATTTGAAAAATTAGCGCAGAAAAAACAACAACAAGAGCATCCACTGGTCAATATACCAGTTACACTAACCTATAATCCCCTCTTAGATGAAGTCATAGAGAGTATGGAAACCTATCGTCAAAAAGTTGACCAAGAAGACAGTCAACAAGTTGAAACACCGTGACTCAATATATATTAGATACCGATCATATAACCCTACTGCAAAAACTACATCCGAACTTAGTTCGGAGAGTAGCGTCTATCGATCCTGATGATACGGCTATAACAATTATTACTTTAGAAGAACAAGTAAGAGGATGGTTCAGCGTGATCAGAAAATACTCTCAAAGCAATCAATATGAAAAGTTAATCAAAGGCTATCAAGGTTTGAGAGATATAGTTAATTATCTGAGCAAATTTAAAATTTTGAACTATACTTTAGAAGCTCATTATCATTTCAGAGAATTACGGGAGCAAAAAATTCGTATAGGAACACAAGATTTAAGAATTGCAGCGATTAGTTTATCAGAAAACAGTATTTTAGTAACACGCAATTATCGTGATTTCTCTCAAATCCCTAATTTACGCCTACAAGATTGGACAATATAGAACTCTGTAGGGATGACTACGAAAATTGTTACATTTTTTAAGGATTACCGAGCCATTATTCAGCCATTAGCCAGGCCTCGGCGATCGCTGATAACTGATAACTGATCACTGATACTTAACACCCCGTCAAAAAAAATATTTGCCAAAAAGCCAGCGTAAGGGTATTTTAATAATAATTTTAGATGAGTACTTTGCGATTACATGAGAATCCTAGTTACAGGCGGTGCGGGTTTTATTGGTTCCCATCTAATTGATCGCTTGATGGAACAGGGTCATGAAGTGATCTGTCTGGATAACTTCTACACGGGGACGCGCCGAAATATCGTTAAATGGCTAGGAAATCCTTATTTTGAGCTAATTCGTCACGATATCACCGAGCCGATCCGTTTAGAAGTCGATCAGATTTATCACCTGGCCTGTCCTGCTTCCCCGATCCACTATCAATATAATCCCGTCAAAACGATTAAAACCAATGTTTTAGGGACTATGTATATGCTGGGCCTAGCTAAAAGGGTAAAAGCGCGATTTTTGCTCGCTTCTACCTCAGAAGTCTATGGCGATCCTGATGTGCATCCCCAAACGGAAGAATATCGAGGTAATGTCAACTGCATTGGACCGCGTTCCTGTTATGACGAAGGTAAAAGGGTGGCGGAAACCCTGGCTTTTGAGTATTATCGGGAGCATAAAGTCGATATCCGGGTGGCCCGGATTTTCAACACCTACGGCCCGCGAATGCTGGAAAACGATGGTCGAGTGGTGAGTAATTTCGTGGTACAAGCTTTGCGCGGTGAACCCTTAACGGTTTATGGTCAAGGTTCCCAAACCCGCAGTTTTTGCTATGTTTCTGACCTGGTGGAAGGGTTAATGCGTTTGATGAATGGGGACTTTATCGGGCCGGTTAATCTCGGCAATCCCGACGAATACACAATTCTGGAATTAGCGCAAGTGATCCAAGGTATGATCAATCCCGAGGCCGAATTGGTCTATAAACCACTGCCGGAAGATGATCCCAAGCAGCGACAACCGGATATCACTCGTGCTAAAACCTATTTGGATTGGAGTCCAACTATTCCTCTACGCCAGGGTTTAAAAATGACGATCGAGGATTTCCGTTCTCGTCTCAGCTAATCCCTAATCAATAAATTTAACCTAATTGTCACCGGAGTGATTATCATGCGTGTTTGTGTTATCGGAACGGGTTATGTGGGTTTAGTCACCGGGGTTTGTCTAGCACATATCGGCCATCATGTTATCTGTATTGATAACAATGAAGAAAAAGTCAAATTGATGAAATCGGGACAATCTCCCATCTATGAACCGGGGTTATCGGAATTAATGCAGTCTTCGGCAGCCTCCGGCAATCTGGAATTCTCCACAGACCTAGAAGCGGGAGTTAAACACGGCGAAATCCTCTTTATCGCAGTTGGTACACCAGCACTACCCACGGGAGAAAGTGACACCCGTTATGTGGAAGCGGTGGCCCGGGGTATTGGGGCCCATCTCAACGGTGGTTATAAAGTAATCGTCAATAAATCTACCGTTCCCATCGGTTCCGGGGATTGGGTACGGATGATCGTCCTCGATGGCGTGGCCGAGAGACAAAAAAATCTCGTAGCTGCGGTTGGCGGTATTAGTACACTAGAACGTATCGAAGCGGAATTCGATGTGGTCAGCAATCCCGAATTTTTACGCGAAGGTTCGGCAGTTTATGATACTTTTAACCCTGATCGCATTGTTTTAGGCAGTAATAACCCGAAAGCCATCGAAATGATGAAGGAATTGTACGCGCCTTTGGTTGAACGCCAATTCGCTGACGATACCTCCTTGCCTCCCGTTCCCGTGGTGGTTACGGATCTCAGTTCGGCGGAAATGATTAAATACGCCGCTAATGCCTTCCTAGCCACCAAAATTAGCTTTATTAACGAAGTAGCTAACATCTGCGATCGCGTCGGGGCCGATGTCACCCAAGTGGCTAAAGGTATCGGTTTAGATTCCCGTATCGGCAGCAAGTTCCTCTCGGCCGGGATCGGTTGGGGGGGTTCCTGTTTTCCCAAAGATGTGTCGGCTTTGGTACATACCGCAGAAGACTACGGTTACGAAACGGAATTACTTAACGCCGCTATCAATGTTAACAAACGTCAACGGACAATTGCGATCGAAAAACTGCAACAGGAATTAAAAATCCTCAAGGGTAAAACCGTCGGTTTGTTGGGATTAACTTTTAAACCCGATACCGATGATATGCGCGATGCTCCGGCTTTAACCATGATCGAACAGTTAAATCGTTTAGGTGCTAAGGTAAAAGCCTATGATCCGATCGTTTCCCAAAGTGGTTTAAGTCACGGTCTAAGCGGTGTGATTATCGAATCGGATCCAGAAAGATTGGCCGATGGTTGTGACGCTTTGGTGGTGGTGACGGAATGGCAAGAATTTCTCCGTCTCGACTACGGCAAAATGGTTAAAACCATGCGCGAACCCGTGTTAATTGATGGTCGCAATTTCCTCGATCCTGCGGTGGTGACAGCAGCCGGTTTCCGTTACCTCGGTATTGGCCGTTAATCCCAGGAATCCGCCTTTTCAGCAGGACTGACGCGGTTGGGGAAGGAGCAAAAAGCACCAACCCTTACCCCCGCTCCTGGGGGCGAAAATTGCCCGATTATGCCGCCTGAAAAATGAAAACTTCCTCCCTGACCCTAAGGATGGTTGCAATGGTTACATGATGTGAACAGGAGCCACTAGAATCCAGAAGCGATCGGTAGAATGGAATTGAGAAACTAGAAATCAGTTTTAGCAATACCTATGGTTAGCTCTGTTCAATATCGCTACACTAACGAACAAGTTAGGGACTGGTTACGGGGATTACTGACAATTGCCTGGTCTGATGGGGATTATAGCACCAGCGAACAGGAATCGATCGCCCGTTTCGCTCACGAATTAGAATTAGATGACGACCACGTTCTCTATCAGTCGATTAGTCCCGAAGAATTGGCCGCAAGTTTCGGTCATGACCCCAAAATATCAGAAAACTTCCTCCGCACGGCGGTGATGGTAGCGATCGCCGATGGCATTTATTCCCCCGCAGAAGCGGCATTACTGCATAGTTATCGGGATGCTTTCGGGTTAGAAATCGAGGCCCTGTCAGCTTTAGAACATACTGTCTGTGAAATTCCCGAAATTACCACGGAAGCGCAGAAATCTGAGTTTATCAGTGCCGAACATCCCCACCCGGATCTGCTGCATCCCCTCAAAGACTGGTTAGATGGGGTAGAAATGCACGATCCGCGTTTGGCCCGGTTTATCTGCAAAATGGTCCCACCTCAATGTCCTTTTGAACGGGATATCGTGCTGTTTGGTCATAAATTAGTCCATATTCCGCCCCTGTGCAAGTTAAATCCTCTCTACGAGCAATTAGTCGGTTTACGCTTCCGGGCTTTATCATACTTAGCCGATGATTGTCAAGAGGATATTTCTGAGTATATTTAGCTAATTTAACTAAAATTGCGGTTAACACGGTATAAATATGCTGCTGACAGAAAATATCTCAGCCTAAGGGCTTTTCCTAGCTAATTCTTCCGTTAAAATTAGGTGAAGTCGCCGTTAAGAGAGAAACTATGAGTAAAAACTCCCGACGAGTGGATTTTCCTGATTTACCCGGGCTAAAAAACCTGCGCTCCTATCAATGGCAGTGGCTGGGGAGAGATATCCTCGCCGGTGTCACCGTGGCAGCCTACGCTATTCCCCAGTGTATGGCCTACGGCGACCTGGCCGGAGTCGAGCCGGTGGTGGGATTGTGGACTCTCGTGCCAGCGGCCCTAGTTTACGCCCTTTTCGGTTCCTCATCGCAACTATCCCTCGGACCGGAATCGACCACGGCAGTGATGACGGCGGCAGCGATCGCACCTATGGTAAGCCTTCAAGGGGAAAATTACGGTAGTTTAGCGGCTTTTTTAGCCCTAATGGTCGGTTTAATCTGTTTAGTTGGTTATATCGCCCGCTTGGGATTTTTAGCTAATTTACTCTCCAAACCGATCCTGATCGGTTATATGGCGGGAGTGGCGGTGATCATGATTGCGGGACAACTGGGTAAAATTAGTGGTTTGTCAATCCGTGAAAATACGGTTTTTAAAGAAATTTTAGCTTTTTTTCGGGGAATAAATCAATGGCACTGGCCAACCCTTAGCCTCGCTCTATTGCTGCTACTATTTCTATTTGTCATCCAAAAATATTTTCCCAAAGCACCGGGTCCCTTGCTGGCGGTTTTACTGGGAACCCTCGCTGTCGCCACCCTCCATCTCGATCAAGAGGGGGTGGCAGTAGTGGGGAAAATTAGCAATACTTTGCCTAATTTTGGCTTACCAACCCTAGATTTTTCCCAATTACTACCCCTAGGAACCGCAGCCGTCGGCATTGCCCTGGTGGGCTATTCCGATAACGTTTTGACCGCTAGAGCCTTCGCCGCACGCCATAACCAAGAAATCGATGCCAATCAAGAATTTTTAGCCCTGGGACTGGGGAATCTGGCGGCGGGTTTTTGTCAGGGATTTCCCATCAGCAGCAGTGCCAGTCGCACCGCGGTGGGCGATTCCGTGGGCAGTAAAAGTCAGCTTTACTCCCTAGTGGTGGCAGTGGTGGTGGTGGCGGTCATTTTCCTGCTCGGTCCACTACTGGCACTCTTTCCCAAGGCCGCTTTGGGTGCGCTGGTGATTTATGCAGCCTGTAAACTGGTGGATATTGCCGGCGCTAAACGACTAAAAAGCTTTCGCAATAGTGAGTTTAATCTCGCTGTCCTGACCATGGTGGGGGTGCTAACCACGGGGATTTTAAGCGGGGTTGCTATCGCCATCGGTCTCTCGGTTATCGATTTATTGGCCCGCATTACTCGGCCCGATGATGCGGTCTTGGGTAAGGTTCCGGGGGTGATGGGTTTACACGCGCTCCAGGATTGGCCGGAAGCGCAAACAATACCGGGGTTGGTTATCTATCGTTACGATGCCCCCTTATTTTTTGCTAATGCGGCCGACTTTAAACGTCGCGCTCTCAGTGCCATTGCCCGGGAGACAAAACCGGTAGAATGGTTTGTCTTGAATACGGAGGCTCTTGGGGAATTGGATAGTACAGCAGTGGAGATTCTTGAGGAATTAGCAGCAGAATTATCAAGACAGGGTATAGTTTTCGCTCTCGCTAGGGTTAAACACGATCTGTACTTAGAATTGCAACGTTCCCGCTTGTTAGATAAAATTAGCGAGGAGAGGATTTACTATACTTTGCCGGCGGCGATCGAAGCTTTTAAAAATCGTTAGCTGATGCCAAATCCTTTTTTAATAGTGTGATTCACTGTCAATCTAATCTTAAAAACCCAGTTGACAAAATGAGGCTAAAAAATCGGGATTTTAAAGCGATAGGCTCTGAGGATTTCGTTTTAATCCAGAACTGAGTTAACCTACTGTTCACTGCTGAGAAGATTCTAAGAGTGATAACAAACCGAAATCCTTTTCGTAGAGAATTTTTAAGTCGGGAATAACAGTCATTATCATCTCCTTTATTCGTAAGGTGGTAGCCAATTAGGATCGAGAAGTTCTTCTAAACTGTAGGGACAAATATCAGGAAAGTTGACTTTATTATCGGTTTTTTGACGAACGTATCGCACTGCATCTTCATAGATATTATCAAATTCTTGCTCCAGATATTTACGAAGATTCGTGGTTAAATAACGTTTTAGTTGATCTTTAAAACTCACGATCTCTGCTTTCCAATGACCTTGATTATATTCTCTTTCCCTTGGCCAAAATTGTAATAATAAACAATGTCTGATAATTTGCTGTAAAAAACTGGCAACACGAAACTTCTTCTCGTTTCCCAAATCTTCTAACTCCTCGATTAAATTCTCTAAATCTAAAGCGTCAAATTTTTTTGCTTTCAAAAGTTCGATGGTTTCTTCCAACCAGAGAGAATCATCAATCTCGTAGATAGTTTTTAAGTCGGGAATAACAGTCATTATCATCTCCTTTATTCGTAAGGTGGCAGCCAATTAGGATCGAGAAGTTCTTCTAAACTGTAGGGACAAGTATCAGGGAAAATAACTTTATTCTTTGTCTTTTTCCGCACAAAGAAAACTGCATCTTCATAAATGTTGGTTAATTCATTTTGTAAATAATTACGGAGATTGGTGGTTAAGCCTCTTTTTAGCTGAATTTGAAAGTTGACTATTTCTAACTCCCAGTGATCCTGATTATATGCTCTTTCCTTTGTCCAAAACTGTAGGAGTAAAAAATGTCTAATAATTTGCTCTAATAAACTAGCAACACGAAACTTTTTTTCGTTTCCCAAGTCTTCTAACTCCCCGATTAAGTTTTCTAAGTCTAAAGCGTCAAATTTTTTAGCCTTGAGCAGTTCTATAGTTTCTGCTAACCAGAGGGAATCATCAATCTCGTAGATAGTTTTTAAGTCGGGAATAACAGTCATTATCATCTCCTTTATTCGTAAGGTGGCAGCCAATTAGGATCGAGAAGTTCTTCTAAACTGTAGGGACAAGTATCGGGAAAAATGACTTGATTGTTGGTCTTTTTTCTCACATAACGGAGTGCCTTCTGATAAATATTATCAAATTCTTGTTCTAAATATTTCCGTAAACTTGCCGTTAGGTAGGTATTTAATTGATCTTGAAAATTTACCAGTTCTGATTCCCAATGACTTTGATTATATTCTCTTTCCCTTGTCCAAAATTGCAGTAACAAAGCATGACGAATAATTTGCTGTAAAAAACTAGCAACACGAAACTTTTTTTCGTTTCCCAAGTCTTCTAACTCCTCGATTAAATTGTCTAAGTCTAAATCGTCAAATTTTTTAGCCTTGAGCAGTTCTATAGTTTCTGCTAACCAGAGGGAATCATCAATTTCGTAGAGAATTTTTAAGTCAGGAATAACAGTCATTATCATCTCCTTTATTCGTAAGGTGGTAGCCAATTAGGATCGAGAAGTTCTTCTAAACTGTAGGGACAAATATCAGGAAAGTTGACTTTATTATCAGTTTTTTTACGAACGTATTGCAGGGACTCAAAGTAAATTTGCTCAAATTCCTGTTCTAGATATTTGCGAAGATTTGTGGTTAAATAGCGCTTTAACTGATATTGAAAACTTATTATCTCTGCTTGCCAATGAGCCTGATTATATTCTCTTTCCCTTGTCCAAAACTGTAATAATAAACAATGTCTAATAATTTGCTGTAAAAAACTAGCAACACGAAACCTTTTTTCGTTTCCCAAGTCTTCTAACTCCTCGATTAAATTGTCTAAATCTAAAGCGTCAAATTTTTTCGCTTTCAAGAGTTCGATAGTTTCTTCTAACCAGAGAGAATCATCAATCTCGTAGAGAGTTTTTAAGTCGGGAATAACAGTCATTTTTTATCTCCCCTACAATAGGCAATAGTGACCGGTTAAATCGATCACTAGAGCTTTTTTACTGTTTATATACTAGATAATTTTAGCGGCGCGCAGACCGAAAAAGAGACCGAGGGCAATTCCGGTAAAAACGATCAGATAACCCGCTAAAGCAGCAACAGCTAACACAGACATGGTGAAAATCTCCCAAGTAATTTAATCTTTTTTAGCATTGTACCGTTATTCTTGCCCTTCCCCTTCCTCGTCTTCCATATCTTCCCCAAAGCGCTGCTGGGGGGGAATTGCGGCGACAATTGCCTCGATTACCTTGCCAACTGGGACAATTTCTAAGCCCACATCTTCGGGATAAACTTGACCTCTGGGGACAATCGCCCGTTTAAAGCCCAATTTCGCCGCTTCCTTTAATCTTAGTTCCATTTGCGACACCAAGCGCACTTGTCCGCCTAATCCCACTTCCCCGATTAAAACTGTGCGCGGATCCACGACTCGATCGCGAAAACTGGCGACAATAGCGATCGCAACTCCCAGATCCGCCGCCGGTTCTTCCACTCCCAACCCTCCTGCGGAGGCAACATAGGCATCTAATTTCGATAAAGGAATACCGACGCGTTTTTCTAAAACGGCGAGAATTTGCTGTAATCGGTTGTATTCTATCCCCGTGGTCGATCTTCGCGGGGAAGCGTAGCTGGTGGGGCTAACTAATGCCTGTAACTCCACCACAATCGGGCGTGTACCTTCACAGGCTACCACCGTCGCCGTACCCGGGGAAAATTCATCGCGATTGCCTAAAAACAATTCCGAGGGGTTTTCCACTTCCACCAAACCGTGATCCACCATCTCAAAAATACCGATCTCATGGGTGGCCCCAAAACGGTTTTTCACGGATCTTAAGAGACGATGGGAGGCATAGCGATCGCCTTCAAAATATAACACCGTATCGACCAAATGTTCCAAAACTCGCGGACCTGCGATCGCCCCTTCTTTAGTCACATGACCGACAATTAATAAAGTAATATTCTCCCGTTTTGCCACTTGCATCAAGGCGGAGGTACATTCGCGAACTTGGGCGACAGATCCCGGTGCGGAAGTTAAGGCCCCAAAATAAAGAGTTTGAATACTATCAATTACCGCTACCTGTGGGCGTAAAGATTCTAATTCTCGCAAAATTTCCTCTAAATCGGTTTCTGGCAGAACGTAGAGATGATTATCGAGTTCTGGGGTTGATTCAGAGGCTTTTTTTTCCTTGCCATTGCCGTTATTTTCCGACTCCACGGGAACCACTCCCACCCCCAAACGGGCAGCCCGCAGTTTAATCTGTTGTCCCGATTCCTCGGCGGAAACGTAGAGGATGCGCGGTAATCTTTGGGCGAGTTGGTTGGTAACTTGCAGTAAAAGCGTCGATTTGCCGATGCCCGGATCGCCACCGATTAGTACAAGAGAACCGGGGACAATGCCGCCACCGAGAACGCGATCGAATTCCCCGTAACCGGAGGGAAAACGTTCCTGTTCATACTGGGTAATTTCCGAGAAGCGAACCGAGATGCGCGGTTGGGGGTTGCGTTGCCCTTTGCCGTTATTTGGGCGACTATTTTGCCATCCTGGGCGATTTACCGCCGGATTATTGCCACCAGCTACCACTTGTTCTTCTAAAGTCCCGTAGGTGTCACAACTGGGGCATTTTCCCAACCATTGGGGAGATTCCGCCCCACAAGCACTACAGATATATATTGTTCGCGATTTCGCCATGTTTTTTAAGAAAAGTTGAAGAAAAGCGGTTTGAGGATCAATTCTCTTGTCAAATTTAGTTAAGTATGATAAAGGGGAAGGAAGACGATAAAGTTATTGATAATTGCCATAAAAGAAATAAAATAAGAAATTTAGGCTTAATGATAACGGCCAAAGGATATTCTATAAACAGGAACGCTCGTTATTTAACTTTAAAATTCATCACACTATTTAACTAAGGAGTGTTAAGTCAGTTGGAGAACCAGAAGGAAAAAATTCTCGTTGTTGATGATGAAGCCAGCATCCGTCGTATCTTAGAGACTCGTTTGTCGATGATTGGTTATGAAGTCGTCACCGCCGCCGACGGAGAGGAAGCTTTAGAAACCTTCCGCACCGCCGAACCCGATTTAGTGGTTTTGGATGTGATGATGCCGAAATTAGACGGTTACGGTGTCTGTCAGGAACTCCGCAAAGAATCGGATATTCCTATCATTATGTTAACCGCTTTGGGCGATGTGGCCGATCGAATTACCGGGCTAGAATTGGGCGCCGATGACTATGTGGTTAAACCTTTTTCTCCCAAAGAACTCGAAGCGCGGATTCGTTCGGTGTTGCGTCGGGTGGAGAAAAATGGCGCTCCGGGGATTCCCAGTTCCGGTGTGATTCATATCGGTTCCATTAAAATCGATACCAATAAACGCCAAGTTTATAAGGGGGATGAACGCATCCGTCTGACCGGTATGGAATTTAGTTTACTAGAATTATTGGTCAGTCGCTCGGGAGAAGCTTTTTCCCGCTCGGAAATCCTTCAGGAAGTTTGGGGTTATACCCCCGAACGTCATGTGGATACGCGGGTGGTAGATGTGCATATTTCCCGTTTACGAGCCAAATTAGAGGATGATCCCAGTAATCCTGAGTTAATTCTCACCGCTAGAGGTACAGGCTATCTTTTTCAACGGATTCTAGAACCAGACGAGGAATAGTTCTCAGCTATGGCACCAGCTGATCCCAATCGTATTTTAAGACTGTTACCCCTGTTCGCCGGCATCGTCGGGGGTACGGTATTAATGTTTAATCGTTTTGCCACTGCCGATTTAACCCCATCGCAAGCGCGTTCCGATGTGATGGGAGTGATTTTGAGTGGGGTTTTAATTTTGGTGGGTTTAATCTGGCAAAGAGTTCAACCCCGCTTACCAGATGCTGTGGAATTAATCGGGCGCGAAGGTCTGGAATTTGCCCCAGATTTGCCAGAACCGGTTAAAATTGAGCTTGCTTGGGCCTCCCATTTACTTTTAACCAACACCGTGACAAAATCTCTAATCGTTTATTATCGGGGAAAGGTTTTATTACGTCGCGGTATCTTAAGCCAGAATTCTGAAGTTAAAGTTAGTAATATTATCAAAAGAGTTTTAGAAACGGGTAAGGCCGTTTATTTAGTTAATTTAAATTTATATCCCGCTAAAATCGAGTTTGACTATTTGCCAGAAAACACCCAAGGCTTAATCTGTCAACCCATCGGGAAGGAAGGGGTGTTAATTTTGGCGGCAAATGCACCGCGCAGTTATACTAAACAAGATGAAATTTGGATCGAGGGAATTGCTGATAAATTAGCCAACACTTTCAGTCAATTTTAGGCGATTTCAGTAAGATTTAAGAATTCGGTTCAGATGAGAGCAAACAATTAGCGATCAAATTTTAGCTCAGGATTTTAACCAATGAATCAAACTGGTGAAACTGTTACCTATTCCCTTGAATCTGTCCTGACAAGGATCGAGGGTAAAATCGAAACTCTGCAAAAAGATATTAATGATTTGAAGATCAGCTAAGAGGTATATAAACCGCTTATTCTTAGATTAGCCGAATCTGCTCCCATTCATTTACTTTTGCCCCTTGCCCCGTCTCAACAAGCAATTTAAATTACGAACAGCTTAGCAACCAAGTAATCATCAAAGAGGGTGAGCAAAATCGAGGATTAGATGGGACGAAATGATATCGACTAAAAAACAGCAATCAAGAAATCGATCTAGGTGGGGTAGAAATAGCAAGAAAAGACTGGATGAAAATTCTCAGAATTTATCGCTTCCGATAAGTTCCAGATTAGCTTGATGCAAGGTAGTGTCTAGCTCTCCTGGAAAAACTGGCCTAAGAATTTGGCAAATTGGCATTTTTAGGAAAAGTTGATCACCGATCATGGATATAATGCCTCTTTTCTAGGTGAGTTTTCCCTCGATTTGGCTAGGATTGGGGTTGGGATAGGCAAGATCAGTGGTGGGGGTTAGAGTAAATCCTTAATCCTCACTGATTTTAAAGTAATACATTTAGTCTGTTTGGTCTGATTAATATCATGAAAAAACCCTTAACGACCCAGGGGAACGAGAAGGAAGATACTTCCTTAAAGTCTTCTCAAATCAAAGCTTTACTGCAACAACAGGCTAAAATTGCCCCAGATAAAAACGAATTGCTAGAATCCTTGAGCGAGTCTTTTCAAGTGATTAATTTCTCATTGGGAGATAGTATCAATAGCGATCCCGAAGCGAGAGGGGGGAGGGAAAATAACGAGGATTTTTACTTGATCTGTCAGGGAAGGGTTCGATTACTGGGTCAAGGTAACAAACGTTGGCTATCTGGGGGAATCTTGACAGTAGGGGATGTTTTCGGAGCAGATTCGCTATTTATTAAAGATAGTCTTCTCTACTCGCCGATTGCCGCCAGTCAGGTAACTGTAGCCCGTCTTTCCCGTCCGATGCTGCTGCAATTCTTAGAATCGTTGCCCGAATTACAACAAGCGTGGCACTCGAAAATAAAACACACCCAAACCTTAATTTTTTTCAAAACCCTAACGGATTGCCAATCAGAATCTAGTGCAAAAATTAGCAGTTTTCTGCCCTATTTACAGGAAAAATCGCTCCAGGCCCAGGAAACTCTCGATCATCTTCCCAAAGGACGCTATTGGTTGCGGCAAGGACAGATCGAGGGGATGAGCATCGGTGACAGTTGGGATAATACCACCTCCTCGCCTCCGGCCAGGGTGACGGCGACCGACGTAGTTTTATACTATCTGCCTGCCGAAACCGCTGAAAAAAAAGATATTAATCGGGAAAAAAGGGCTGAAATTCTAGTTAATCCCGCCCCTAAGTCCAATGTTATCCCCCTGCGTCCTCCTACCAGCCAAAATCAGCCCGTTGATTTTCCCAAACCCTTAAAACGGCGGTTCCGTTTCGGGCAGAAATATCCTTGGCTAGAACAACAAAGTGCCGCCGATTGCGGGGCCACCTGTCTGGCAATGATTAGCCTTTACTGGGGAAAACGCTTGAGTTTGAATAGCTTGAGGGAATTGGCGGGAGTGGGGCGATCGGGCGTATCCCTGAAAAATTTGGCAAAAACGGCGGAAACCCTCGGTTATCAGTCTCGACCGGTGCGTGCCAGTTTAAATCGTCTTCTTGAACAGAAAAATCCCTGGATAGCGCACTGGCAGGGGGATCATTTTGTTGTCGTCTATCCAGTCAGCGGCGATCGCCTATTAGTGGCCGATCCCGCCCAAGGTAAGCGTTATTATTCCCGTCAGCAATTTTTACAGGGATGGACGGGTTACGCTCTCTTGCTAGAACCGACGGCAATTTTAGGAACAATCGCCACCGATAAACCCTCTTTTAAGCGTTTTTTCCAGCTTTTGTCCCCCTACCGGGGCCTAGGCTTACAGATAATTCTGATTTCCTTGTTAATTCAATTATTTGGCCTGATCACGCCCCTATTTACCCAGATTATCCTTGATAAAGTGGTGGTCAATCGAAGCCTTTCCACCCTTAACGTCTTTGCCCTCGGGGTGTTACTTTTTGGACTCTGGAGTGTGGGACTGGTGGCAATTCGCCAGTATTGGTTGAGTTATCTCTCCAACCGTCTCGACTTGACAATGATTAGCGGTTTTATCGGCCACGCCCTCAAATTACCCCTAAAATTCTTTGAATCCCGTCATGTGGGCGATATCATCACCCGGGTCAACGAAAATGAAAAAATCCAGCGTTTTTTAGTCAGTCAGGTCATCCTAGCTTGGCTAGATTTTTTGATGGGATTCGTCTATCTGGGTTTAATGTTTTTCTACAATTGGCAGTTAACCCTACTGGTTATCGCTTTAATCCCACCCATCGCTTTGCTGACTATATTTGCTACCCCTTTCCTGCGTCAGGTATCCCGGGAGGTCTTTAACGAGGCAGCCCAACAAAATTCTTCCCTCGTCGAGACCATATCCGGGATCGCCACGGTCAAATCCCTCGGCGCTGAGGGAGAACTGCGCTGGCGTTGGGAGGAACACCTGACGGGTTTTTTAAATGCCCGTTTTCGGGGGCAAAAGTTAGGAATTAATCTACAGGCGGCCAGCGGCACGATCCACTCCCTTGGCAGTACCGCTTTACTCTGGTACGGGGCCACTCTGGTGATTGAAAATCAACTGACCATCGGCCAGTTCGTCGCTTTTAATATGTTGATCGGTAAAGTACTCAGTCCGGTGTTGGGCCTGGTCAATCTTTGGGATGAATTACAGGAAGTGACAATCTCGATCGAACGTCTCGACGATGTTTTTTCCGCTACCCCCGAAGAAACTAGCGATCGCCCGCTGCTGACTTTGCCGGGGTTACGCGGTGAAATCTGTTTCGATTCCGTCAGTTTCCGCTACCACAGCAGCGATGAGAGCAATGTTTTGGAAAATATTTCTTTCTCGGTGAATCCAGGCGAGACGGTGGCGGTGGTCGGCCGCAGCGGTTCGGGCAAAAGTACCCTATTCAAGCTGGTAGAGAGTCTCTATCACCCCGATAGCGGTACTATTCGGATCGATGGACATGATCTGACTCAGGTTTCGCCCACTTCTTTGCGGGCCCAGATGGGAGTTGTTCCCCAGGAGTGTTTTCTGTTTTCGGGAACGATTCTAGACAATATCAGGCTTTATCGCCATGAATATAGTTTAGAGGAGGTGATAGAGGCGGCTAAACTGGCCGAAGCTCACGCTTTTATTCAAAATCTCCCCCTCGGCTACAATACAAAGGTGGGGGAAAGGGGGATGAATTTATCGGGCGGCCAGAGACAAAGAATCGCCATCGCTAGGGCCCTGTTAGGTAATCCGAAAATTTTACTCCTCGATGAGGCGACCAGTTCCCTCGATACCGAATCGGAACGTCGTTTTCAAGACAATCTGGCTCGTCTATCCCGTGATCGCACTACCCTGATCATTGCCCATCGTCTTTCTACCGTCCGCAACGCCGATTCTATTCTGGTTCTCGATCGAGGTCTTTTGGTGGAACGGGGAACCCATGAAGATTTAATGGCTTTAAAAGGGTTGTACTATTACCTCGCCCACCAACAATTGGATTTATAGCGACCACCTTCTGCCCAGATCGTACTATCCTATGCCAACTTAACGCCCTATCTCCCTCATCTCCCCACTCTCCATTTTTATAGTTCTTTTCGAAAGGATTCAGTATTACTCATCGAATTTCTCTTCCTCTCTCTGTTCTTTGGACCTCTCTGGTGTATTCTTAATTTTTCTGTGCAGTTATGACAGAAAAGTTTTTCTAGGTTACATTTAACCAGACTAAACCAAGGGAGGCTATTTTATATATTTTTAATCCCTTGAGCGGTATTTTTCACCACCAGTAAATGCCAGAGTATACATATTTTGATTTGTTCTTCATCGATGATTTGATAGATAAAAATATCGACCTAGAGACAGATGTTAGACTTTCGGCAAGCCACGAAAATATAGCTGAATTTGCTCATTCTTTCAAATAAAACTATTTGATTATGGTCAATTTTTAAGGTTAAAATCGAAAATTTTCGTCTAAAAACACCGATATTATCGAAATTTTGCATTTTATTGCCAAGTGAAGCTTCAGAAAAATTAACAGTTATATTGCCATTCTGGCAACTGCAATTCTCTAGAATAAGCCACAATATAGCTAAGATTTAACTCGTGTATAACTAACTATTTTGATACTTGACAAAACTGGTAACATGAACATAATCTATTTGTGGAGCATAACTTAATAGCCAAGATAGAATCACCATATCCATCTATCATTTACTACATCCAGTATACATAAATGGGGGATCGGGAAAGCTAGAGATTTCAAGATAGATCAAAAAATAATTCTTAACTGGTTCTTGTTTATTGTTCGCTTAAAATTCTTCGATCAGTAAAAAGAAAGCGATTTGATCAACAGACATCCCTAAAGAAACACCAGATTGTTTCTTTTTCCCCTAGATTAATTATCTTGGCAAAAGTTAAGAGCAACTTGCCAGCGACCGTTTTTGCTGGGTCTCTCTCACTCTTATCAGCAGATACCATGAACAATTTACCTGAATCGAACCAAGTCGGACAAGAAACTGACAAAGAGAGGGAAATCACCATTTCTCCCGCAAAAGCGGAGCAGATTTGTGGTGGGGCAGTCGCCCCTCTCAGCACCGTAGCCGCCCCGATTCCGGGTCATTCCGCCACCACCTGGTCAACTCCCGTACAAACCCTACTCGATCAGCCCCCCGCCACCCTACCCACACGCCTATTGATGGCAGGAATGGGATTCTGTGTCATTTTCGGAACCTGGGCATGGTTCGGACAGATCGAAGAAGTGGGCAAGGCGACGGGAAAATTAATTCCCCAGGGAGAAACCTATAAAATTCAACCCCTCGAATTGGGTCAAATCAGCCGTGTAGAGGTCAAAGAAGGGGATAAAGTAAAAAAAGGACAAATTATCGCCGAGATTGACACCACAATTGCCCAAAAAGAAGTAGAACGCCTACAACAAAGCCTGAACGCTAACTACATCGAACAGACTCAGAAACGAGGCCTGTGGGAGCGGCTAAATTTGCAGGAGGACACCCAAAAAGCGATCGCAGAAGCCGAGGAAAAAGCCCAATTATCAGCGATCGCTCTTGCCGAAAGCAAACTAGACACTATCCGTCAATTATTGCGGGAACAGAAAACCCAAGCTAGTGCCTATCGCAGTCGTCGTCAGCAACTAAACCCCCTTTCCGGGGAAGCCAGCCGGCGCTCGGCCCAACTAGAGGAGGAGAAGAAAGCCCATCAGGAGCGGGTGGCTCGTTTAAAACCCTTAGCCGCCGACGGGGCGATTTCCCTGGAGATGCTCTTTCAAGCCGAACAAAACCTGCGGGAGACAGAACAGAAGATTACTATCAGTCAATTACAGGAAATCAATAACGCCGAAGAGCAGATTTTCCAAGCCTCCCAATCCCTACTCGACCTAGAGAGTCGTATCACCCAAAATCAAGGGGAATTAGCCAAAACTTACCAAGAAGTCGCCCAACTACAGGCAGAATTGCGTCGCAAGCGAGCAGAAGCGCAAGCGGTGCAGTTGGAGACCAATAAACAAAAAGCGTCGCTCGAGCTAGAAATAGCCCAGATCGATGCTCGTATACGAGAAAATAAGACCCTCTTGGCCAAAGCCCAGGAGCAACTCCGTCAAAAATATCTAACAGCACCAGTCGATGGCGTGATCTTGACTCTCAACCTGAAAAAATCAGGGGAGGTGGTGCAAGCCGGTCAAACCTTGGCCGAGGTAGCCCCCGAAGGAGTTCCTTTGGTACTCTTAGCCGAGTTGCCCAATCGGGAAGCGGGATTTATCAAATCAGGACTAACGGCCCAGGTGAAAATCGATGCTTTTCCTTACCAAGATTACGGCGTGATTGGGGGTAAAGTTGGCAAGATTTCCACCGCTACCAGAACCGATCAAGATTTAGGCGAGATCTATCAAGTGGAGATTCTGCTCGATCGCGATTCCCCTCGTCCCGGTCAGGGAGCGCTGGCGTTCAAACCCGGACAAACCGGGACGGCGGAGATTATTATCCGTCGTCGTCGCATCATCGATGTCTTATTAGAACCGCTCAAAAAGCTACAACAGGATGGGCTGACACTTTAATATCAACTTTTAATGGGAGAAACGAGGAAAATGATTCAATTACCCAGTAATTCCAATAATAAACGAGATAAAGCAATGACAGAAGAACAGTTTGACCAAATTGTCGATGCGATTCTTAATGGCAAGTATTCTTGGGCCTGTCTGTTAATTTTGCGTTTCGCTGGTTACAATCCCCTCCATTACATACCCTATCGAACCTATAACCGATTGATTAAAGATAACGCCCGCAAAGGGCCGTCAAAAACCGAGGAAATAAATTCCCTCGCCATCCGAGATTTGAATCATGTAAAAGTAATTGAGTCAGAAGTGGCTAATCTCAAGGGCGGTTTTCGGGAACTTCCTTGGTTTTAAGTGCCGATGATTCCAGTAATTCGAGAGGATAGTCAAGGTAGATAAGATTTTATCTACCTTTGTTGTCATAAATTTCAACTGACTCCATGATTGAGCAATTTTAGAGATGAATCGATCTTGCCCAATCAGAGGATATTTTTCAAAATATATGAGTTTTGCCAATTTATATAGCAAGGAAATAAATATGCCAGATTGGCAACCAAGTATATGAACAACATCCTAATATATAAATATAGAAAACAAACAAGTTTTCTAGTCAAACAACTCAAACAACAAGGAGAAAAACCATGTTAATTTCCGACATCAGCTACCTCGAAAATGTTTCTGAAAAAAATATCGAAGGAGGCAACGGTGCTTTTTTCTATTCCCGCAAAAGTCTAGATATTTCTGGTGAAGCTTTGGCTCGGGGTTTTAGCCGAGAAACTCTGGATCTCAGCGCAGAAACTGGTTCTAAATCCATTGAATACACTAGCGTCACCCGGGCAAGAGGTTTAGTTTAACCGAATCTTGTGTTTAGCCTTGCGCAAAGTTATCAAATCTAAAAGATAATTTTGACTTGATCATTAAGGCTAGGTAGATAATCAAATTTCTACCTAGCCTATTTTCCATGTCTTGTGAACCAGTTAAATCCAGAAAGCTACTGAATTATTATCGAGGTTATTTAACAGTAGCTTATAACTATTGATCCGTGTTTACTTTGGAGCAGAAAAGTAATGGTAATTATTAATTTAGAATTCTCTGAACTGACTACCGGAAAGCAGGGAATTGTCGGGGGTCAAAATTTTGATGATTTCGACTTAGATCAGGTTGCCTATATGTCAATTAACGACATAATTTTCAGTCTTGTACAAAGTCGGATTAATTCTTCGGCTATCGGTTCCCTAACGGCGAGTATCGATGTTTCTAACTCCGTTGAGGCCGGTCCTGGTTTTGCCCTTAGCACAAGTTCAATTTCGGCCGTGGCAACTACTCCGGGGGGGTAGCTAACTAGAATCCCTGACATATCGACCATAGGATTGATTTCACGACGGGTTAGCAAGACTCGTTAGGATTTTTTTATTAGAGGAGTATATTACAGCATTTATCCCAATGGTAAGGTACGAAGTCTCTAGTTTTTGGGAACGCTGGAACTGCGGAACATTTAACAGTAGCCAGTTGCTCAGAGATAAGGCCAAATTCTTTTGTACTTTATCTTTATGATAAAAGCTGTAATAAATACTCCCTCTGTACGGATTAGAGGTTGATCTAAATAAAAATAGCAATCATTCTCGATATAAAAAATAATTGCCACAATGGCAACCGCTACTAATAATTAATCGTTATTATTGTGGAACAGTTACAACATTAAACAAGGAGAAAAATTATGTTGATTAACGATCTAGAACACTTGGAAATGACCGAACAAGCCTATGAAGTAAAGGGAGCTTCAGGTATAGTAGTTATCCCCTCTTTTTCAATTGCTAATTTCAAATTTAATTCATTAGTTGTTGGTTCCCTTGGCAGCATTGCCGGTGGAGAAACTCAAGTTTTAACTACGGCTACCCCCCAGGGTTATACTACAGGTTTCTCCTTTATTTATCAAGCGGTGGCTATAGGATAGGAGCTATTCCGGCTTAATTAAGTTCAAAACTGCGAGGAACAAACTATGATCATTACCGATTTAGAGCATCTAGAATTAATGGCTCAAAATCAAAAAATTCCTAACTGTTCACCTGTTGGAGGTCAGGGATTTATTGTTCATAACCCTTGGATTAATTTGAGTGGAGTAGTTAAGGCTTCTTCAACTCCCAGTACTTTATCAATGGTATTTTCAGGAAGTGTAATAGCTAGTGACTACGCCTATCTGAATGTTATTCAGGCTGGTTATGTCTATGCGATGAGTCCTGTCTAAAATAATCAAGGAGAATAATAATGAGTCAAATCAAAATTCGGGATTTGGAATTTTGCCAAACTGAATCCCTTTATCTTGGGAGTATTCAGGGGCAGGGATGGGTTTTAAATGATCTAAGTTTTCAACCTTTATTTGTCTTTGATTTCAGTCACAATCGTATTGGTAGTTTTTCTCAGGGATTCATTACGGCTTTTGGTATTGCCATTGGTCAGCCTATTACTACCAATAGTTGAGGATAACTACTCAAAATTACACCTAGACTCTTAATTATTTCTGAGTATAAGCTAGGGTAGTTCACAAAAATTATTCCTCAGATTTTCCTTGAGTGACTAAAACTCTATCAAATTAGTTGATAGAGTTTTAGCTGCTAAGTATCTGGTCATAAATAAATATAAATTAGTATGTCAATTTAGTTGATTTATGATCATACAATTAAACGGATTCTATCTTTAAATATGCCTGACTTTCATGGAATTAAGATCGAGTTAATAGACATAGAAAAGTTTCTTAAACAGCAGCTACAGCTTAAGGAAATTTGTCAAAAAATCCTGCACCAAAGAATCATCAAGAAATCAGCCCAAGAGCATAATATTAGCGTTACACCCGCAGAAATTCAAGCGCTCGCTGACGAGCAAAGACGGGAAAAACGATTAGAAAAAGCCAGTGATACCTTGGCCTGGTTAGCAGATCAGATGATCGCTCCCGAAGATTGGGAAGCGGGAATTCAAGGGGATTTACTAACAAAAAAACTATCGACGGCTCTTTTTTCCCGGGAGGTAGAACGACATTTTGCCGAGAATCGTCTGGACTTTGAGCGAGCGATTCTTTATCGTCTGGTTATTCCCTACGAAAAATTAGCTTGGGAAGTTTTTTATCAAATTGAAGAAGAAGAAATTAGCTTTTATCAAGCTGCCCATCTTTACGATATAGACGAACAACGTCGCTTACATTGTGGCTATGAAGGAATAATCTATCGTGGTCAGTTATCCTCTTCTGGTCTTTCCAGTATCGTTTTTCAAGCTCGACCAAAAGAAATTATACAACCAGTGAAAATTAACGAAGAATATCATTTACTAATGGTGCTGGAATTTTTACCTGCGGAATTAACCGAGGAAATCCATCAGGAAATTTTACAAAAATTGTTTTCTGAATGGTTGACCAATGAGTTAAATTATTTACTTTATCGTTCGGAATAAGAGGAAAATAGGGATGATAAGGAAGAAAATTATGCCATGGTAACGGGGTTCAGCGATAATCACACAAGTGCGCGGTTGATCAGAACTATAGGTGCAAGATTGAGCCGAGACACTCAAAAAAATCATAGTATCTCTTATTGCTGTCCACTGAAAAGAACCCGTTAATAATGTGGTCACTAATTGCTGCTGATCCGTAGAGATAATATTTTCCATATAACTATTAATCGTGATGTTGTTCCCGATCAAAAACCTAGAATAATTCTCAGGAATACTTGCCGATAAACCGCTATTAATCTGGTTTAACATATCTAGTTGTCGAGGCAAAATTTCAGAACTATTATCCGAGTTTATGAGAGATTGTTCCTCAAGAAAAAAGTTAAATCTGCTGGCACTACTAACTGTATTTAACTGCGATTCACTTTGGCTATTAGATAGCTGTCTGAACAGGCTAAAATCGAAGCTTAAAGCTTGATTAGCTGGCACAAAAAATAGACTCCCTAGAGAAGCTTGAATATCAGCCCTACCAACAAAATTACTCCCAAAACCCAGAGTTTGATTAGTAAATTCAATTTGTCCTAATGATTCCAGCGCATCTGACTGGAAAAATGCGGAACCTGTCAAAATAGTCTGACTAATTCCATCCTCAGCAATATTAATTATTTGATTATTTCCCCTAGAAATAGCTCCTAGGGATGGTCGGTTAAAATTTTCTATCTTAACAAATAGCTCGGCAACGGATAAACTAGCGGCAAGGGAGGGAAAAGCCCACAGTGTAATTATACTTATGCCAGAAAACAGACTGATGGGAAAAATATTAATTTTCATTTTTTGCGGCTCAATGGTGAAAAAATATGTACTTTTGTTGAAGACAAATTTGATAGCTCAACTGTATCTTTAATATAAACACAAGCTCTAGAAAGAGAGCATCTTCCTTAAGTTCTAAGTATTTGTACTTCTCTTTTATCAAGGAGGGCGAAAAATCAAACTCCTATAAAAAGGTAGCCAAAATGTTATTTTAAAATCAACAAATAATCAAAGATTTATCTCTAAAATCAGGAAAATGTCTCTATCAATAATCCCAACTTAAATAATTTAAATACTTAGGAGAAACAGAAGAAACCCTTCGAGAATTAATTCTCGTTCATGTCTCTCCAGAAATTGGCATTTTTTTGTCAGAGAAAGCAGGGGAGAAAGTTGTGAGAGATTTTCTCTAGTTTGTACGCTAATATCTTTATGTCTCATTTTACAGTCTGATTCCTTGTCAGAATTATCAGATAGTACCTAATGAGCCTTTCTTCGTCTAATTTCTAGGTTGATGCGGTTTACTTTTGAATTGTTGTCTTGATTACTTTTGCAAGCGGTCTATTCGTTGCGAAGTGACCCTGCTTCAAAGAAGATTACTATCTCAAATCAGCAACGCCGAAAAATTTTTGATTTATGCAAGAAATCTCAAGATGTTAGTATGGCTCAAATTTTACGAGAATACATTAAGCGACTACCAAAACCACAAGAGTGACAGGCAATTGTTCCCTCACCCCAATTCGTGAAACTCCTGATTGCCGCGATACAATTTCCCCACCTGCCTAGGAGTCCGGGTGGGGACTGACGCGGGATCGTTCACCCTAATTTCGGTAAACCCATACTATAGTTCTGCACTCTGGCATTGAGATTATAGCTAATTTCCCCTTTTTGCAGGAGAGAACGGATAAAATGTTCTAGATCTGAACCGATGCGACGGAGATTATATTCGCTCAGTTCTTCCCCATTGTAGGACTCTACCAATTCATCAAACTTACTATAAACCTTATTGAGAGCCACTTCTTCCCAATTAAATTCATTATCGGGATCCACATCAAGAGTCAAGACATTGTTACTCTCGATTAATTGATTATTTTTTACTTCAGCCGTATAAATGCGAATATGACGGGTCGTGGATTTTAACAGCATGGAATCTTCAGGGTAAGTTAGACGCTATGTCTAAGATTTTGCCATGATTTGCGGCAATGGGGAATTGGGGAAATGGGGAATTGGGGAGATTGGGAAGCTGTCTCATCACCCTATCACCCGAACAATGTTTACGGATCGACCAGAAACATGATACTATGATAGATTGCAGTGTTTAAGCAGAGATCACGAGTCCTATGGCCTTAACCCAGACCAAAAAACAAGAACTAATCAGCCAATATCAGGCCCACGAAACCGATACAGGATCATCGGAGTTACAGGTAGCTTTCTTAACCGAGAGAATCAACCAACTGACCGAACACCTGAAAGCTAACCCGAAAGACCACGCTTCCCGCCGGGGATTACTCCAGATGATCGGTCGTCGTCGGGGACTGTTAACCTATATCCAGAAGAAAGATCAACAACGCTATCAAACCCTGATCGCTCGTCTCGGAATTCGCCGTTAAGCTTACCCCCTTTGCATCCCTACCATGGCCTCTGAATCGAAATCGACGGAGAAAAAAGAACGTCTCCCCTTTGAGCCGCGCCAAAATAAGCGAAAAACCCCGAAAATTGCCCCTAGTCCCGTGCCACCGCCGCTAAAAAATCGCTCCGAGGAAGCCAGCTTAAAGGCAATTCCCCAAGTGGTCAGTCAACGGATGGCCAAACGCATGGCGGCATTTTGTGGCATTCCGACGGCATTGGGGATAACTTCCTTTTTTGGCTTCTACTGGATTATTAGCCACGATCTTCTCGAAATCCCTTCCTACGTCGCCATGCTCGTCAGTTTAAGCCTATTTGGTCTCGGTTTTATCGGTCTGAGTTATGGCATCTTCTCCGCTTCTTGGGACGAGGATCGGGTGGGGGATTGGCTAGGATGGCAAGAATTTCAAGCTAATTTTGGCAGAACGATCGCCGCTTGGCGGTCCGGCAAAAAAGAAGTGGAAGAAAAATAGATAACCTCTAGAAATCGTCAACAATAGAGATTAAAGAAAAAAATAAAGGGTTAATGCCATGATTATTGTCATGAAAGTTGGTTCCCCGGAAATTGAAATCGAGCGCGTCAGTGCCGAATTCGAGGCATGGGGATTAAGTCCTGAAAAAATCGTCGGTAAGCATAAAGTTGTCATCGGTTTAGTCGGAGAAACCAGGGAATTAGACCCCCTACAAATCCAAGAACTAAGCCCTTGGATCGAAACCGTCCTGCGAGTCGAACAACCCTTCAAACGCGCCTCTTTAGAATACCGTCACGGGGAATACAGCGAGGTTTTAGTCCCCACTCCTAACGGTGTTATCCCCATCGGCAGAAATCATACCGTTAGCATTGTCGCCGGCCCCTGTTCGGTGGAAAATGAGGCGATGATCGTGGAAACTGCCAAACGAGTGGCGGCAGCCGGAGCGCAATTCCTCCGCGGTGGTGCCTATAAACCCCGCACTTCTCCATACGCTTTCCAAGGTCACGGGGAAAGCGCTTTGGAATTACTAGCGGCGGCTAGAGATGCCAGTGGTCTGGGTATTATCACGGAAGTAATGGACGCGGCGGATCTCGATAAGATTGTCGAAATAGCCGACGTGGTGCAGGTGGGGGCCCGCAATATGCAGAATTTTTCCCTCCTGAAAAAAGTTGGGGCGCAACCGAAACCAGTCCTACTCAAGCGCGGCATGGCGGCCACTATTGAAGATTGGTTGATGGCGGCAGAATATATCCTCGCGGCAGGAAATAGCAATGTTATTCTCTGCGAACGCGGTATCCGCACCTTTGACAGTAAATATACTCGTAATACCCTAGATTTATCCTGTATTCCCGTTTTAAGAACTTTAACCCACCTGCCGATCATGATCGATCCTAGCCACGGTACGGGTAAATGGGAATATGTACCGACTATGGCCATGGCTTCCCTGGCAGCTGGGGCCGATTCCTTGATGATCGAAGTACATCCTAACCCAGCCAAGGCCCTATCCGATGGGCCGCAATCCTTGACTCCCGACAGGTTCGACCAGTTAACGCGGGAGTTAGCGGTCATTGGTAAGACGATCGGGCGTTGGCCCCAGGTTCCGGCATTGGTTTGATAAGATAATAAGGGGGTGAATCAACCCCCTTTTTTGGACATAAATTTCGCTTTTCGGGGCAGTTATGGTGACAGTTCCTCTGGAGTTAAATACTGAGCAAATTAGGGGCGAAAAACGGGTAGTTTTTAATCATCTCAGTTGGTTATCCTATCGGCAAATTTTACAGGCCCTAGGGGAAAATAATCGCGCCCATTTATTTTATGATCGTGGCACTTTAGAAATTACTATGCCCCTAGAAGAACACGAGTTTTATCGAGAATTAATTGGACGTTTTATCTATTTTTTGGTGTCCGAATTGGGTTTAAAAATTAAAAGTATGGGTTCCACAACTCTAGCTAGGGAAGATTTAGAACGGGGGGCAGAACCCGATAATGCTTACTATATTCAAAATCAAGCCAAAGTGCTAGGAAAAACAATTAATTTAACTGAAGATCCGCCCCCAGATTTAGTGGTGGAAGTGGATATTACCCACACGGATATTAATAAATTAGCACTTTATGCCCGTTTGGGAGTGCCGGAATTATGGCGTTTTAATGGAGAAATCTGGCGCATTTATCGGTTAGAAAAGGAAGGTTATCAGGAAGAAGAATTTAGTCCTACTTTTCCCCTAGTTCCGAAAACTAAACTCTATGAATTTTTAGCCACTGCTAAAGAGGATGAAGTGAGGGCAGAAAAGAATTTAAGAGCATGGGTTGTTAGTCAACTAGCTGAAAGTTGAGGTAATTATGGTGACAGTTCCTCTGGAGTTAAATACTGAGCAAATTAGGGGCGAAAAACGGGTAGTTTTTAATCATCTCAGTTGGTTATCCTATCGGCAAATTTTACAAGCCCTAGGGGAAAATAATCGCGCCCATTTATTTTATGATCGTGGCACTTTAGAAATTACTATGCCCCTAGAAGAACACGAGTTTTATCGAGAATTAATCGGATTATTTATTCGGATTTTGGTGGTAGAATTGGGTTTAAAAATTAAAAGTATGGGTTCCACAACTCTAGCTAGGGAAGATTTAGAACGAGGGGCAGAACCCGACAATGCTTACTATATTCAAAATCAAGCCAAAGTGCTAGGAAAAACAATTAATTTAACTGAAGATCCGCCCCCAGATTTAGTGGTGGAAGTGGATATTACCCACACGGATATTAATAAATTAGCACTTTATGCCCGTTTGGGAGTGCCGGAATTATGGCGTTTTAATGGAGAAATCTGGCGCATTTATCGGTTAGAAAAGGGAGTTTATCAGGAAGAAGAATTTAGTCCTACTTTTCCCCTAGTTCCGAAAACTAAACTCTATGAATTTTTAGCCACTGCTAAAGAGGATGAAGTGAGGGCAGAAAAGAATTTAAGAGCATGGGTTGTTAGTCAACTAGCTAAAAATAATGGTTCTTCCGAACTTACACTGTAGAAAATTCCTCAAGCTCCCTCTCTGCCAAGCAATGCTCTAAAGTTGATAAATATCAATCTAACAAAAACTCAAAGCCTTAGTATACAAGCTTTACAAGCACGAGTTGTTGATAGTTTTACATGACAGGTTCGGTAGAGCCAAAATAATTAACTAGGGTTTGCTGAAAAAGTTTGTTGGTGGGTTTAGGGGTTAGGAGCCGGTCGTCAGGAGTCAGGAGTCAGGAGAATTAAGAATGAGTAATAATCAATTAAATGGTTTATTTAGAGATTTTCTGCCAGTTAATCTGGCTCTCCCCTACTTGTGGTCATAAGAAAAAGTTATGAAAAAGTCAGAGATCCAAATTTTCTTGGCCCATGCCAGTGAGGACAAACCAGCAGTTTTGGCACTGCATGAGCGCCTTAAGCAAGCGGGATATAAACCTTGGTTGGATAAAAAAGACCTGATTCCGGGGCAAATTTGGCGAGATGAAATTCCGAAAGCGATTAAAGCTAGTCAGATTTTTCTCGCCTGTCTGTCAGCGAAATCGGCTAATAAACAGGGATACATCCAACGGGAGTTGAGGATTGCACTTGATACCTTGGCACAGATGCTACCGGGGACAATTTTTGTTATTCCCATGAGGTTAGAAGAATGCGAAATTCCTGATCTGCGACTTGCAGAAGTTAGCTTGAATCTGCGAGATATTCACTGGCTTGATTATTGGGAAGAAGACGGATTTGAGCAACTAGAAAGAGCAATTGGCTATCAGTTCAAGCTTGAACCGGAAGAGCCAAAACAACTGTTATCAGTATTTAACTTTGAGGTGGTGGGAGTAAATGCGAAGGGTGAGCAAATTAGAAAAGAGTCGAAACAGTCCCAATATTTCAGGGAAGATCTGGGCAAAGGCATCACCTTAGAAATGGTCGCCATTCCGGGGGGAACTTTCCTGATGGGAACAGAAGATGAGGAAATCGAAAGACTGGTTAAAAAATTTAATTGGGAAGGATTTAGAAGGGAAAGACCACAACATGAAGTAACTGTCCCACCCTTCTTTATGGGTAAATACCCCATCACCCAGGCCCAGTGGAAAGCGATCGCCTCTCGCACGGATTTAAAAGTTAAACAAGACCTTGATTTCAACCCAGCCTATTTTAAAGATCCCCCCAAACCCCCCTTAAAAAGGGGGGCTTCCGATTCCCCCCCTTTTGAAGGGGGGGCTAGGGGGGGATCGCCCACGCACTGGGATAGACCCGTGGAACAAGTCAACTGGTACGATGCCGTCGAGTTCTGCGCGAGATTATCTAAACTAACGGGAGGGGAATACCGACTTCCCAGTGAGGCGGAATGGGAGTACGCCTGTCGTGCTGGAACCACCACCCCGTTTTACTTTGGGGAAACCATTACGGGGGAATTGGCTAACTACAATGCCAGTAATACCTACGCCGATGAACCGAACGGAGAATATCGACAACAAACAACTCCCGTGGGACAATTTCCCCCAAACGCCTTTGGACTGTACGATATGCACGGCAATGTCCGGGAGTGGTGCGCCGATACTTGGCACGATAACTATGACGGTGCGCCGACGGATGGCAGTGTCTGGATAGAAAATGGTAATAATAATCGTTCTCCTCTGCGGGGCGGTTCCTGGGGCTACAATCCTACTTACTGCCGTTCCGCGATTCGCTACGACTACTACTTCCGCCGCGTCAACCGCATCAACAATTACGGTTTTCGGGTAGTCTGCGTTTTCGGGAGAACTCTCTAACCCTTTTGCCTTTTTCCCCTTTTACCCTCATTCCCTATTTTTTCTTTTTTCTTTTCTTTCCCGCCCTTAGGCGGGTCGATTTTGTAGGGGCGAACTCGACCCATTTGGTCGATTTTTGCTTAACAATTGTCAAGGATTGTTAAGATGCGCTTACCCTGCACTTTTCCCCTAGTTCCCAAAACTAAACTCTAGGAATTTTTAGCCACTGCTAAAGAGGATGAAGTCAGGGCAGAAAAGAATTTAAGAGCATGGTGTCAACAGACTTGCAAAAATTAGGTGGGCAATGCCCACCCTAATCTTAGGATGGCGGTTTGTAGGTAGAAGCAACGGATAATTCCTTTAATTGCTTCGCTGCCACTGTTGAAGGTGCAGAAGTGAGTAAACAACTAGCTTGCTGGGTTTTCGGGAAAGCAATCACATCGCGAATTGACTCTTCTCCCGCTAACAACATCACCAAGCGATCTAAACCGTAGGCGATGCCACCGTGGGGAGGGGTTCCGTATTCAAAAGCTTCTAACAAAAAGCCGAATTTATTATAGGCTTCCTCTGGGGATAGACCGATGGTAGCGAAGACTTTTTCCTGTACTTCCCGTTGATAGATCCGCAAACTGCCGCCACCGATTTCAATACCATTAAAAATCATATCGTAGGCTAGGGCGCGAGCCTGGGCTAGATCGTCTAAATCTTCGGGATTAGGGGCAGTAAAGGGATGATGCAATGCTTCTAGGCGTTTTTCCTCGGCGTTGTATTCAAACATCGGGAAATCCGTCACCCAGAGGAGGTTGATTTTCTCGGGATCAATTAATCCCAATTGTTCCCCTAAAACTAAGCGTAGGCGGGATAGGGATTTATTGACTGTATCGGTATCTCCCGCCCCAAATAAGAGCAGATGCCCCGGTTTTGCGCCAGTCTTCTCGATTAAAGCCTGTTTTTGTGCCTCTGTTAGGTTATCTTTAATCGCACCGATGGTATCAAAATCGTAGTCCTCGCGCACGCGGATGTAGGCAATTCCCTTCGCCCCCGCATCGGTGGCTTCTTTGAATAAATCCCCACCCGGTTTGATTCTGACGTTAGAAATCGCCTCGTTACCGTTGGGAATCGGTAAAACTTTCACCGTCCCACCACTAGCGATCGCACCTGAAAACACCTTAAATCCCGAATCGGCAAAAATCTCCGCCACATTGACCAATTCTAAGCCAAAACGGGTATCGGGGCGATCGACCCCATAGCGATCCATAGCCTCAGAATATGTTAAACGGGGCAGGGGCAGGCTTATATCGATATTTTTGACTTTTTTGAAGATATGAGCGATCAAAGCCTCATTTAGGGCTAAAATTTCGCTTAAGGAGAGAAAACTCATCTCCATATCCAACTGAGTAAATTCCGGTTGACGATCAGCGCGCAGATCTTCATCGCGGAAACAGCGGGCGATTTGATAGTAGCGATCCATTCCCGACACCATTAATAATTGCTTAAATAGTTGCGGTGATTGGGGTAAAGCGTACCATTGGCCCGGGCTGACCCTGGAAGGAACCAGATAATCCCGCGCCCCTTCGGGAGTCGATCGAGTTAAAATTGGCGTTTCCACTTCGATAAAATGCTGTTCATCTTCGAGAAAACGGCGCATTTCCTTGACAACTTGGTGACGTAGTTGTAAATTCTGACTCATACGCTCCCGGCGTAGGTCTAGATAGCGGTATCGCAAGCGCACATCTTCCCGGACTGATTCACTTTCGGAACTGGAGACGACAAAAGGCAGTTGTTTAGTAACCCCGTTGAGAATCTCGATGCTAGTGGCGTAAATTTCGATTTCTCCGGTGGCAATGCGCGGGTTAAGGGATTCGGGGGGCCGTTGACTGACTGTTCCCGTCACCTTGATAACATACTCGTTTCTGACGGTTTCAGCGATGGGATAGGAAGCGGGAGTTCGTTGGGGATCACTGACGATCTGGACAATACCACTGCGATCCCGTAGATCAATAAAAATAACGCCACCGTGATCGCGACGGCGATCGACCCAACCGAAGAGGGTGACACTTTTTTCAATTTCGATCGCGCTAAGGTCGCCACAGTAGTGAGTTCGCATAGTCTAACTAGAGAATTACTTATATTACGAATGTAGTATAGAAAGGATGTGGCCAGAAAAAAATCAGACGGCCTTGTTCATTATGCCGGTATTTTGTCGCTCTTGTCCCCTTGTTTAGGGTATTTTTATGGTTTCCTCGTCCTTAGCTATTAGCTTTTGGCAGATCGGCTATAATCAACAAGGCTCATCTAGCAGTTACCGAAAATTTGGGTTAAGTACCGTAGGGCATACGGTAACTTTCGGGCTAGATCCGATAAACGCTTGGGGAGAGAATACCTCTACTTTTTCAGAAGCGATTCTGTCTAAGCAAGTGATCTCGGTGAACCAAGAATCCCCACACCTTTAGGCAACGGGAGTGTCAACGATTGTGAACGATTAAAAACATGAATTGCTTAGAAAAAAAAATGGTGCAACTGTTAAGAGAACTCAGGGAAGATCACCATGTTTCAGGGGTAAAAGCGGAATTCGAGACGGAAGGAACCCGACTGACGGAAGCGATGCGGTTGAAAGAAATTAGTCTGAAAGCGGGGGTAGATTTTAATCTGAAAATCGCCGGTTGCGAAGCGATCAGAGATATCTTTGATGCGGTTAATTTAGGAGTTGATCGCTTAATTGCTCCCATGGTAGAAACAGCCTACGCTTTACAAAAATATCTGCGGGCAGCCAGGAGGGTTTTAGCTGACCAAGGGGTGGAAGATGTGGAGTTATTGGTTAATATCGAAACGATTACTGCCTGTGAGAATTTTCAGGAAATGTTGGCGATTCCAGAGATAAAATCTCTCCATGGTATCGTCATCGGACGGATGGATTTAGCCTGTTCTTTGGGATTAACCCGTCAGGATGTGAATAGCAAGCAAGTTTTGGATCTGGCTTTATCTTTGGCAAAAAAAGCTAAGGCTGCCGGTTTGACTGTTGCTATTGGGGGTGCGGTGTCACTAGATTCTTTACCGTTTTTCAAAATGTTCTGCCAAGGACATTTTGACCGCTTCGAGACGCGCAAAGTTATCTTTGATTGTCCCCAAGCTTTGGATAATTTTAGTTTGGCTTTACCCAAGGCGATCGAGTTTGAATTACTCTGGCTAGAGAATAAGAAAAATTATTATGGTGCTATTGTTCGTGAAGATGACCGGCGTTTAGAAATCCTCCATAATTTACTTTTTGGTTAAAGATATTGGACTGATTATGAATAAATTCTCTTAATTATTTTACAATGGTAACTAGGAAGCAATTTAACCCACTTTTGCGGTTTCTTTTTCTGAGGATTTAGATGATCCATAAATCTTACCAACAGTTTCGACAATGCCAGATTCTCTAAAGCACGAACTTCTGCACTATGCCAAGTATCTCATAGAAAACCACTCAAAAGAATATATGGAATGAACGTCTTTCTGTAACCATAAACTACTTTGATAATGGAAAACACCTCAAGAGCGGAGAAATCAATCAATGTTTACCACAATAGAAGATAAACAATCCCTTTCCCTCGAAGCATTTCTTGTCCTTCCAGAAACTAAGCCTGCTAGAGAATATTATCATGGAATTGTCACTCAAAAACCTATGCCCAAAGGAAAACACAGCATCTTACAATTTGAGTTAGCCTCTGCCATTAATCAACAGACTAAACCTCTAAAATTAGCTTATGCTCTACCTGAATTACGTTGTACTTTTGCAGAACGTTCAATTGTGCCAGATATTGCGGTGATTCGTTGGGAGAATTTGCCACGAGATCTAGATGGAGAAATGGCTGATAAATTTTTAAGTTATCCCGATTGGATTATTGAAATTATGTCTCCTGAACAATCTGTTACCTTAGTGATGGAAAAGATTATTTTCTGTTTACAACAAGGAACAGAATTAGGTTGGTTGATTGATCCTTCAGCAAAGTCAGTCACCGTTTTTCAAACAGGATTACCGAAAGTACATATTGCAACCGCAGGCAATAATCAGCCTTTAGCGGTGATTAAAGGATTAGAAAGTTGGCTAATATCAGCAGTGGATATTTTTGCTTGGCTAAAGGTTTAATTTGTTCTAAGTAGGTGGGTGGAATTAAATAAGTACCTAGAACTTAGGTTGGGTTGAAGCATGAAACCCAACGCCCGCATCGGTTACGCTACCGCTAACCCATCCTACAAATAATTGTGCCTCCCTACTTATCAGCATCGTTTGGTTTATCAGGTTCTTCTCCCCTCTCTCATACAGTCTTAACCAGTAATTTAGATAAGCTAAGACGCATTTAAAGCACTTATTCTTAAGATTAGCCGAATCTCCCCCAATCCTTTTACTGTTGCCTCTTGCCTCTTGCCTCGTCTCAACAAGCAATTTAAATGCTTAACAGCTTAGTTAACAGCTTACCCGCAGACTTTCCTCGCAGCACATCGGGTACATTTTGTCAAAAAAACTTTTTCGTTTTAACATAAGTACACATATTTTTGGCAAAAGATCTTTTTCGTCAAAGGAGCAATTAGCAAGTTTTTCCTGGGGACGAATTAGTAATCCTAGACTTAGCAAGGGTTTCAAGGCACAAGGCCTAAAAATGCACAAAGTAACCCAATTCTTAGATTTTAGCAGCGGGCTGTAACTATTGCAATCTCGTTGACAAATAGGAATTTTTCTCAATTATTTTTTAAGAAAAGTAAAGATTAAGGAATGTAAATTTAAATCTTCTCAAGTATATTGGGATTTTGATAAATTTTGCTTATATAAAGCAGCCCTTAGCATTCAGCTTCTGAGAGCAGTTATCGGCTCTCCCAGGTTTGCTGGGTAAAATGTATGCTAGGATACAGTCTTGCGGACGAGTGAGTGGAACGAACCACAGAGACACAAAGGACACAAAGATCGAGCGCTACTATATAAGTTAAACTTATCACACAAAAAATCCAGTTATAATTCATCTTTAGGAGAAACCCGATATTTTTCAGTGTAATTAGTGAATTTTCTTTTTATTATCAATCTAGCCGGGGGCTGACGGCTAATAGCTTTCTTTTTCCTCCGTCACCAGAGTAATACCTGTCCATTCTCCCTTATCATCATAAGAACGAATTAAGCGCTGTCTTTGAGTAGGAGAAAGTAACCAACCAGCCTCTAAAACAAAAGGATGACCGGCAGTAATTTTCAGAGGTGTATTACAGGAAGAACCATCGGGTAGCAGCAGGATTTGCACCGGCAGCGGACTATTTTCAAACAACAATCTTTGTCCCTCAATCCGAGCGCTAGAAGTAATTTGATTATCGCCAAAAGTCAAAGTTTGCGAGAGATAATTATCCCCCTGACGCTCGATCGATACATGGGTAGAATAGGCAGCAGAATTATAAAAATCCCGTCCCGTTGTCACCGCTTGTCCCCGCCATTGACCCAGTAATTGCTCCACCGTTAACATCGGTCTTTCTGGTGACTGAGAATCCACTAACTTTTCCCGAATTAAAGTCAAGCGATCGAACTCACAGCGTTCATTAAATAACTGTACCATTCTTAATCGTCTTTCTCCGGAGATTAACCCAAATTCTGCCCCGAATTGTGAGGAAAAACTACTAAAATATAAAGAACCTTGACAAAAAGCTCCCGTCTGGCTAAATAGAATACCCTGATGGAGAGAACTATACTCTAAAATCAAATCTTCTGGCGCTCGATCGCTGTAGAGACGGCGGACCAATTGACGAATCGAGCGATTATTATTAATGCCTTGCAAAGATACCAAAGTCGGGGTATCTTCGAGCAGATCGCCTTGGGGAGACAGACGGGTAAAAGAACCTTGCCATTGACCGAGATTTTTTAGTAAACATTCCCACTGGGAGAGCATAATAATTGAAGTAATTGGGGGAAATAGGACAAAATACATGGGAACAATTCGATTAATGCACGCCAAACTCCATCGAGTGCGCGTCAGCGAGGCTAACGTCGATTATGTCGGCAGTATCACTATCGATCAAGAATTGATCGAGCGGGTTGGTATTTTGCCCCTTGAAGAGGTAGATGTGGTCAATCTTAGCAATGGTAAGCGCTTTTCTACCTACGTTTTTCCCGGCCACACCGGGGAAATTTGCCCTAACGGTGGTGCAGCTCTGCTCTGTCAACCCGGAGATATTTTGATTATCTATGCCTACGAACAACGTCCGAGGCAAGAAGTTCTCGAAAAGGGTCATTTTGCCAAAGTTCTCGTCGCTGATGCCGAAAATCGCTGTCAGCAATTTTTTGAACAGAGCCTAATTCCCCGGGGTGATGGTCAGGGAGTGGAATTCTATAGCCAAGAATGCTGATTCTTGTCCTAAAATTTGTTAACTTTCCCGTCATAATAAGAATAAGTAATGTAAATTTTCTTAAATCAACCCCCATGCGTGTAATTCTCATGACCGGTAAAGGAGGCGTGGGTAAAACCTCCGTCGCCGCCGCTACAGGACTCCGCTGCGCCGAACTTGGCTATAAAACCCTAGTTCTCAGCACCGATCCCGCTCACTCTCTCGCTGACAGTTTCGATCTCGAATTAGGTCACGATCCTCGTTTGGTACGTCCCCATCTTTGGGGGGCAGAATTAGACGCACTAATGGAATTAGAAGGCAACTGGGGCGCGGTAAAACGTTATATCACCCAGGTATTGCAAGCTAGGGGTTTGGATGGAGTGCAAGCGGAAGAATTAGCGATTTTACCCGGGATGGATGAGATTTTCGGCTTAGTTCGCATGAAGCGCCACTACGATGAGGGTACTTATGATGTGTTGATTATCGATTCCGCACCCACGGGGACAGCTTTACGATTGCTGAGTTTGCCAGAAGTGGGCGGTTGGTACATGAGAAGATTTTACAAACCTTTACAGGGAATGTCGGTGGCATTGCGACCACTGGTGGAACCTTTATTTCGACCGATCGCCGGTTTTTCCCTGCCGGACAAGGAAGTTATGGATGCTCCCTACGAGTTTTATGAGCAGATCGAGGCTTTAGAAAAGGTTTTGACCGATAATACTCAAACCTCGGTACGTTTGGTGACAAACCCCGAAAAAATGGTGATTAAGGAGTCTTTACGCGCCCATGCCTATCTAAGTCTCTATAATGTTTCCACCGATTTGATTATTGCTAATCGGATTATTCCCGACAAAGTAACCGATCCTTTCTTTGCTCGTTGGAAAGAAAATCAACAGGGTTATAAACAGGAAATTTACGATAATTTTCATCCCTTACCGGTTAAGGAAGTTCCTCTCTACTCGGAAGAAATGTGTGGTTTACCCGCTTTGGAAAGACTGAAAGAAACTCTTTTTGCTGGGGAAGATCCGACTAAGGTTTATTACCAAGAAAACACCATTCGGGTAGTTCAACAGGAAAATAATTACAGTTTGGAGTTATATTTACCCGGCATACCGAAGGAACAAATACAGCTAAATAAAACTGGAGACGAGTTAAATATTCGCATCGGTAATCACCGTCGTAATTTAGTCTTACCCCAAGCTTTGGCAGCCCTGAAACCTTCCGGAGCAAAAATGGAAGATGATTACCTGAAAATCTCTTTTAGCAACGTGGTGAAAGTGTGATTTTCCTAGATTGGGTGGGAAGCTTTTCAGTGTTGCCAAAGGCACGGCGTAGCCGTCCAGTGATCAGTAATCAGTAATCAGTGAACTGAAAAATAACATCTGATAACGAAGGCAGGAGGAGGAATAAATAATCAGTCTTTAATAACCGGATTTGGTATAACATCTGATAACTGATAAGTAGGTAGGCGTTAAAAATTATCAGACACCCCCCTTATCAAGGGTAGGGTTGATTCATGAATCAACCCTACCTTATCAAGGAGGGCAGGGGGGATCGAACCTAAAATCCATTTTTAATTTAATTATAACCAGCTACTTAAGCTGTACTGAATTTAAACTGCGTAGGGAAAATTTTAGTACAAATGCTCAAAAATCCTCTCCCTGCTCCCTGCTCCGATGCAGTCTTAACGAGTAATTTAGATAGGGTTTGCTGATGATTTTCCCAGAAAAATCAAGAGAGTCATATTTTTTCTAACCATGCCAGGACACTTTCAACATCTGCCACTTTTTCTCCTTCAGGTACGGGTGGACGTTGTACCATGACCACGGTTATTCCCAACTCTCTGGCGGCGATAATTTTGGCGTAAGTGGCATCACCGCCGCTATTTTTACTCACGATCGCCCCAATCTTATATTCTTGTAAAAGAGAGCGCTCTGACTGCAAGGAAAAAGGCCCCCGTTCCAACAATAATTTTCCAACCGGTACGATGGCATCTGCTTCTGGAGGGTCAATCATCCGCATCAAAAACCAGATATTTTTTAGATGTGCATAACTTGCCAGTTCTTGCCGACCAATAGTGAGAAATATCCGCGGTGCTAACCCCGATAAAATATTCGCTGCCGCTTGATTGTTTTCTACTTCAATCCAATTATCTCCAGATACTTTTTCCCAAGCTGGACGACTTAACATTAATCGAGGAATACCACAATCCGAGGCGGCTTGAGCGGCATTAAAGGAAATTTGCGCCGCAAAGGGATGGGTGGCATCAATTAAACAATCAATGCTTTCTTGGCGCAGATAATTGGCTAACCCGGCGGCACCACCAAACCCCCCCCGGCGAGAAGGAGTTGTGAAAGTAATCGGTTCTCTCGTGCGACCGGCAAAGGAAGCGATGGCATCTATACCCGGAATTGCCGCAATTTTAGCCGCTAATGCCGCCGCTTCCCCCGTTCCCCCTAAAATCAGCACTCTTTTATTTTTAGTCATCCAGATAATTGCCAAAAGGTTAACTAATTTTCCATCTTCTCACCGGCTCTCTTGGGTGGGTAAAGGAAGGAACCACAAAGACACAAAGAACACAAAGAAAGATCGCTCCCATATAAGTTAAACTTATCACACAAAGAGGCAGACATCCTACTCCCCTCTCCCACCCCCGACCCCCCCGATGTCGGCGGGGCAGGGGGGTGAGGGCAATTAAGGGACTTGCGCTTTGATAATGTACCTTTTGGGCGAACGCAGTTCGCCCCTACATTGTGGACAAAATCCGTTACTGTAGGGGCGCAAAGCTTGCGCCCTCCGATAGATTGGGATATTATTCCCACGCAAGTCCCTAATCGGTCTTTAATAACCAGATTTAGTATTACTAGGGTTTTTATCATCTACCTATCTTAAAAACTTGACATTTCTACACTAAATTCTATATTCTGCGGACGAGGCCGTACAACCTAGCGAGTTAATCTGCGCTAAGTTACTACAAACCTTTTTTCCGAGCAGATGCTCAGAAGATAGATCATCAATCAAGAACAATTTCAACCTTCTTAACCTTAAATTGGAAAAATGACCAAAAATCAGCAAATTCTGGCAAAAATCGGGGGGGGGGGGGTTAGCCTTGCTCTCCTTCTTTCCCTAGGTTTAGGACAACAAGCTTCTGCTGTCACCCTCGTTGAGAACTTATCTCAAGGAACTGAGGACACAGGTTATACAGAGCTTGGTTATTGGGAAGGAGCAAGCTTTACCACTGGCAGTGGCAGTTATAACCTTAATTCTGCTACTCTTTTGTTCCAAGAAAACACCGCCGATCCCAACTTGTTTCTTCGTATCTATAGCAACAGCAGTGGAACCCCCGGCACTCAGCTAACCAGTTTTACTAACCCGGCTTCCATTACCACCTCTCTCGCCAATAACACCTTTACCCTGGCTACTCCGTACACATTAGCCGCTAATACCACTTACTGGTTAGTCAGTGGTATTTCAAGTGGTACTGGGTCTTATCTTTGGGGGTATACCTCATCTGCCGCTCAAACAGGACTCCCTGGCTGGACGATTGGTGATGGTTACGTTGAGAGTAAGGATCAAGGGGGAAGTTGGATTTCTCGGCCTACTTCTGGCCCTTACCAATTTAGCCTTGAGGGAACAGAGAACGCTCCACCCACTAGCGTCCCCGAACCGGGTTCCGTGGTTGCCTTGTTAGGATTGGGAGGATTAGGGTTAGCTTCTAGCCTGAAGAAACGGAAATAGGAACAGTAGGGTGGGGGCGACTCGATTCTCTTGTCTCGTGCCAAGGTTCCACCTGGCAATGGGAAAAGTCAGCGTCTCCCTCCCTTCCCTGATAGGTTACACAAGAGCTAGAACCTCTGGAAACGAGGTAATCGAGAAAAAGTCTTTCTCTACTGCTCACCACAAGGGAGAGAGCCAAGAATTGAAAAAAATGGTTTCTAAGTAGGTGGACACAATTAATTACATAAGTGGCTGGTTATAATTAAATTGAAGATAGATTTTGGGTTCGATCCCCCCTGCCCCCCTTGATAAGGGGGGTGCCGGTAGACGGGGGGATCTGATAGTTTTTGAGTAGAAAAGGGATTTCTCGGAGAAACCCCTTTTCTGTGCGTTACTCAGACAATAACCTCGCGCACTGGGAAGCGGAACCCTGAAACCATTTTTTAGCAAGGCTTCCACTGATATTCAGCCAACCCTAATTAACTTAACAATATAATCCCTGAATCCACTGCCATTCTTGGGCTAATCCTTCGGCTAAAGAGACTTGGGGGTTATAACCTAGAATAGTACGCGCTTTGGTGACATCGGCGGCGGTGTGACGGGCATCTCCCCGGGCCAATCCTTGATGCGATCGCTCAATAGGTTTACCGATGACTTTTTCCATGGTATCCAAGACATCCAGTAAAACCACGCGACTGCCACCACCAATATTAAACACCTCACCCACCGCTTCCGGCACGACGGCAGCGGCTAAATTAGCGGCTACAGCATCACTAATGAAGGTAAAATCGCGGGTTTGTTTGCCATCCCCGTAGATGCCGATCGGTTTACCCGCGATCGCTGCTTGAAAAAACTTATGGAAAGCCATATCGGGACGTTGCCGCGGTCCATAAACGGTGAAATAACGCAAGGCAGTGACGGGAACGTTAAAATTCTGGTGATATAGCCAACAGAGTCTTTCTGCCGCTAATTTGGTGATGCCGTAGGGTGAAACTGGTTGGGGACAAAGGGTTTCCGGAGTCGGCATCGTTTCCGCGTTGCCATACACCGAGGAAGTGGAGGCAAAAACCATCCGTTGTAAAGAAGGGGTTTCCTTAGCGGCCTCAAGAATAATTTGAGTAGCATTTATATTCCTTTCGGTATATTGACGAAATCCATCACCCCAGCTTGCTCTGACTCCTGCTTGGGCTGCCTGATGGAATAATACTTCTACTCCTTGCAACAGTTGTCTCCAGTCGAGGGCTTGTATATCCGCTTCAATTAACTTAAATTCGGGATATTTTGCTAGAATATGGGCATTTTTGCGCTTTAAACTGGGGTCGTAATAATCATTAAATTGATCGATACCGATCACCTGATCTCCTTGTTCTAAAAGCTTTTCTGCCAAGTTAGAACCGATAAAACCCGCGACACCAGTAACAATATGAGTAGCCATTTAATCCTAGTCGTTGATATTTTGTATCGATTGTAATCATTTTTGCGCTTTTTGCCGCAATCAATTTCCGTCGTCCGCTGTCAGCTTTTAGGGGTCAAAATCGATAGATTTATTATATCTCCTGCAAAAATCAAAAATCTTCCCTTAGATTAGGAGACGGTCTAGAGGAGGAGAAAAAAGATAAGAGACAACCATCCCATCCATAAAACCTAAGATTATCTCAAATTTATCTGAGGTTTTAGATATTTTGACCTGATAGCGGATCGAGAACTTACTTTTGCAGGAATTCTCTTGAAAATATCGGAATTTTACTGGTTTTATCCAGAAATGTTCAATGATAGCTTGATGAAGCTATCATGCAACTATTTTCTAAACCGTTGCCAACTCCATCTCGCTAGTAATGCCATCTTCTCCCGCTTGAGAAAAAACCTTAAATTCGTAGCGGTTTAGTTTTTTAGGGCTATCATATTTTGGGTTTTTATACAAGTTTTCTAGCAGATAATTGTCAATTTGTAACTCTGTTAGTATATCTTGATATTTTGAGGAGGCACTATTCAGAGACTTAAGGTTTTTGAGAATCTCTGGGATTGCTTGCCAAACTGCCGCCATATTTTTGAGAAAGGTTTTCATGGATTTTAACTACAATTAACGAGTATTTTTTGATTCAATCGGTTGTTTAGATAACACCTGTGAATAACGGAGTCGGAGAAGAATTTTTTTTGCCCAATGTTGAAACACTTTCAATTGATGACGTTTGCTGGGTAAACGCAGTATATAGACAAATCGACGCATTATATCAGCTAATCTACCAGTAATATTAATGCCAAAACTGGAGACAAGGGCTGATTGTTTACCTAATGTTAACATATCACCTAAATGCAGATAATAATAGGGTTGGGGCGATTTTTTTCTAATCACTGCCGAGATATTTTTAGCTACTACACTGGCTGCTTGATAGGCTGCTTGTGCTGTGGCAGGAATTACCTGTTTACTCGGATAAATTTCGGCTATATCCCCAAGGGCAAACACTTCGGGATAGTCGATTAATTGTAAACTGGAACGGGTTAATAATTTGCCTTGTGCTGTTTTCTGACAATCTAAATTATTGATCCAATCCTGTGCCTCAGTTCCTGCTGTCCACAATAATAAATCAATGGGGATAACTTCATTTTTATTATCTTTAAATACGGTTATGGAATTAGCTGCAACTTCCTTTAATCCCGTGTTTAAATAGAGACTAACATTCTTGGCTAAAAGGGAACGATAGGAAGCAACACGCACCGATTTAGGGAAGTTTTGCAGTATTTCCTCGTTCCTTTCCACTAGATGAACTTTGCCTTTTTTTCCTAAACGATCAGCTACCTTACAGGCTAATTCTACCCCATTGGGACCGCCGCCAATAATGGCTAAATTAATTGAGGATTTTCCTTGAGTTTCTAAGTCATGAATTGCCGTTTGTAATCTTTCCACATCCTCTAAACTCCGAAAAGTCAGCCCATAATCAGCTAACCCGGGTATAGCTGGCCAACGATTCCGCACTCCCACCGCTAAAATCAGGTAATCGTAGTCTATAACCTCCTCATTTTCTAAATATACTTGATGATTGTTTAAGTCAATATTACTAGCTTTTTGAGTTTTTAAATTAACCTGAGTTCCTGTTAATAATTGACGGTAGGAGGGGGCAATTTCCCAGCGTTGCAATTCTCCTGTAATTAGTTCATAGAGAAGGGGAGTAAAGAGAAAATGGTCTTTTGGTTCGACTAAAGTTATTTGCCATTGACCCGATTTTACTGCTGTTAATCGACTCAGATCGAGTGCCGTGTATAACCCTCCAAAACCACCCCCCAGAATGCAAATCTTAGTTATAGGTTTATTCATGGATTTTTATTCTCAGTTGTGTTTAAGATGGGTTTCAGTTCCGAAACTAATTGTTCTGATCGAATAATTCTCGCTGGGGGCAAAAGATGATAATGAGTGTCGGCAAAAATAGTAGAATCGGTCTTAATGTTCAAGTCTTTCGGATCATAAATTGTTGGCACAACCCGACTTAATTCTTCGGCAGATTTGCGAATATTAGCAACGGTTTTACCATCATTTTTAGCATAAACCCAGGGCAAAGAAACCACCAGAGTCGCCCCTTTTGCTTCTAAATCTTTCTTGAGTTTTTCAATCAATTTAATTGAGTGAGGAGAAGCAGCAGTATCAAAGGTCATTTGCCACCATTTCCCTGTTCTTTCCTTAACTATAGTCGGATCACCTGTATTAGTAATCGGATCGGAAAGATAACCCGTCATTCTGCCTTTGCTGAATAAATCAACCATCGATTTAGTGACTGGACGCATCCCCGGAATACCTAATAACCAAGTATCCTCGATCATGGTTTTTAAAGGTATCCCACCTAACCCCGGTTTGCCAATAGCGACGCTAAAAGGTGCGGATCCCCAAAGTCCTTCGCCGCGATTAAAACCGTCCTCATCCATGAGCATGAGATATTCGGGAATCAGCAGAATTACGTCTCCTTGGCGCGCTTTTTCGAGAATCATAGCGGCAATGACATTTAACCCGATATCCCCCTGTAAACCGAAGTTAACCACGGGAATTCCCAATTCTTTGGCCATTAATTCCGAATTTATGCTATAATGCGCCCCCGATCCCGCCGTGACGATTAAACGCCGCGGTCCTTCGGTACTAGCTGCGATCGCTGATTTTTCCTCGTACATCATCCGCAACCAGCTTAATTCGCCACCGTAGATGACATTATAAACAAAGCCGAGGGACCAAGCGACTCCTAGGGAAGCTAACCAGGGGAAAGGGTTAAATGATTTAGTATTCATCAGAATTCAAAGTAAATAAAGTTACCGGTATTAGTGGAAGCTAGGAGAATCGTTAAACCTAGCAATATTTTGGACAGCCAAGGGGATAACAAGAGTTCATATTCAAATTTTTTCTGAGCGATAGCCAAATGTTCGAGGATTAAAACAATGATACCAAGAACTAAAGCGACGCTTAAAACTGCTCCTTGATTGAGAGTATAGGAACTAAAAATCTCACCGATATTAGCTAAGGAATAATTGAAAGGATTGGCAATAACCAGCATTTTGCCGATTAATCTTCTGGTGTTAACCTCCATGAAAAAGAGACAACCAAAAATGACAGCCAGTTGCGTTAAAGCCCAGGAGAGAATTTGCGGCTGAGAAACGTATTTTCCGACAAAAGCATAGAAAGGTCGGCCCAGATAACGCAGTAATAATAATAATGCCCCGTGGTAAGCCCCCCAAAAGATGAAATTCCAAGCCGCACCGTGCCAAAAACCTGAAAGAGTAAAGGTAATGAATAGATAAAAAGGCGCCCAATTTTTATTGGAACCCATCAGGGGTAAAAACACATAATCCCGAAACCAGGTGCTAAGGGTAATATGCCAACGTCGCCAAAATTCGTTAATACTTTGGGATGTATAGGGGGCTAAAAAGTTTAATTCTAATCTCACCCCGACAAAATAGGCCAAACCGACGGCAATAAAGCTATAACCGCCGAAGTCAAAATAGATTCTCAGGGTGAATAAAAAGGCCTCAAACCAGATATACCAAGCATTGTCGATCATCTTATCTAATTCGATGTAGGGAGCAATGTTATCGGCGAGGACAAATTTCATAAATAAACCGAGGGAAAGCCAACGCAAACCCTTCTCGAAGTTTTCTCCTGTAAATTTGAGGCGAAATCCCTCCATTTGTGGTAATAAATCCCGGCGACGCTCGATCGGACCTGCGACAATTTGGGGGAAAAAGGAGATAAAATTAACATAATCGAGGACGGCTAGGGGTTTCTTTTTCTTTTCGCGTAGGGAGTCCACCACGAAAGCCACCATCTGGAAGGTATAGAAAGATACCCCCGGCGGTATTTGGCTAGGCACGGGAATCGGAGAAAGTTCCTTCCAGTTAGGGGGGAGAGAAACGAATAAGCCGATGATTTCCTGCACAAAAAAGCCGAAATACTTGAAGTAAGCGAGGACGAGAATATCAATGACGATAACGATAGTGGCCAGGAGATTCGCTTTCCAGCCGCTCATTTTCAGCACTAGCCAGACCATAATGTAGTTAAAGGCTAGGGAGACGATGAAAACGAGGAAACTGGTACGACTGGCGTAATAAAATAGGATTAGGGAAAGTGCCGCTAATCCGACTCCATCAAAAACACCTCGCCAGAGATTGAAGGACTTCGCTATATAGCGCGCCGTTAAGAAAGGAACGCTAAAAAGGATTAATATCCACCAAAATATAAAATCAGAGTAATTCAAGGCTTGTTAACTCCTGATGGTCTGTGTTACCTTGTTTGAGATCGGTTTCCTGACTTCTGATGCTCAGACAGGAGGGATTTTCTTGACAAGCCTATCAAACTTTGTCAGACTTGTCCATAAAATTACCTCCAGCAACCCTAAAAAATTGAGGCTAAATAAGCAATGCTTTATCAAAAACTGTTAGATGCACATAAACGCTATCGGCAATTTAAGACTTATCCTCATATTGCTGATCAATATTGGTCTAGTCAGTTGGCAGAGCATAATATTAGTCCTAATTATGTGGAATATGATGCTAAATCTGGTCAACTTTTTTACAAACCCTTAGGGATCAGTTTAAACAAAAATAAGCAAGATTTCCTCTTGGGTAGTAAAGTTTGTAACAAAGCTAACGCCTTAAAGGCTCTAGCCAATTGTAAATTTTATATCGATGAGCAACAGGAATTAATTATCGAGATCGATGGAGTTAAGTTAATTATCGAGACGGGACAGGATTTAGATATCGCCCATGAAATTTTCCTTTTAGGTGTATATAATTTCCTCTATGATAAGCCCTGTGTAGCGATTGATATTGGTATGAATACGGGTTTTGCTAGTCTCTTTTTTGCCAATCGAGCTAATGTGAAAGCTGTCTATAGTTACGAACCTTTTAAGGCTACATACGACCAAGCTTTAAGAAATTTTGCCCTCAATACCAATCTAGCGGAGAAGATTAAAGCTTTTGATTATGGAGTCGGCGCTCGTGATGAAATTATTCAAGTCGAATACGATTACAATGTTAAAGGTAGTGTTGGTATTTCTGGTATTGACAACCAATTAAAACCTTTTGCCTCGAAACAAACCGCTACAGCCGATTTAATTATTAAACCTTTCACCGATGTGTTTAAAGGTATTACCTCTGATTATCCCGACATCGATATAGTTGCCAAGATTGATTGTGAAGGTTCCGAATACGAAATCCTCGATTCTTTAGCGGCAACCGGTCAATTAGGACAGATCAAAATTATCATGATGGAATGGCATAACAAGGGTCCTGATGCTTTAGTCAAACATCTGCAAGACTTCGGTTTTATCATCTTTTCCAGGATGCCTCGCAGTAAAAATGTCGGCACTTTGTACGCAATTAAACCCTAAAGTAGAGAAGTGAGGTGATGGGGTGATAGGGAAATGGGGAAATTTCAACTAATACCCAAAAACCCCAACACCTTCTAACTGATAACTGCCTTACTGTGCTTGACAATAGGTGTTAAAAGCTTCGCCAGTTTCTTTTTCTAATTGTCCGGCTTTTCTTACCTTTTCCTGTGCTAATTTTGCCCCGTTTTTATTGCGAGTTTCGATAACTTGAATTATTTCACGAGTGGCAGTGGCATAATCTTCGTAAACTTGAGCGAAAGCGATTTTATATTTCTCTAGTTCGGTATCCTTCACTTCTAATTTTTTCATATTTTCTGCGGCCTGTTCGATTTTATCGGCGGCCAATAGCCAACTTTTTTGGTCAATTTCTTTCCCTTGACCCTTGGTTAAGGATTTGGTTTCTTGGGCCACTTCGTTGGCAATCCGATAGATTTTTTGACATTGAAACTGTTTACTATCAGCACAACTTGCTAAAAAAGTCAAGCCTATAAATGTTAAGATTATTTTGTTATTCATACCATTGTATTCGAGAGTATTCTAGAGAAGCTTATATCGGTAAACTATCAGCCTTTAAGTAGGGAGGCACAATTATTTGTAGGATGGGTTAGCGGTAGCGTAACATAATCGGGCGTTGGGTTTCATGCTTCAACCCAACCTACGTTCTACGTTCATCTTATATTTAATTACACCCACCTACTTAGCAGTTTTTTACTGTTATCGATTGATAGAACTTTTCAATCTGATAACCTTAAAGTTTAGCACTCGATCGCCGTTAAGCGTGTCTTTTTTGATGCCAATTCCAGGCGTGTTCAACTATTACCTTGAGATCGGCATATTGGGGATGCCAACCGAGAACCTGTTTAGCTTTATCACTACTGCCGATTAAAATGGGGGCATCACCTGCCCTTCTGGGACTTTCGATGACAGGAATATCTAAACCAGTTACCGCTCGCGCCGTTTCAATCACTTCGCGCACAGAAAAACCGTTACCATTGCCCAAATTAAACACATTACTTTCGCCCCCATTTAAGAGATATTCTAAGCCTAAAACGTGAGCCTGTGCTAAATCATTAACATGGATATAATCGCGAACAGCAGTGCCATCGGGAGTATCATAATCCGTGCCGAAAATTGACAGGGAATCCCGTTTTTTTAGGGCAGTTAATAAAGCCAAGGGAATTAAATGGGTTTCCGGTTGGTGATCTTCCCCTAATAAACCACTGGGATCGGCTCCTGAAGCATTAAAATAACGGAAAGCCACCGATTTTAAACCGTAGGCTCGATCAAAATCCCTAAGAATTTGTTCCACCATTTCCTTGCTGGCTGCGTAGGGACTGAGGGGATGATGGGGGTGATTTTCCGTCATCGGAATTTCCTTCGGCATTCCATAAATGGCACAGGTGGAAGAAAAAACAAATTTCTTCACATCGGCGGCGATCATCGCTTGCAAAAGAGTCAGACTACCACTAACATTATTTTGATAGTAAATAGCCGGTTCTTGGACTGATTCCCCCACGGCAATAAAAGCGGCAAAGTGCATGACGGCGGCAATATCACGACTGGCAAATAAATTATCCAGCAATGATCGATCCCTAGTATCACCGACAATTAACTCAACTTTTAATATATCCTTAATGATTTCGGCGTGACCGTAGGATAAATTATCGAGTACGATGACGGAATAACCGGCATTTTTGAGCGCTAGAACCGCATGGGAACCAATATAACCCGCACCGCCAGTGACGAGAATGGTAGGTTTAACTTGAGACACGCGAAAGACCTATTTGAGATTGACTTGTCTATAACTTTATACCCTAATTTTGCTTTTATTTGACCATCATGTTAAGTCCCCTCGATCTATCTCTTTCCCTTGACAAGGAAACTTATCAATCACAAATTAAAGATTTAATGCAGCAACTGCGATCGCTACAGAAGTCCTGTTGGGAGTGTAAATTACCCGTGGTGGTGGTTTTGGAAGGTTGGGCGGCGGCAGGGAAGGGAACTTTAGTCAAAAAAATGGTTAACTATATGGATCCTCGCGGTTTTACCGTCCATCCAATTTTAACCCCTTCCCCCCAAGAGGAAAGTTACCCGTTTTTGTGGCGATTTTGGCAAAAACTGCCAGCAAAGGGCAGTATCGGCATTTTTTATCACAGTTGGTACACCCATCTACTAGAGGATCGACTCTTAAACAAATTGCCCTCCTCCCAGATTCCCCTAGTCATGCGCGATATCAACACCTTTGAGCGACAATTATTTGATGATCGGGTGGCGATCGCTAAATTCTGGATTCACCTCAGTCAAAAGGAATTAAAGTCACGCATCAAAGAATACGCCGAAAATGAACTAGAATCTTGGCGCGTGCGTCCGGAAGATTGGCAACAGGCCAAACGTTATGATGAGTATGCCAGTTTGGCCGAGGAAATGATTACCTACACTAGCACGGGGGCCGCCCCTTGGATATTGGTGGAGGGCAACTGTCAACGTTGGGCCCGGGTAAAAGTTCTCTCCCAATTAGTCGGTACGATCGCTCAAGCTTTGGATCAGCGGCAATTACCGATCGAACCTCCTGCTAATCTACCACCCCAAGCCCAATTACTGCCCACGGAACCCGATTATCTAGGGAGAGTGGACTTAAGTGCCAAATTGGAAAAAGAAGACTATAAAATCCGTTTGCGTCAGGCACAGGTAGAATTAAGAAAACTGCAATTAAAGATTTTTCAGGCAAATATTCCCGTTTTAGTCCTGTTTGAGGGGTGGGATGCCGCCGGTAAGGGAGGGGCGATCAAACGCTTAACCGATACCCTCGATCCTCGCAGTTATCAGGTGATTGCCTTTGCTGCCCCGACGGAGGAAGAACACCGCTATCATTATCTCTGGCGCTTCTGGCGCAAATTACCCGCAGCCAAAACTATCGGTATATTCGATCGCAGTTGGTATGGACGGGTTTTGGTGGAGAGAGTGGAAGGATTCGCTAAAGATATGGATTGGCGACGGGCATATCAAGAAATTAACGAATTTGAGGCCCAATTAACCCATTCAGGCTGTGTTTTAGTCAAATTCTGGTTACATATTAGCCCCGAAGAACAGTTAAATCGCTTCAACGAGCGCCAAAATAACCCCTATCGTCAACATAAACTCACCGATGAAGATTGGCGCAATCGGGAAAAACAGCCCCTCTACCATGTGGCAGTTAATCACATGGTAGCCCGTACTAGCACCCCCGTCGCCCCCTGGACGATTGTGGCGGCAAATGATAAGTATTTCGCTCGCGTTAAAGTCATAGAAACAGTCATTGCCGCTATTGAAACCGGTTTGAAACAACGGGGATAGGATCAGTGATCAGTAAACAGTAATCAGTGATCAGTAAACAGTAAACAGTAAATGGGGGTCAAGATGAAAATAACTAACTAATTAACTGATAACTGACAACTGATAACTGATAACTGATAACTGATAACTGAATTTATGAGTTTTTCCCCAAGTTTAATTTCTCCCGATCTCAGTTTGGCCGATATTCCCCTAGAGGAAACCCTCTCCTTAGGAGTGATGGCTTCTGGTAGTGGTTCCAATTTTGCTGTTTTAGCGGCAGCTATCGCCAAAAAACAACTCAATGCCCGAATTCCTGTCCTCATCTACAATAATCCCGATGCCAAGGTAAAAGAAAAAGCCGCTCACTACAATATCCCCTCGGTTTTCCTCGATCATCGTCAATTTAAACTCAGAGAAGAACTCGATCGGGCAATAGTAGAAACTTTCCAAGAATACGGCGTAAAATGGGTAATTATGGCCGGCTGGATGCGAATTGTCACCCCGGTTTTACTAGATGCTTTTCCCGATCGCGTGATCAATATCCATCCTAGTTTACTACCCAGTTTTAAGGGTGTGCGTGCCGTGGAACAAGCTTTAGCTGCGGGGGTAAAAGTGACCGGATGTACTGTGCATATCGCTCGCGCGGAGGTAGATAGCGGCCCAATTTTAATGCAAGCGGTGGTTCCCATTCTCCCGGATGATACCGCGGCCAGTCTCCACGAACGCATTCAAGTGCAAGAACATCGCATTTTCCCGGTAGCGATCGCTTTAGCGGCGAAATTGGGTCTTTAGAAATATATTTCCCGACATCCTTGGCGAGAATACTGGCAAAAAAACGAAAATTCAAGGCAAATCGTTAAATATCACTCCCTCATAAATTTCCTGAAAACTGAGAGCGAAATTGACAGAAGTTAAAGATAAACTGGCATTTTCGCCCTCGTATTCCGTTAATAGCCATTTATTTTCTTCAGTTTTGTTATACTGCATGATATAGGGACGACTTTGACTGATCAGAATATATTCTTGAAATTCCGGCAGCGAACGATAATAAAGAAATTTATCGCCCTGGTCATAATTTTGAGTTGATTTTGAGAGGACTTCTACTATTAATCTGGGATTGGTAACAGTTGTCTTGCCAGTTTCATAATAAATCGGTTCTCCCTCAATTAGCATCACATCGGGATAGGTTGCTTGACGATATTGTGCTATCCATAATTTAACGTCACCGATAAAAATATTATATTTCTGTCCTTTGAGGGCAAATTTTAAATAAGCGGCAAAATTGAGAGCAATTTTATTATGATCAGTAGTGCCTCCTGTCATCGGTACGATTTCCCCGTCTTGATATTCATGTTTATAGGTTGCCGTTTCCTCTAGTTGTAAATATTCGGCAAAGCTATAGATATTTTTATCTGTTGCTATGGTCATAATTTATTGATTGAGTCCCCCAATTGATTATAGCAATTATTGTACTGGTGAGATACAAAAAAGTTACCATAAATTAGCTAGGTTTAGCCGAGCAAAAGATAACAGCTATTTTAATAGGACTCTTGAAAATTTTTAGCCAGCAACTAAACAGGAATTTGATCTCTCCCAAATGTGGGACAATTGACAAAGAACTAAGAATTGTAGAATCCCCCCATCATGACCTCGGAACTATCGAAGCAATACGATCCCAAGATCACAGAAACCAAATGGCAGCAATATTGGGAAAATCAAGAAATATTTACAGCAAACCCCGAAAAAGGCGGCGAAACCTACTGTATAGTCATCCCCCCTCCCAATGTTACCGGTAGTCTGCACATGGGTCACGCCTTCGAGAGTTCCTTGATTGATACACTTGTTCGCTACAAGCGCATGACCGGCAAAAATACCCTCTGGCTGCCCGGGACGGATCACGCTAGTATTGCAGTACAAGCCATACTCGATCGCCAATTAAAAGCCGAAAAAACCGACCGTTACCAACTAGGAAGGGAAAAATTCCTCGAACGCGCTTGGCAATGGAAAGAGGAGTCCGGTAGTACCATTGTTAATCAACTGCGACGCTTGGGGGTATCCGTCGATTGGACGCGGGAACGTTTCACCATGGACGAGGGACTTTCCCATGCTGTCCGTACTGCTTTTATCAAACTCTATGAGGACGGATTAATCTATCGCGGTCAATACTTAGTTAACTGGTGTCCCGAATCCCGGTCGGCCGTTTCCGATTTAGAGGTAGAAAACAAGGACATTGAGGGAAATCTCTGGTATTTTCGCTATCCTCTTAGCGATGGTAGCGGTTATCTTCAAGTAGCCACCACAAGGCCCGAAACCATGCTCGGTGATACTGGTGTAGCTGTCAACCCGCAAGACCCCCGTTATCGTCATTTAATCGGCAAAACCGTCACTTTACCGATAATGGGGCGAGAAATCCCCATTATTGCCGATGAATTGGTGGATCCCGAATTCGGTACCGGTTGCGTCAAAGTTACGCCGGCCCACGATCCCAAGGATTTTGAGATGGGTAAACGCCATAATTTAGCCTTTATTAATATCATGAATTTAGACGGTAGTTTAAACGAAAATGCCGGAATATTCGCAGGTCAAGATCGTTTTGTTGCCCGCAAAAATGTCGTTAAAAAACTCGATGAAGACGGCTTTTTAGTTAAGATTGAAGCCTATCGCCATAGCGTCCCCTATAGCGATCGAGGTAAAGTTCCCGTGGAACCCCTTTTATCTACCCAATGGTTCGTTAAAATTGAACCTTTAGCCACAAAAGCTTTAGCCTGTTTAGATCAGGAAAACTCGCCCCGTTTTGTGCCAGAAAGATGGACAAAAGTTTATCGCGATTGGTTAGTTAAACTAAAAGATTGGTGTATTTCTCGACAACTGTGGTGGGGTCATCAAATTCCCGCTTGGTATATTATCAGTGAAACTAATAACGAAATTACTAACCATACTCCCTTCGTCGTTGCCCCAGATGAAACCTCCGCTTTAGCCAAGGCTAAACAAGAGTATGGAGAGGATATAATTATTCAACAAGACCCCGATGTTTTAGATACTTGGTTTTCCTCGGGATTGTGGCCATTTTCGACTATGGGATGGCCAGAAAAAACCCTTGATCTAGATACCTATTATCCCACCACAACCCTCGTCACTGGTTTTGATATTATCTTTTTCTGGGTGGCCAGAATGACGATGATGGCGGGCTATTTTACGCGACAAATGCCCTTTAAAGATGTCTATATTCACGGTTTAGTTAGGGATGAAAACGGTAAAAAGATGTCTAAATCTGCTAATAACGGCATCGATCCCCTAATTTTAATTGATAAATATGGAACCGATGCTTTACGATATACCTTAATCCGAGAAGTGGCAGGAGCAGGACAGGATATCAGTCTGCAATATAACCGTAAAACCGATGAATCGGAATCCGTAGAAGCAGCCCGAAATTTTGCCAATAAAATTTGGAATGCTTCCCGTTTTGTGATGATGAATCTGGAGGGAAAAACCCCAGAAGAATTGGGAGAACCAGTTTTAGAAAATTTAGAATTAGCTGATCGCTGGATTTTATCTCGTTATCATCAAACAGTGCAAAAAACTAGAGATTATCTAGAAAATTATGGCATGGGAGAAGCGGCAAAAGGTCTATACGAATTTATCTGGGGCGATTTCTGTGATTGGTATATCGAGTTAGTAAAAACTCGTTTATGGAAGGATAAAGAATCGGTTTCCTGCGCTACGGCCCGGCAAACTTTGGCTTTTATCTTGGCAGGGACATTAAAATTATTACATCCCTTTATGCCCCATATTACCGAAGAAATTTGGCATCATTTAACCCAAGAAAATCAGCAGGTTTTGGCTTTAGAAACCTATCCAATAGCTGATAGTTCTCTGATCGATTTAGACTTAGAAAATACTTTTGAGTTATTAATAGAAAGTATTCGGGGGTTGCGTAATTTGCGGGCCGAAGCGGGGATTAAACCGGGAGCAACGATCACGGCAATTTTACAGACAGAAAACAGCCAAGAATTAGCTATTTTGCAACGCGGACAAGTGTACTTAAAAGACTTGGCCAAGATCGAAAAGTTAATTTTGACGGACAAAATAACCGAGGAAGTCAATCAAGCGATCGCCGGTGTTGTCGCTACGGTAGAAATCCTCATCCCCCTGTCCGGATTGGTTGATATATCGGTATTGGCTGGGAAATTAGCGAAAAATTTAGCTAAGGTAGAAGGGGAAATCAAGAGTTTGAGCGATCGCCTAAATAAACCTAGCTTCGTCGAAAAAGCTCCAGAAGCTTTAATCGAAAAAACGAAGCAAGCTTTAGCAGAGTCCGAAAAACAAGCCCAAATTCTCCAAGAACGCTTAAAACGTCTGCATTAACGGAGGCAGGGGTTATTTTGGGGATTTTCCGAAAAATAGGGCAGTTTTCAGGCTACCCTAACCGGAAAATTAATCCCCAAAATGGGAGATGATTGCATCGGCAAATTCGGAACATTTCAGGGGAGGATTAACGGGGGGTTCCATCAGACGCGCTAAATCGTAGGTAACTTGTCGATTAGCGATCGCTGCTGCGATGCCTTTTTTAATCAAATCGGCTGCTTCTTGCCATCCCATGTATTCCAACATCATCACCCCGGAAAGAATCACCGAACCGGGGTTAATTCGGTCTAAACCGGCGTGTTTAGGGGCCGTGCCGTGGGTTGCCTCAAAAATAGCGCAAGTATCGCCAATATTCGCCCCAGGTCCCATCCCTAAGCCACCCACGATCGCCGCTGCCGCATCGGAAAGATAATCGCCATTCAGGTTCATGGTAGCGAGGATCGAGTATTCATCGGGACGGGTTTGGATCTGTTGGAAGATACTATCGGCAATGCGATCGTTAACCATAATTTTATCTTTCCACTGCCCATTGCCGTGGGTTTCCCAGATAGCATCGAGAACACTGGTAACTTCTTGACAGATTTTAGCTTTTTTCTCGTCCGTGAGGGCATCATAACCCGGTTCCACCATGCGGGCGTTATCTTCGATGCTCAGATCTGGGTTTTTCTCTTTATTGCTCAGGATCCATGATTCCATCTCGGTAACGCACACATCCCGGAATTCACTTTTAGCTAATTCATAACCCCAATCCCGGAACGCCCCTTCCGTATATTTCATAATGTTACCCTTGTGGACGAGAGTAACTTGATTTTTCGGTTTCGGTAAAGTCAGCGCTCGTTCGATCGCCCGGCGGACTAATCTTTGGGAACCCGTCTTACTAATCGGTTTGATCCCGATACCCGCATCGAGGGGAATTTGTTTTTTACCGTGTTCGGGAGTGGCGGGAATTAGTTCGGTGTTGAGATAATTAATCAGTTTATCGGCGATTTCCGTGCCTTGTTTCCATTCGATGCCCAGATATATATCCTCGGTATTTTCCCGATAGACGATGACATCGAGTTTTTCTGGGGTTTTATGGGGGGAAGGGGTTCCCGCATAGTAACGACAGGGACGAACACAGGCATAGAGGTCAAAAATTTGCCGCAAAGCCACATTCAGGGAACGAATGCCGCCACCGATGGGAGTGGTCAAGGGACCCTTGATGGCCATACCATATTCTTTAATCGCTGTCAATGTATCTTGGGGTAGATATTGATAAGTCCCGTAGATTTCGCAAGCTTCATCGCCAGCATAGACTTTAAACCAATGGATTTTCCTTTGACCAGCGTAGGCTGTTGCGATCGCCGCATCGATAACTTTTTCGGTTGCGGGCCAGATATCGACCCCCGTACCGTCACCACGAATGAAGGGAATGATGGGATCGTCGGGAACTAGAGGTTTTCCGTCAGAAAAAGCAATTTTCGAGCCTGTTGTCGGTGGGGTGATTTTTTCGTAGCTCACAGTCATGGGCTTCCAGAAACAGTATTTATCTATACGTTGGGAGTCTAGCGCCGTCAATATCTATACTCAGGGATTTTGGGTAATTTCTTAAAGATTCCCTCTGCCCTATTGATACTACTCACTACTTAGCTTCACCACGAGTGATTATTGTTTACTGATCACTGAAAAATCTCCCCAACCTCCCATTTAAAAAGGGAAAGAGCTATGCTCCTCCCCTTTTTTTAACAATTTAGTAAAGTGATTGTAGATGCACACCAATCGAGGCTGAAATTACATTAAGCCTAATTGAGCAAGGATGCCTTTGTGGGTTAAGTATTCCGTAGCTACGCCAATAACGAAACCGAGCATGGCTAAACGACCATTCCAGTTTTCAGCGAAAGCGGTGAAGCCGAGTTTGTTTTCTTGCTTATCCATGGTGAATTGCCTTCCTATAATAAAATTGCATTTGATTCAAGTGCTTGATATTAAATGTAACATAACTTCCCAGACTATGCAACATTTGTTTACATAAATTTTATTAATGTTGACCATAAACTTTTATCGGGGCAGGGTCAAGGGTTGGCAATGGCGGCCGAAAATCAAGCCTGATCTTAGTTCTAGGGCTAAATAACGGTTTTCCCATCCCTGACCGAAAAAGATTACAATCAAGCGAAAGGTCAAGAATCGATCGCCATCGAGCGAGGAGTGAATATGCGCGCCTTACTGATTTATCCCGTTTTTCCGCCGACTTTCTGGTCCTATAACAAAATTCTGGAATTAGTTGATCGCAAAGTCTTACTTCCTCCCCTGGGTATGGTGACGGTGGCGGCGATTTTACCCCAGGAATGGGAATTTAAACTGGTTGATCGCAATATTCGGGCGGTAACAGAAGCAGAATGGGACTGGGCCGAAATAGTGATTCTTTCCGGCATGATTGTGCAACGTCAAGATTTAATCGAGCAAATTCACGAAGCCAAGCAACGGGGTAAACTGGTGGCTGTGGGTGGTCCCTATCCCACTTCTATCCCCCATGAAGTTGCTGAGGCCGATTTTCTGATTCTCGATGAGGGAGAAATCACCATTCCGATGTTTGTGGAAGCATTGGCAAGAGGAGAAACCAAAGGTGTTTTCCGCACCACAGAAAAACCCGATGTGACAATTACCCCAGTTCCACGCTACGATTTGCTCGATTTTGAAGCTTATGATTCCATGTCAGTGCAGTTTTCGCGGGGCTGTCCCTTCCAGTGCGAATTTTGCGATATTATCGTTCTCTATGGTCGTAAACCCCGCACCAAAACCCCCGCACAATTATTAAAAGAATTAGATTATCTCTACGAGTTAGGTTGGCGCCGGGGCGTGTTCATGGTAGATGATAATTTTATCGGTAACAAACGCAACGTTAAATTACTCCTCAAAGAATTAAAAGTTTGGCAAGAAGAACACCAGTATCCTTTCCGGTTTAACACGGAAGCATCGGTAGATTTAGCCGCCGATCCCGAATTAATGGAAATGATGGTCGATTGTTACTTTGATGCCGTCTTTTTAGGCATTGAAACCCCCGACGAAGAAAGTTTACAATTAACCAAAAAATTCCAAAATACCCGTAGTTCCTTAACCGAGACGGTAGATAAGATTATTAAAGCCGGATTGCGCCCTATGGCTGGATTTATCATCGGTTTTGATGGCGAGAAAAAAGGAGCGGCCGATCGCATTATTAATTTTGTCGAAGAAGCGGCCATTCCTACCGCTCTCTTCGGAATGTTACAAGCTTTACCGAATACCGCTCTATGGACTCGCTTGGAAAAAGAAGGACGACTACGATTAACGGGGAAACAGGACATTAACCAAAGTACCCTGATGAATTTCGTTCCCACCCGGCCGATCGAAGATATTGCCACAGAATATATTGAAGCCTTCTGGACATTGTACGATCCAGAGGTATTTCTCGATCGCACCTATCGCTGTTTCCTGAAATTAGGCGCACCTAAAGCTAAACCTGCCTTTAAACTGCCTCGCCGGGCCGATCTCTATGCCCTAGCGGTAATTATCTGGCGACAGGGCTTTAAACGTTCCACTCGCTGGAAATTCTGGCAGAATTTATTCGGTATTTTGCGTCATAATCCCGCCAATGCCGAACACTATATCACTGTCTGCGCCCACAACGAGCATTTCCTTGAATACCGTCAGATTGTCCGGGATGAAATTACGGCACAATTAGCCGAATTCCAACGCCAAGAGGCATTAATAGCGGAAAAAACCGCCATAGCGGCCTAATTATTCCGAGGATGGGTAAATAAACCCATCCTTAACCCCATTTATCGATTTTCCAGTTCACAGGCCCCAATACTAACCCATTGACTAGAGCCATCAGACCAGTATTCTTTTTTCCAGATGGGGGCATTATGTTTGAGAGTATCAATAGCATAACGACAGGCTGCGAAAGCTTCCCCCCGATGGGGACAACCCACCGCTACTAAGACGCTAATTTCCCCGATTTTTAGCTTACCAGTGCGATGGTGAATGACAACTCGATTGGTATCGGACCAAGTTTGCCGAATTTGCCGAGCAATTTGCCGGAAAACTTCGATCGCCATGGGTTCGTAGGCCTGATAATCAAGATAAATAACCGGTTTACCGTCGGTTTGCTCCCGTACAGTACCACTCATTAGTACAATAGCTCCATTAGCCCCATCATCGGCTAATTGATATACTTCCTGCAAAGATAAAGGAGCAAAACTGATGCGAAAACTATCTAGCGTCATGGATGCTTTTTTCAGTGATCAGTAAACAGTAATCAGTAAATAGGGCTTGCTGAATAAATCTAAAAACCTTGTTGGATAAGAATTTTAGACTTTTTTCCCATCAAAAAGTGCCAGGCATTGGGGTGATCGGGGGGAAGTTTAGGCACTTTTTCCCTGAAAATTAGGTAATTGACCCCGGCTCGACTGATCTCGCCGAACGTCCTGAAAATCGCTAAAACCCTACACCCTACACCCTACACCCCACACCCTGCCCCCACGAAAAACTTTTTGCCGCAAACCCTAAATAGTAATCAGTGAAGTGACAAGACAGCACTGTTAATGCCATTTAATACTCCTCACTTGATACTGCTCACTGAAAACTCAAATCTGATAACTGCTCACTGATAACTGATAACTGATAACTGATTCCAGGCTGACAGCTATATTAATCCACAGCGCGACGAATTTGAATACAACACCATTCTTGACGTTTCCACAGGGCAGTCACTGTCCAGCCTTGGCGTTCTAAAATATCTGTAACTGCTTGTGCTTGGGTAACAAGGATGCCGCTTAAAATTCCCCAAGTGGTGGGTTTTGCCAGACGGGTGATTTCCGGCATTAAAGCGATAATTGTCTCGGCTAAAATATTACAAACGATGCCATCGACACCATCGGGAATTAATTCTAATAACTCCCCGACACTACCCCGATTAATAGCCAAATTTTCGGGGTTAATCCCGTTGAGATGGCGATTACTGCGCGTCGCACTCACCGCCAGCGGATCTGTATCCACAGCATAAACTTTTTTGGCCCCTAATAAAATCGCCCCGATCGCCAGTATGCCGGAACCACAACCGATATCGGCGATAATTTTATTCTCTGGATGGCTACTTAAACGCATTTCTAGGGATTCTAGGCATAATTGGGTGGTGGGATGCGTTCCCGTGCCGAAAGCGGAACCGGGGTCAATTTTAATCACCAATCTCTGGTTATTTTCCGGGGGATTTAACCAGGCAGGACAGATCAAAAAGCGATCGCCGATCTCGCCCAGCTGCCAATGTTGTTTCCAACTGCTGGCCCAGTCTTCCTCGTCCATTAACTGCCAATAGCTGACAGGTTCGGGAAAACCTAAAATCAAAGCATCCTGCTTTAACCAGAGGCTTAGTGCCTCTAAATCAGGCAATTGCGCTTTAATTTCCGGTATATAGGCTTTAACCTCTAAAGAGGATTGTTTTTTAGCAGTGGCCGTTCCCGAACAGCCAAAATCCTCCAGTCTCCAGAAAACCGTTTCTTCGAGACTAGGTTCGCACAAAACCGTAATTTCCCACCAACTATTAGACATATATTAGTTATCAGCTTCTGAAGGCAAGAGGCAACAGGCAAGAGGCAAAAGACAGAATCTGACAATTCTCCTACCTAAAAAGAAGGTTAGAAACTAAGCACATCAAAGCTTTTAGCTTAACCAATTAGGTCTGAGATTCGGCCCTTGTGATCAGGGATCAGTTATCAGATTTGAGTTTTCAGTCAACAGTATTAAGTGGCAAGTTCCGAGCTTTCCTTTCACTGATTACTGTTTACTGATTACTGTTTACTGATAACCGATTTAATCTAGAGTTTTACCGTATAAGCATCGCGGATACCGGGGACTTTAGTAATTTCCGAGAGAAGACCTTCCGGTAGAGGATCATCGAGACTCAGGGCCATAACTGCGTCACCGCGAATAATTTTGCGTCCTACCTGCATACTGGCGATATTGACATTAAAACTGCCTAAAAGTGCGCCAATTTTACCGATAATACCTGGCATATCCTGGTGAAGGGTGAAGAGCATATGATTACTCGGTGGCACGTTAATGGGGAACTCATCGAGGTCAGTAATGCGGATTTCTCCCGTACTTAACAGAGCTCCAGTGACGGAATGGGTCCCCATGGAACCATTAGCTTCCAAATGAATCGATCCCGAATAGTCCCGGGTGGAAGCATCCCGAGTTTCGATTACCCGGATACCGCGTTCCTTAGCTTCGATCGCTGCGTTAACATAGTTTACCCGTTCCCGGAGGGCTTGGGAAAGTAAACCCTTAATTGCCGCTACCACCAGAGGTTGACTGTCTTTAGTGGCCAATTCTCCCTGTAAACGGACATTTAACGAGTCACAGCGACCTCCTGCCAACTGGCTGACGAGATTACCCATAGTTTCCGCTAATTGCAGGTAAGGGCGCAGTTTTTCCATAACATCGGGAGTTAGTCCGGGGATATTAACGGCCGAACGCGCCGGCAAACCGAGGAGGACATCGCGAATTTGTTCGGCCACATCAATAGCCACATTCACCTGCGCTTCCGTAGTCGAGGCGCCTAGGTGGGGAGTGAGGATGACGTTAGACAATTCCCTTAATCTAGATTCGCCTAAAGGTTCCTGTTCAAATACATCCAAGGCTGCCCCGGCGATTCTACCGGATTCGAGGGCTTCAATTAAAGCCAACTCGTCGATAATGCCGCCGCGGGAACAGTTAATGATGCGGACCGTGGGTTTCATCTTAGCGATGGTTTCCCGACCGATGAGATGCTGGGTTTCGGGAGTTTTCGGGACGTGGAGGGTGATAAAATCGGACTCGGCAAAGAGTAGTTCCAGATCCACTAGGGTGCAACCGAGTTGATCGGCCCGTTCTTTGGAAATAAAGGGATCGTAGGCGAGAATTTTCATGCCTAGGGATCTGGCAACGGCGGCGACGTGGGAGCCAATTTTACCTAAACCGACGACTCCTAGGTTCTTTTTATAAACTTCTGTGCCGATAAAGCGATTTCTTTCCCATTTATTCGCTTTTACCGACTGATTGGCATCGGGAATATGACGGGAGAGGGATAACATCATGGCCAAGGCGTGTTCGGCAGCGGCGATCGTGTTACCTTCGGGAGAGTTAACGACAATAATCCCCTGACGGGTGGCCGCGGGAACATCGATATTATCGACTCCTACCCCTGCGCGGCCGATAATTTGTAGTTTGCTGCCCGCTTCGACGATTTCCTTAGTGACGCGGGTACTGGAACGGAGCATCAGTGCGTCGTATTCGGGGATAATTTGAATGATTTCCTCGGCGGATAGTCCTGTTTTCACGTCCACTTGGGCAACCTGTGACAGAATTTCTACTCCTACCGGATCGATCGAATCGGATACCAGAACTTTGGCCATAATCTTTATAACGTGCTTTTTTCAGTCTACGGGCAAATGCTTGACCAATTGGGGTCTAGCCGCAATAGCCCATTTTAGAAGCAAAGGGTGCAGTCTATGGCAAAATTAGCGAAAAGATTTTAGGTTGTCCTTCTCTTTGTCGTCCATGGTGTTGATGTCAGCCTCTTGCCGTTTTGACATACTCCTACCGTCACAGCGTAGCTTGACGGGGGATTCTTGACCTATCACTATCGGAAATTCCTTGTTCAACGAGACAGCTTAGATTCTCAATGTCTCCATTCAAAATCCAGAGGCCGGACTCTCCCAAGGCGTTTGGGTCGGTTTCTGTTTACCCAACAGTACCGTTGACACTTCGACTTCGCTCAGTGTCAATGCCTCGACTTCGACGGTGAGCAAAGTCGAAGGGTCAATGCCTCGACTTCGACGGTGAGCAAAGTCGAACCGCGAAATGGCCCCCGAAGCTCCGCCGAAGGGTCGAGGCATTGAGATGATTTCCCAAATATTTTAACCCTTTTTTAAGAATATTTATTGCTGCATTATGATCCCTATCTAAGATTGTTTTACAGTTAGGACATTGATGAGTTCTAGTGCTTAATGTTTTTTGAACTCTCGTCCCACAAACTGAACAATCTTGGCTAGTGAAATGGGGAGGAACAGCAATACAAACAATCCGATAAATCTTGGAAAAAATTCAAACCATTCAGTGAATTGATACCAAGAAGCATCAGAAATCGACTTGGCAAGTTTACGGTTTTTGACTAAGTTTCTTACCTTTAAAGCTTCATAAACTACCAGATCATTAGACTGGACTAACGCCAAAGCGTCTTTAATTGCTTTGTCTTTACGTTGTCTTGACACTTTAAGATGAAGCCTAGCTACTTTTATCGGTTGCTTGTGATAATTGTTATACTAAATTCGGTTATTTAAAAATGATTATTTATTCCCCCTTTTGCCTCTTGCCTTCTGCCTCTTGCCTCTCCTGATATGTAGCATATACTCAACGGATTTAGTATTAGACTGTTTCTTTCCTTTGCGAAATTGTTTTGATAATCTCCCTTGTGCTTTTTTCAGTCGTTTTTCTGACTTTCTTAAATAACGTGAATTCTCTGCAGTATTGCCTTGAGCGTCGGTATAAAATTCCTTTAACCCTAAGTCAATTCCTGTTATTTGTCCCGTTGGTTTATGGTATTCTTGCCGTTCTACGTCAATTAAAAACTGGCAATAATAACCGTCAGCACGTCTAACAAATCTTACCCGTTTAATCTGTTGTTCTGAATAATAAACTAAGGTCTTTTGACTACAACATAAATCAAATTCTCCTGCTTTAAAACCGTCAGTAAACCTGATTTTACAATGCTGGGGTAATTCTTGATTATTTTATCGAAAATTTGGGTTTAAATAGGCTTTGCTGAATAAATCTAAAAACCTTGTTGGATAATATCTTTAGGCTTTTTTGAAATCAAAAATTTCCAGGACTGGGAGTGATCGGGGGGAAAATTTAGGCACTTTTTCCCTGAAAATTAGGTAATTGGCCACCTCAAAACCAGTAAAACCCTACACCCCACACCCTGCCACCAGGAAAAACTTTTTGCCGCAAACCCTAAATATTCTGGGACTTTACTCGGTGGGAGTGAGTTTTGACTATGGATTGAAATTAGGCTCCTTTAAAGGGGACACTTGTATTAATACTAAATCTGGTTATTAAAAACTGATTATTTATTCCCCCTTTTGCCTCTTGCCTTCTGCCTCTTGCCTCTCCTGATATGTAGCCTATCCTCAACGGATTTAGTATAAGTAGGTAGGCGTTAAAAATTATCAGACACCCCCCTTATCAAGCTGTCCTTTAGTCACATCTTTCTTAACATTTCAAACCTTTGTAGCACAAGGCTTTCAAGACTCGGTTAACAATTGGTAATATTCCTTGTTGACACCCTTACTGACAAAGAAAAAACTGAAATCAAGTCAGGATAAGAGTTGGAGTGCTTACTGAAAAAATTGTTAAGAAAGATCCCTATAATGGATAGCTTATCAAGGGGGGCAGGGGGGATCGAACCTGAAATCCATTTTAAATTTAATTATAACCAGCTACTTAAATCCATACTTTTGCTTTTGTTATTGACTTAAATTGAGAGAATACACTAAAATTCCAGAAACATCCGACAAAATTAATTGACTATGCCTGAACCAAACTTCCCTCAAGATCCCACCTTCGTCCCCGCCTCCAGCAACCCCTTCGGTCTAACGAATGTGGGTGATTATGCCATGCCGACGTTAGTGGATATTGACGGCGACGGCGACCTCGATGCCTTCGTCGGAAATGGGGCTGGCAATACCCTGTTTTATCGGAATACGGGAAGTGCCAGTGCGCCTGCCTTCGCTGCTCCCTCCACCAACCCCTACGGTCTGACGAATGTGGTAAATGGTGCCATGCCGACGTTTGTCGATATTGACAACGACGGCGACCTGGATGCCTTCGTCGGCAGCCACTATGGCGATACGCGGTTTTATCGCAATACGGGGAGTGCGAGTGCGCCCACCTTCGCTACTCCCTCCATCAACCCCTTCGGTCTGGTAAATGTGGGAAATGGTGCCGCGCCGACGTTTGTGGATATTGACGGCGACGGCGACCTGGATGCCTTTGTTGGCGACTCGGCTGGCAATATACGGTTTTATCGCAATACGGGGAGTGCGAGTGCCCCCGCCTTCGCTACTGCCTCCACCAACCCCTTCGGTCTGACGGATGTGGGTAGTTTTGCCAAGCCGACGTTTGTGGATATTGACGGCGACGGCGACCTGGATGCCTTGGTCGGCAACTTGGCGGGCAATACCCTGTTTTATCGCAATACGGGGAGTGCCAGTGCGCCCACCTTCGCTGCTGCCTCCACCAATCCCTTCGGTCTGGCGAATGTGGGTTTGTATGCCAAGCCGGCGTTAGCGGATATTGACGGCGACGGCGACCTGGATGCCTTTATTGGCAACTCGGCGGGCAACACGCTGTTTTATCAGAATGTTCCTTGGTTAGCGATTGCGGCGACGACTGCCATTCAAACCGAAGGAGATACAGGGACAAAAGCCTTTACCTTTACCGTCACCCGCAGTGGGGATACCTCTGATAGCAGTAGCGTCAACTGGGCTGTTACCGGGACTGGGACTAATCAGGCCAATGCTGCCGACTTTGGAGTAACTTTACCGTCAGGGACAGTAAATTTTGCCGCCAATGAAACCAGTCAAGTCATCACCGTCAATGTGTCAGGAGACACCGACTTTGAAGCTAATGAAGGGTTTACCGTCACCCTTTCTAGCCCGACGAATGCCTATATTACGACAGCAACGGCGACGGGAACAATTACGAATGACGATTTACCTAGCATCACCCTTGCGGTTGCGCCTGGAAGTGTTAATGAAGATGGGACAACAAATCTGGTTTATACCTTCACCCGTACAGGACCAACAACCAATGCTTTGACGGTCAACTACAGCATCACCGGAACAGCCGATAGCAGCGACTACAGTGGAGCAACCCCCGGAACCGGAAAAACCATCACCTTCGCGGCTAATTCTGCAACTGTGACTGTAACGGTTGACCCCGTTTTTGATCTAACATTTGAACCGGATGAAACCGTCGTTTTCACCCTCACTGAGGGAACCGGTTATACAGTAGGTACGGCGAGCACAGCGACGGGAACAATTACAAATGACGATCCTGGCTTAGCGATTGCGGCGACGAATGCAATTCAAACTGAAGGAGATACAGGGACAAAAGCCTTTACCTTTACCGTCACCCGCAGTGGGAAAACCTCTGGTACCAGTAGCGCCAACTGGGCTGTTACCGGGACTGGGACTAACCCAGCCAATGCTACTGACTTTGGGGGAATCTTACCTTCTGGGACAGTGAGTTTTGCCGCCAATGAAACCAGTAAAACCATCACCGTCAATGTGTCAGGAGACATCGACATTGAAACTAATGAAGGGTTTACCGTCACCCTTTCTAGCCCGACGAATGCCACGATTACCACAGCAACGGCGACGGGAACAATTCTCAATGATGATCCCAAAATCGCCCTCAGCAATACACTACTGCAAGTAACCGAAGACGGCGCAACAGCCACCTATACCGTTGTTCTTAACGATGCTCCCACAGCAGATGTCATCCTTACCCTGAATCCGGGCAGACAGTTAAGCCTGAGTCAGACAAGCCTGACCTTCACCTCGGCTAACTGGGATACCCCCCAAACTGTGACTGTAACCGCAGTCAATGACACGATTGGGGAAGGACCGCACCGGGGCGTAATTAGCACCACAGTCAGCAGTAGCGACAGTGTCTATAACGGCATACCTGTTGCTAACGTCCTTGCCCAAATCACCGATAACGACATCGCGCAACAAGATCCCACCTTCGCCCCTGCCTCCACCAACCCCTTCGGTCTGCCGGATGCGGGTGATTATACCACGCCGACGTTAGTGGATATTGACAACGACGGCGACCTGGATGCCTTTGTCGGCGACTTCTTTGGTAATACGCTGTTTTATCGGAATACGGGAAGTGCGAGTGCGCCTGCCTTCGCTGCTGGCTCCACCAACCCCTTCGGTCTGACGGATGTGGGTTTGTATGCCGCGCCGACGTTTGTGGATATTGACGGCGACGGCGACCTGGATGCTTTCATCGGAAACGAAGAGGGCAATACGCTGTTTTATCGGAATACGGGGAGTGCCAGCGCCCCCACCTTCGCTGCTCCCTCCACCAACCCCTTCGGTCTGACGGATGTGATTTATGATGCCGTGCCGACGTTAGTGGATATTGACGACGACGGCGACCTGGATGCCTTTATTGGCAACTACTATGGCAATACGCTGTTTTATCGCAATACCGGGAGTGCCAGTGCGCCTGCCTTCGCTACTCCCTCCACCAACCCCTTCGGTCTGACGAATGTGGTTACTTATGCCCAGCCGACGTTTGTGGATATTGACGGCGACGGCGACTTGGATGCTTTCATCGGCAACGAGCTTGGCAATACGCTGTTTTATCGCAATACGGGGAGTGCCAGTGCGCCCACCTTCGCTGCTCCCTCTTACAACCCATTCGGTCTGACGGATGTGGTTTATGATGCCGCGCCGACGTTAGTGGATATTGACGGCGACGGCGACCTGGATGCCTTTATTGGCAACTGGGTGGGCAACACGCTGTTTTATGAGAATGTTCCTTGGTTAGCGATTGCGGCGACTAATGCCAGCCAAACCGAAGGAGATACAGGGACAAAAGCCTTTACCTTTACCGTCACCCGCAGTGGGGATACCTCTGATAGCAGTAGCGTCAACTGGGCTGTTACCGTGACTGGGACTAATCAGGCCAATGCTGCCGACTTTGGGGAAACCTTACCGTCAGGGACGGTGAATTTTGCCGCCAATGAAACCAGTCAAACCATCACCGTCAATGTGTCAGGAGACACCGACTTTGAAGCTAACGAAGGGTTTACCGTCACCCTTTCTAGCCCGACGAATGCCTATATTACGACAGCAACGGCGACGGGAACAATTACGAATGACGATTTACCTAGCATCACCCTTGCGGTTGCGCCTGGAAGTGTTACCGAAGACGGGACAACAAATCTGGTTTATACATTTACCCGTACAGGACCAACAACCAATGCTTTGACGGTCAACTACAGCATCACCGGAACAGCCGATAGCAGCGACTACATTGGAGCAACCCCCGGAGCCGGAAAAACCATCACCTTCGCGGCTGGATCAGCGACTGCACCGACTGTAACGGTTAACCCCACTACTGACACAATAGTTGAACCGGATGAAACCGTCGTTTTCACCCTCACTGAGGGAACCGGTTATACCTTAGGTACGGCGAGCACAGCGACGGGAACAATTACAAATGACGATACCAGTGTTACGGTTGCGGTTGCGCCTGGAAGTGTTACCGAAGACGGAACACCAAATCTGGTTTATACCTTCACCCGTAGTGGAGTAACGACTAATGCTTTGACGGTTAACTATACAGTCAGTGGTACAGCCGATAGCAGCGACTACAGTGGAGCAACCCCCGGAACCGGAAAAACCATCACCTTCGCGGCTGGGTCAGAGACTGCGACGGTAACGGTTGACCCCACTACTGACACAACAATGGAACCGGATGAAACCGTCATTTTGACCCTCGCTGGGGGAACCGGTTATACAGTAGGTACGGCGAACACAGCGACGGGAACAATTACGAATGACGATTTCCCTATCATCACCCTTGCGGTTGCGCCTGGAAGTGTTACCGAAAATGGGACAACAAATCTGGTTTATACCTTCACCCGTACAGGACTAACAACCAATGCTTTGACGGTTAACTACAGCATCACCGGAACAGCCGATAGCAGCGACTACAGTGGAGTAACCCCGGGAGACGGAAAAACCATCACCTTCTTGGCTGGGTCAACGACTGCGACGGTAACGGTTGACCCCACTGCTGACACAATAGTTGAACCGGATGAAACCGTCATTTTCACCCTCACTGAGGGAACCGGTTATACCTTAGGTACGGCGAGCACAGCGACGGGAACAATTACGAATGATGATACTGCCTTAGCGATTGCGGCGACTGATGCCAGCGAAACTGAAGGAGATACAGGGACAAAAGCCTTTACCTTTACCGTCACCCGCAGTGGGAATACCTCTGGTACCAGTAGCGCTAACTGGGCTGTTACCGGGACTGGGACTAACCCAGCCAATACTACTGACTTTGGGGGAATCTTACCTTCTGGGACAGTGAGTTTTGCCGCCAATGAAACCAGTAAAGTCATCACCGTCAATGTATCAGGAGACGCGACTATTGAACCCGATGAAGGGTTTACCGTCACCCTTTCTAGTCCGACGAATGCCACGATTACGACAGCAACGGCGACGGGAACAATTCTCAATGATGATCCCGGAATCATCCTCAGCAATACACTACTGCAAGTAACCGAAAGCGGCGCAACAGCCACCTATACCGTTGCTCTAAAGGGGGCTCCCACAGCAGATGTCATCCTTGCCCTGAATCCGGGCAACCAGTTAAGCCTGAGTCAGACAAGCCTGACCTTCACCTCGGCTAACTGGAATACCCCTCAAACTGTGACTGTAACCGCAGTCAATGACACGATTGGGGAAGGGCCGCACCGGGGCGTAATTACCACCACAGTCAGCAGTAGCGACAGTGGCTATAACGGCAGAAGTATCCCTAACGTCGTTGCCCAAATTACCGATAATGACATCGCGCAACAAGATCCCACCTTCGCCCCTGCCTCCACCAACCCCTTCGGTCTGACGGATGTGCTTAGTTTTTCCCATCCGGCGTTAGTGGATATTGACGGCGACGGCGACCTGGATGCCTTTGTCAGCAACTTCGATGGCAATACGCTGTTTTATCGGAATACAGGGAGTGCGAGTGCGCCCACCTTCGCCGCTCCCTCCACCAACCCCTTCGGTCTGACGACTGTGGCGGTGGCTGCCGCGCCGACGTTTGTGGATATTGACGGCGACGGCGACCTGGATGCCTTCGTCGGCAACGGAGACGGCAATATACTGTTTTATCGGAATACGGGGAGTGCCAGTGCGCCCACCTTCGCTGCTCGCTCCACCAACCCCTTCGGTCTGACAGATTTAGGTGCTAATGCCAAGCCGACGTTTGTGGATATTGACAACGACGGCGACCTGGATGCCTTCGCCGGAAACAGCGATGGCAATATAGTGTTTTATCGGAATACGGGAAGTGCGAGTGCGCCCACCTTCGCTGCTCCCTCCACCAACCCCTTCGGTCTGACGAATGTGGGTTTGTATGCCAAGCCGACGTTAGTGGATATTGACGGCGACGGCGACCTGGATGCCTTCGTTGGCAACTCCCTTGGCAATACGCTGTTTTATCGGAATACGGGGAGTGCCAGTGCGCCCACCTTCGCTGCTCCCTCCACCAACCCCTTCGGTCTGACGAAGGTGTCTACTTTTGTCAAGCCGACGTTAGTGGATATTGACGGCGACGGCGACCTGGATGCCTTTGTCGGAGAAGAATTTGGCAACACGCTGTTTTATCAGAATGTTCCTTGGTTAGCGATTGCGGCGACTAATGCCAGCCAAACCGAAGGAGATACAGGGACAAAAGCCTTTACCTTTACCGTCACCCGCACTGGGGATACCTCTGATAGCAGTAGCGTCAACTGGGCTGTTACCGGGACTGGGACTAATCCAGCCAATGCTACTGACTTTGGAGTAACTTTACCGTCAGGGACGGTGAATTTTGCCGCCAATGAAACCAGTCAAACCATCACCGTCAATGTGTCAGGAGACACCGACGTTGAACTCGATGAAGGGTTTACCGTCACCCTTTCTAGCCCGACGAACGCCTATATTACGACAGCAACGGCGACGGGAACAATTACGAATGACGATTTACCTGGCATCACCCTTGCGGTTGCGCCTGGAAGTGTTAATGAAGATGGGACAACAAATCTGGTTTATACCTTCACCCGTACAGGACTAATAAACAATCCTTTGACGGTCAACTACAGCATCACCGGAACAGCCGAGAGCAGCGACTACAGTGGAGCAACCCCCGGAACCGGAAAAACCATCACCTTCGCGGCTAATTCTGCAACTGCGACTGTAACGGTTGACCCCACTGCTGACACAATAGTTGAACCGGATGAAACCGTCATTTTCACCCTGACTGAGGGAACCGGTTATACCTTAGGTACGGCGAGCACAGCGACGGGAACAATTACAAATGACGATACCAGTGTTACGGTTGCGGTTGCGCCTGGAAGTGTTACCGAAGACGGGACAACAAATCTGGTTTATACCTTCACCCGTACAGGACTAACAACCAATCCTTTGACGGTTAACTATACAGTCAGTGGTACAGCAACCAATGGAACCGATTACGCTTCTATTCCCACCAGTGTCAACTTCTTGGCTGGGTCAGCGACTGCGACTGTAACGGTTGACCCCACTACTGACACAACAATGGAACCGGATGAAACCGTCATTTTGACCCTCGCTGGGGGAACCGGTTATACAGTAGGTACGGCGAACACAGCGACGGGAACAATTCAAAATGATGATGATGATCCAGCTTTGGCAATCACCCCCTCGACTCTCAGCCAAACCGAAGGAAATACAGGGACAAAAGCCTTTACCTTCACCGTCACTCGTAGTGGGGATACCTCTGGTAGCAGTAGCGCCAACTGGACTGTTACCGGGACTGGGACTAATCAGGCCAATGCTACTGACTTTGTTGGGGGAACCTTACCGTCAGGGACAGTGAGTTTTGCCGCCAATGAAACCAGTCAAATCATCACCGTCAATGTCTCAGGAGACACGACTGTTGAAACAAATGAAGAGTTTACCGTCACCCTTTCTAACCCGACCAATGCCACAATTACCACAGCAGCGGCGACGGGAACAATTCAAAATGATGATGATGATCCAGCTTTGGCAATCACCCCCTCGACTCTCAGCCAAACCGAAGGAAATACAGGGACAAAAGCCTTTACCTTCACCGTCAACCGCAGTGGGAATACCACTGGTACCAGTAGCGCCAACTGGACTGTTACCGGGACTGGGACTAACCAAGCCAATGCTACTGACTTTGTTGGGGGAATCTTACCTTCTGGGACAGTGAGTTTTGCCGCCAATGAAACCAGTCAAATCATCACCGTCAATGTCTCAGGAGACACGACTGTTGAACCCGATGAAGGGTTTACTGTCACCCTTGACACCCCGACCAATGCCACAATTACCACAGCAGCGGCGACGGGAACAATTCAAAATGATGATGATGATCCAGCTTTGGCAATCACCCCCTCGACTCTCAGCCAAACCGAAGGAAATACAGGGACAAAAGCCTTTACCTTCACCGTCAACCGCAGTGGGAATACCACTGGTACCAGTAGCGCCAACTGGACTGTTACCGGGACTGGGACTAACCAAGCCAATGCTACTGACTTTGTTGGGGGAATCTTACCTTCTGGGACAGTGAGTTTTGCCGCCAATGAAACCAGTCAAATCATCACCGTCAATGTCTCAGGAGACACGACTGTTGAACCCGATGAAGGGTTTACTGTCACCCTTGACACCCCGACCAATGCCACGATTACTACAGCAACGGCGACGGGAACAATTCAAAATGATGATGATGATCCAGCTTTGGCAATCACCCCCTCGACTCTCAGCCAAACCGAAGGAAATACAGGGACAAAAGCCTTTACCTTCACCGTCACTCGCAGTGGGAATACCACTGGTACCAGTAGCGCCAACTGGACTGTTACCGGGACTGGGACTAATCAGGCCAATGCTACTGACTTTGTTGGGGGAACCTTACCGTCAGGGACAGTGAGTTTTGCCGCCAATGAAACCAGTCAAATCATCACCGTCAATGTCTCAGGAGACACGACTGTTGAAACAAATGAAGAGTTTACCGTCACCCTTTCTAACCCGACCAATGCCACGATTACTACAGCAACGGCGACGGGAACAATTCAAAATGATGATGATGATCCAGCTTTGGCAATCACCCCCTCGACTCTCAGCCAAACCGAAGGAAATACAGGGACAAAAGCCTTTACCTTCACCGTCACTCGTAGTGGGGATACCTCTGGTAGCAGTAGCGCCAACTGGACTGTTACCGGGACTGGGACTAACCAAGCCAATGCTACTGACTTTGTTGGGGGAATCTTACCTTCTGGGACAGTGAGTTTTGCCGCCAATGAAACCAGTCAAACCATCACCGTCAATGTCTCAGGAGACACGACTGTTGAACCCGATGAAGGGTTTACTGTCACCCTTGACACCCCGACCAATGCCACGATTACTACAGCAACGGCGACGGGAACAATTCAAAATGATGATGATGATCCAGCTTTGGCAATCACCCCCTCGACTCTCAGCCAAACCGAAGGAAATACAGGGACAAAAGCCTTTACCTTCACCGTCACTCGTAGTGGGGATACCTCTGGTAGCAGTAGCGCCAACTGGACTGTTACCGGGACTGGGACTAACCAAGCCAATGCTACTGACTTTGTTGGGGGAATCTTACCTTCTGGGACAGTGAGTTTTGCCGCCAATGAAACCAGTCAAACCATCACCGTCAATGTCTCAGGAGACACGACTGTTGAACCCGATGAAGGGTTTACTGTCACCCTTGACACCCCGACCAATGCCACGATTACTACAGCAACGGCGACGGGAACAATTCAAAATGATGATACAAATACAAACCAAGCACCCGTCATCACCAGCAGCAACAGCGCTACGGTACTAGAAAATGCCTCCATCAGCACCCTCATCTATACCGCCGCCGCCACCGATACCGATGGCCCAGTTAACCAAATCGTTTGGAGTCTAGGCGGAAACGATGCCAGTGCCTTCACAATTGGCAGTAATAACGGAGAAGTACGTCTCAAAGCCTCCGCAGATTACGAAACTAAATCTAGCTACAGTATTGATGTCATTGCCACCGATCAAAACGGCAGTGGGGTATCAACCAACAAAACCGTTACCATCGGGGTCATTGACCAAGCCGTATTCAGCATTAACAATGTAACAGTCAATGAAAATGCTGGCACTGCCATCTTTACCGTCACCGCCACCGATCCAATTAGTAACGGAACCAGCACTGCTACAGTCAACTATGCCACCGCCAACGGAACGGCTTTCGGCAGTACCATTGCTAATGGAGACTACGTCAGCACCAGCGGTAGCCTTAGCTTTGGCACGGGAGATAGCAGTAAAACGATTAGTGTGGTAATCAACGACGATACCCTCTACGAACCCACCCCGGAAACCTTCAGCGTTAATCTCAGCAACCCGACCAACGGGGCGATCGCCAACAGTACCAGCACTGGGACAATCAACGATAATGATTCACTTCCCATCATCTCGGCACAACCTTCCCAAGTGCTGGAAGGCAATAGCGGCACAACAACCCAGTTGATCTTCCAAGTCAGCCTCTCTGCTCGTAGTGGGCAAGATGTGAGTGTCGATTATAGTGTCACTGCGGGAACCGCCACGGCTGGCAATGATTATGTCAGCACTAGCGGCACACTTCGCCTCACTGCCGGTACTCTTTCCGGGCTGACAGGGGGACAAGACCTCTCAAAGCATTGTCCACAAAGGTTTTGAGGCTCCTCAGTTACAAACAGATACATCGCTTTCAGCCAAAAAGCTAACGAAATAATCAGGGATTTGGGCGAGCTTACTAGAAATATTTATCAACAACGGGGGGTGAGCTGCATCGAACTTTTTCGCTCCAACACCCCAAAAAGCTTGTGATGTAAGGAGTTCAGCCAGCTTGTCCCCCTGTCAGCTTTCCGGGACAATCACTGTTCCGGTTCAAGGCGATACAGACGTAGAGCCTGACGAAACCCTCACCTTGATCCTGAGTAATCCGGTGGGAACAACCATTTCATCGGGAAGCATAACAGGCAAGATCATCAATGACGATAATACAACTGGGGCGATTACTTTTACGGGAACTTCAGGCAAAGATAACCTCTCAGGTAATCTGGCGGCACCACCGACGACTGTCCCCGATGAAGTATTTCGAGGATTGGGGGGAGATGATAACCTATTTGGCTACTTCGGCACCAATACTTTTGAAGGGGGGCCTGGTGCTGATAACCTCCTGGGTTATAGCGGAAAGGACACCTTCTTTTATCCCAACTTCAGCGATTCCCTGCTTAACTCGATGGATACTATTTCTCGCTTTAATTCGACCGAGGGCGATCGCCTGCAATTATCCTCCCTCCCCAGTAAACTCTCCTACGCCGGCGTGATAACCGCAACCAGTTTAAGCAATGCCACAAGTCAGGCTTATGCTGCTGCCAATTTACAAGCCAATGAATCACTTTTATTCAGGTATGGCTCCTCCTACTACCTATCGGTAAATGATGGAACAGCCGCCTTTAATGGTACAGCAGATCTGCTGGTCAAGTTTGGCTCGTTATTGAATGCTCCTACTACTGCTGGCACCTTAAATGTCAATCATTACTTCACAATTTAAGGGGTAATTTCATCGGCGTTGCTGAATCAAGGTATGAATGCCAACCTTGCACCCATCGAAAAGTTAGTTTGGGTCTAGGTTTTAAAAATTCCACAAGAGAAGATTCATATCTCAAATCAGCAACGCCATTTCATCAACCACTAATTCATCAGTCTTTCGCCAATTAATTAATCGCAAAACCAATGAATACTTCCTTCGTTTCTCGTCTAAAGCCTTCCAGGAGTTTTCTCCTAGCAACTGTCGCCACTGCTGCGGTTGTCGGGTTTCATTCCCCTGCCTTAGCTCTTGGATTCGCTGGCATATTTGCTCCAGGGAATTTTACTCTCAATAACAGTGATGCTGATGGCTCAGTAGATACCACTAATGCCGCAAGTGGAACTGTAGTTTTGACTGGTGGAAATGATGAGAGTTTGGCATCTGGAACTACCAACTGGATAGCAGGCCCCATTACTCAGGGAGGGACAGTTTCTTTTGCTTGGACCTTTGCTGGTGAAAACGTTCCTTATACACCAGGCGCGGCGGGCGATCGCGGGGGTTACATTATCAATAACACTCCCACTTATTTAGGGTTCCAAAACGGCGATAATTACCATGTCTCTTCCTTGTCTCTGACGGCGGGACAAACTTTTGGTTTTATTGTCGAAACCGACAACAACACCGGCGGGCCTGGGGTTTTAACGATTACTAATTTTAACTTCACCCCTGAGCAGATTCCCGAACCCCCTGAGCAGATTCCCGAACCCTCAACTATTCTTGGTACTGGCGTGGTTTTAGTCGCTCTCCCGATTCTTAAAAAAAAGCATGGCAAAAGGAATAAGAAACAAAACAAGGATGCTTAGAAAGTCAGTCTAACTAGAAATTCAAACCTGCATTCCTCAGTCTGTTCCTTGAGAGCCTGGCGCAGCTTTCGTTGCGCCAGGGTATAGACCATCAAGGTGAGGGATTACGCCTACTGAATCGCCGCTTGGGTCAAGTCGTAACCAGACTATGACTGAACCCAGCGCTTCCGAACAAGAATTCTGGCGAGAAATTTGTCAACTGGAGGAGGAAACAGTGCTCCCGTCCTGGGAGTTTCGTAAGTCATGTATTTTTTATGGATTTAAAAATTGAATGCTCACCGAATTTGGGAGCTTGGTTACAACAAGAAAAAATTAGTGTTGCTTTCACGACTTACCAAACTAATCGACTGATTATGTTGGGAAGTTATGAAGATGGGCGCATTACGCTACAGGAACGTTTGTTCGACAAACCGATGGGACTGTATGCTGATTCCACTTCTCTCTACATGAGTACCCGCTATCAAATTTGGACTCTGGAAAACCGCCTCGTACCGGGAGAAACTTTTCAAGACGGCGATCGCCTTTATGTACCGAGTTCAGCCTACACCACGGGGAATGTAAATGTCCATGATGTGGCACTAGATGGAGAAGGAAAACTAATATTTGTTAATACTGATTTTAGTTGTCTCGCTGAACTCAAAACTGGATATAGTTTTAACCCGATTTGGCAACCGCCGTTTATTTCTGAGCTGCGGGCGGAAGACCGCTGTCATTTAAACGGATTGGCGTTGGTAGAAGGACAGCCAATTTATCTGAGCGCTTGCAGTGGGACTAATCAGGGAGCCGGTTGGCGAAATTGTCGTCAGGATGGCGGCATTTTACTCCATCTTCCCAGTAACGAAATTATCATGCGGGGACTGTCAATGCCCCACTCTCCCCGTTTTTATCGAGATAAACTCTGGGTGCTAAATTCGGGTTCAGGAGAATTGGGTTATATTGAAGCGGAAAAATTTTATCCCATCACCTTTTGTTCGGCTTTTGTGCGAGGGCTTGCCTTTTGGAAAAACTATGCCTTTGTCGGACTTTCTAAGTTACGGTCGGCGGTGTTTAGCGGTCTAGTGTTGGAAGAACGCCTTCTAGCAACGGGACATAAGGCTCTGTGCGGTCTAATGGTAGTGGATTTAAATACCGGAGAAATTGTCCACTCTCTGATTTTTAACGACACTATTGAAGAATTATTCGATGTGGTGGTCTTACCCGGGGTGATACGACCGAAGTTATTGGGTTTACAAAATGAAGATATTGAACGTTTGGTCTGTTTCCCGGAAAGTCAGGGGTTAATGGTGACAAGACCAACGGTTAAGCGTCCCAGTCTTGGACCGAAAGCACCCATCGCTGGCGTACCAGAGGCGACTACTTCCCCATCGGAAGCCACAACGATGCTTGCTAAAGGGGAAGAGGAAGCCTGGAACCGACTGGACCTGCCTCTCAATGCTGCGATTAATTTCCAACGGGTCTATCACCTTAATCCTGAAAGCCTCGCCCCTTATGATGGGATCATGTTCCCGAGTTTGCAGGTCCGCTGGAAAAATCAGTCCCCCAAGGGGGAAATTGTCGGTGTATCTGCTGCGCTTGAGGGAGATTTACTCGGTTTTGTGATTGGTGAATACTCGCCAGATGGTACAGCAGAAATCATTTCTTTATTTGTCGAGCCGTCTTACCGTCACCAAGGGATTGCTACCCGTTTAGTGAGTGTGTTGGAAAAGGATTGCTGGGATGCTGGGATAAAGACTCTCCGCGTTTTCTATACCCCTAGCCGCTGGACGAGTGCGGCTTTAGAACCCCTTCTCAAGGGGCGAGGCTGGAAGATTGATGCTTGGGGTAATCAGATGTTGGCCACCAAAGGTCATCCTGATTTGCGAGAGCAAGCGTCACAGGAGAAGGCTGATCCTTTGCTCAAAGTTCAAATAAAAAGCCTGTTTGAGGAGGCGAAACAACGGGTAGCGCTTCAGGATTATTCAGGGGCGATCGCCTGCTATCAATCAGCGCTACAAATACTTCCCAATTACGCCCCAACCTATTGCAATTTGGGGAGTTTGTGGCAACTTGAGGGGAAATTATCAGAAGCGATTCAAGCTTTTCAACGGGCGTTAGAAATTAAACCAGATTTGATAACTGCTTATGACAATCTGGGGACAATCTACGCCCAGATTCAGGACTATCCCCATAGCGAAATTTCTCTATCTGATCGAATTGTTCTGCTGACCATCTTGACGGCTGGCTATTTAGAATTTGGCTTTTATGCTCAGTCCCAACAGTATTTTTCTGCCCTAGAAGAACTCCTCTTAAAGCCGGAGCTAGACTTACAAGAAAAAGCAGCCCAAAAACTTTACCAATATCTCCTCTTTAGTTTGCCCTACTTGCGAGACGATCCGGCTGCTAATAGTCGCCTTAGTCAACTGATTAGCCAAGCTTACCATCAGCACTGTCTTGATTTTTTTCCGGTCTCTAGTTCTCCTCAAAATAGTGGGGAATTAGAAGAGAAAACGAGGAATGATGGATTACGCATCGGCGTTATTTCCCAGCATTTTCGACGACATTCTGTCGGTTGGTGTTGTCGCAGTATTCTTCAAGGCTGGGCGCAGTTAACCCCCTATCTTTTCTTGTACCAAACTGGTGTTGCTGCGACTGATGATCTGACGCATTCTTTTCAACATACAGGGGCAAAGTTTAGCGATCTTTCTCAGCAAACACCGCAAGAAATTCTAGAAAAACTTAGGGCTGATCGGCTCGATATTTTGATTGACCTTGATTCTTTAATGAATTTTAAGCACGCTTTACTTTTGGCCCAACGACCAGCGCCGGTGGTGGTGTCCTGGTTAGGTTGCGAGCCGCCTTATATTTCTGAGAAAAATTATTACCTCTGCGATCGCCGTACCCACCCGCCAGAGTTACAACAATACTATCAAGAACAATTACTTTATCTATCTGAGACTGGTATAGCGATCGAAGATTTTCCGGTACTAGCATTTGAGCGTGAGACATTGCGTCAGAATTTACAAATTGAACCAGATACGGTGGTTTATCTTTCGGTGAAACCGGGGAAAAAACTGACCCGCGATTTGGTGAAATCTCAGGTGGCGATTCTCAAACAAGTACCTAACAGTATTTTGCTCCACAAAGGCTATAGTTATCGGCATACAATCTATCAAGAAGAGTGCGAAAAAGCTGGGGTTGATCCCCAACGCTGTCGTTGGTTAGAACGCCCAAAATTAGAGGAAGAACATCGCCTATTTTACTATGTTGGTGATGTGGGTTTAGACAGTTATCCTTACAATGGCGGGAGCCACAATTTAGAGTTTCTTTGGTTTAATGTACCGTTAGTTACTCGCTGCGGAAAACAGGCGGTATCTCGTTTTGGCTATTCGTTCCTGCAAAATTTGGGAATTGATGAAGGTGTCGCCTACAGTTGGGAAGAATATATTGAGTGGGGAGTGCGATACGGGACTGATTCTGAACTTCGCCAACAAATTCGAGAACGCTTACAGCAATCGAAACAAACCGACCATCAAGCGACCTTATGGCAACCCCAAAGATTTGCCCAAGAATCTTACCAACTGTTTCAGGAATTACTGAACAAAACTCTTGCAAGTGTTTCCCAAGAAGAGCCATCTAATTTGACACTTGCAAAGGCGGATGAGAAAGTTGATCTTTCCCTTAAATTTCAACTAAAAACTATTTTTAAGGAGGCGAAACAACGGGTAGCACTTCAGGATTATTCAGGGGCGATCGCCCTCTATCAATCAGCGCTCCAACTACTTCCCAATTACGCTCCAACCTATTGCAATTTAGGGAGTTTGTGGCAACTGGAGGGGAATTTACCAGAGGCAATTGAAGCTTTTCAAAAAGCGATTCAACTGCAACCGAATTTATTAGTAGCTTATCAGAATTTGGGAGGATTGTATAGCAATGAACACCGCTATCAAGAAGCAATCCAACTTTTGCAGCAGGGATTAATTTACCTTCCTTGCGCTTCTTTGCATTTGGCGCTGGGGGATCTCTATCGGCAATTGGGAGATATTGCGGCAGCGATGGAATATTACCGAGAAGCAATCCGTCTGGATGAAAATTATATCGCCGCCTACCAGAATTTAGGGGGATTGCTAATGAGCGTTAATAATATCACCGGGGCAAAATTCTGTTTTAAGAAAGCATTAGATCTCAACCCCGAAATCCCAGGTATTTATCGCAATCTTGGAGAAATTTATGAAGCGGAAGGCAATCCGAATAAGGGGTTAGAGTGTTTTAATTATGCTTTAACTCTGGAACCGGATAATTTGAATGTGCTATATCGGCGAGAACATCTTCAAGTTGCTCTTTGCGATTGGGACGACTATGACCAACGGATGTCGGCGCTTTTAGCGCGGCTCGAGAACTATCTTCAAACCCAGGAAAACGCGGCCCTACCTCCCCTTTCTCTTAACAGTTTTCCCGCTTCTCTCACTCTCCACCGGGACTTTAACCGTCACTGGGCAAAAAGTATCGAGGCGCGGATGGTAGAGTCGAAGCGCCGCTTAGGGTTTATTTTCCCGCGAGAAACACCGTCTAAACTACGGATTGGCTATCTCTCCGCCGATTTTCGCAACCATGCTGTCGGCTTTTTAATTCGGGAGCTTTTTGCATACCATAACCGCGATCAATTTGAGGTATATGCCTATTCCCTGTCGAATACGACTGATGAGATTACGGAGCAGATTCGGTCCGGGTGTGACCACTATGAAACAATCGCCCCCCTGAGCGTGGAAGCCGCCGCCGAGAAAATCCACAGTGATGGCATTCATATCCTAATCGACCTCTGTGGTTATACGAATCTCTGTCGTCCCGAAATTCTCGCACTTCAACCGGCTCCCCTGCAACTCCACTATCTGGGTTATCCTGATACCCTTGGTGCAGATTTTATCCCCTACATCCTGGGCGATCGCTTTTTAATTCCCCCAGATTTGGCGGAATATTACAGGGAAACTTTAGTGGAATTACCCCACGTTTTTGTTACTACTCCTTTGTCTTTTTCTGAACCACCGCCATCGCGGTCGGAACTGGGATTACCAGACGAGGGATTTGTCTATGCTTGTTTTAATCGCACTGATAAATGGTCGCCTGAACTCTTTGCTTGCTGGCTCAAGATTTTGCAAGCTGTACCCAACGCTGTGCTGTGGTTGGCGGAGTCTTCTGAGGATATTTCCCAAACCCTGCGAACAAAAGCGAAAACCGCAGGCGTTGACCCAGAGCGTCTTGTCTTTTTAGTTAAGCGTTCGCCATGGGAATTCATCTCTGTGTGTCGGCAGGCAGATTTGTTTTTAGATACGTTTCTGTATAATGGCGGAGCGACTTCTGTTTGCGCCATTCAAGCTGGCGTTCCTTTACTGACTTGTCCTGGAGATACTTTTGCTTCGCGAATGGGGATGAGTATTTGCCACGCTGCTGGTTTAGAATCTTTTGTCTGTGAAAGTAGGGAATCCTATCAAGTCCAAGCAATTTATTGGGGGACCCACTGGGAGGAACTGCGCCAATTCACTCAGCAATGGCAGCAAAAACAGGGAGATTTACCACTATTTCAAACGGCCACCTGGATTAAAGCAATGGAAACTCAGTTAATGAATCTTTGGCAAAACCAAATAAGGAACTGTATTTAGGGTTTGCTGAATAAGTTTTTCGTGGGGGTAGGGTGTGGGGTGTGGGGTGTAGGGTTTTACCGATTTTCATCTGGTCAATTACCTAATTTTCAGGGAAAAAGTCCCTAAACTTCCCCCCCCCGATCACCCCAAGGTCTGGCACTTTTTGATTGACAAAAAGTCTAAAATTCCTATCCAACAAGGTTTTTAGATTTATTCAGCAAACCCTAAAGAGTAGAGAAAAAGCGAAAAACCTCCGTTATCCTGAACGGAGGCTAGATAATTGATTAACAATGTTTGGCTACAATTTCGCCCCACATTCAGGACAGAATTTATTATTCACACTGTTAACCGCGCCACAACTGGGACAATTGAGCATTTCACAACTTCTGGTGACAATTTTCGGTAAACCAATCATACGCGCATTACTTTGACCGGGGGCAACCATGGGATAACAATTTTCGTCCTTAGTCACGATCGCATTGACCAAAACTGGACCATCATGGGCCAACATTTCGGCAATTTTTGCGGCTAATTCCTCTCGATGGCGAATAGTAATCCCTTTAATGCCGTAAGCTTGGGCTAACAGTTCCACATCTGGCATTCCCACTTCCATATTGGAATTAGAATAACGTTCCCCATAGAAAGCTTCTTGCCATTGACGTACCATACCCTGCCAACCATTATTAATAATAATCGTCTTGGCATGAATATTAAACTGGGTTAGGGTGCCTAATTCCTGTAGATTCATCTGGAAACTGGCATCACCACTAATACAAATGACCTCCTCATCGGCAATGGCCACCTTGGCCCCCATAGCAGCCGGTAAACCGAAACCCATTGTCCCCAATCCCGCGCTAGAAATCCAACGTCGGGGACCATTTTTGAGGAATTGGGCTGCCCACATCTGATGCTGGCCCACATCAGTGGTGTAGTAGGCGTGGGGTGCTTGACGGCCCACCTCAACGATCACTTCTTGGGGGGAAAGTCTGCCTTCCGGTCGGGGTACTTGCAGGGGATAATCTTGACGCCAGCGCTCGATCTGGGCTAACCAAGCTTGGGTGCGCTCGGGATTAGTGGGATAATCAAATTCTCTGGCTTTGTGGAGTATTTGTTCTAAAACTACCCGCACATCCCCGACAATCGGCACATCAGGGGCGCGATTTTTGCCCACTTCGGCGGGGTCGATGTCCACATGGATTACCTTAGCTTTCGAGGCGAATTCGTCCAATTTCCCCGTTACTCGGTCATCAAAACGAGCGCCGACGGCAATTAATAAATCACACCCGGTCACGGCAAAATTAGCGTAGGCGGTGCCGTGCATTCCTAACATTCCCACCGAGAGGGGATGATGTTCATCAAAAGCACCGATCCCCATTAACGTGGTGGTGACGGGTAACTGAAAACGCTCGGCAAACTCGGCGATTTGGGCGTGGGCATTCGCTGCGATCGCGCCTCCGCCAACGTACAGTAAAGGTTTTTCGGCGGTTTCCAAGAGGTGTAAGGCGGCCTCGATTTGACGGCGATTGCCCTTAACCGTGGGACGATAGCCGGTTAGTTTCACATCTCCCGGTTCGACGGGGATATAATCGCATAGTTCTAAACCGACATCTTTGGGAATATCGACTAAAACCGGTCCTGGTCGTCCTGTACTGGCGATGTGGAAGGCCTCAGCGACGATTCTCGCTACTTCGCTGGCATTTCTAGCCACATAGGAATGTTTAACAATCGGGAGAGTAATACCATAAATATCGGTTTCCTGGAAAGCATCGGAACCGATGGCCGCCCGACTCACCTGACCGGTGATAATCACCATCGGGATGGAGTCCATGTGTGCGTTAGCGATGCCTGTCACCAAATTGGTCGCCCCGGGGCCGGAAGTACCGAAACAGACTCCCACTTTGCCGGTGGCCCTAGCGTAGGCATCGGCGGCATGGGCGGCCGCTTGTTCGTGGCGCACTAAAATATGTTGTAATTCTCCCCGTTCTTCAAAGCGGTAGAGTTCGTCATAGATGGGCAGGATCGCACCACCGGGATAACCGAAGATGTGCTTAACACCATGACGTTTGAGACTGTCCATCAAGGCATAAGCCCCAGAACAACGCTGGGGAACCGTTGTTAAAGAGTCATTGGGCTTGGGAAGTGATGAAACCACAGGGCAAACCGTCCAATTTTTAATGAGAGGGATAATTGCGATTCTGTTGCCTAGGATGCAACTTGAAAAATAGCAAAATTGATAACCTTATACTTTTAGTGTATTCTATCTCACCTTTTTGGCTGCAGTTTTTTTTCTTTTTGCATCTTATCCATGCAATATCTGGGAAGTGGGGAAGTGGAGTGTGGGGTGATGGGGAAGTGGGAAGTGGCAAGATAAGATAATAAATGCTGGTGATTTCACCTGATCTTGACTGAGCCTGGGAGTTTTATGAATAGTCTTTTGATTACGGCTACGGATACCGATGCGGGTAAAACCGTTGTCACCACTGCCTTAGTGGCTTATTGGCAAAAATACTATCCATGCAAGGCCCTGGGGTTGATGAAATTAATGCAAACGGGTCAAGGCGATCGAGAATGGTATGAGGGCTTATTTCAGGGTCAATTAGAAATGATTACACCGCTGCAATATCAAGCACCCTTAGCGCCTCCTGTGGCTGCTGATTTGGAAGGTCGAGATATTCCTTTGGGGACGGTGTGGCAAGCTCTGCTGAACCTACAAAAAAGCCAAGATTTGGTTTTAATTGAGGGTTTAGGGGGTTTAGGTTGTCCCGTCACCCACGAGCTAACTGTGGCGGATTTAGCGGCTCAATGGCGGTTAAAAACCCTTTTAGTGGTGCCGGTGAAATTGGGGGCGATTTCCCAAACGGTGGCTAATATTGCCCTAGCAGAGCAGAAAAAGGTCAATTTGGGCGGAATTATCCTTAATTGTCTCGAACCGCGCACGGAGACGGAAATAGAGCAGTTAACACCGATCGATTTAATTCAATCCTTGACTAATTGTCCGGTTTTAGGTGTTTTTCCCTTTATCGAAGATCGTCGGGATTTGGATACATTGGCCTCGGTGGTAGCTAGTTGGCCAGAAGTTATCTAAAGTCAAATTCCTAAGAGAGCCAAATAGGCTCTTCTCGACTTTGTGTGATCATCAATGCTTTGTCTCGTTCCAAGGTAGAACCTCTGGAAATGCGTTGCCAGGGAGATCCTAGCAACTAGGTAATAGTTATTTAATAAGCGAAAGTAAAAAAATAAACCCCCTCAAGATTGAATGAAGGGGGTTATGATATTATTCCAATAGGAAGGGGTAGATAGGATTGATATCTCCGATGAAATTCTTAGTGCAACACGCATGACTGAAGCTGAGATGAGGCAGGAAATTGCGGTCATGCTCTTTCAAAAAGAGAAGCTCACCCTGGCTCAAGCGAGTCGATTTGCAGGAATTAATCGTATTGCTTTTCAACACCTACTGGCAAATCGTCAAATTCCAGTACAATACGATGTCGAAGATTTTGAACAGGATATTAAGAACTTGCGGGAGATGGGCAGATTGTGATTATTGTCAGTGATACATCGCCTATCAACAATCTTGCCGCCATTAATCAACTTCATCTGCTACAACAACTTTACAAAATAGTTTTTATTCCTGAAGCAGTTTATCGAGAATTAACTAGGCCTGATTTTCCAGTAGCAGGTTCAATAGAGGTACAAACCTTAGATTGGATTCAAACTCGAACGGTAACTAACCGCACAGTGATTGAAGCTCTTGAGTCGTGAACTAGATAGGGAAGAAGCTGAGGCTATTGCTTTGGCACTTGAGTTGGAAGCAGAGCAAGTTTTGATTGATGAGCGTCGTGGTCGTAGGATTGCTGCTAGACTTAATCTTCGATACACAGGAATTCTGGGCATTTTAGTTGAGGCTGAAACCCTTGCTAGACGCTTTGATCAATCAAGCAGGATTTTGGGTTGCTGCACCTTTATACAGCAGTGTTCTACAGATTGTTGATGAAGGAAAAAATAAACCCCCTCAAGATTGATTGAAGTGGCATTTATGGTATTTTTAGAAGCAATTTAGCCTACTTTTGTGGTTTCTTTGTTGGTGGATTTAGAGGGTTTTAGTTTGCGCTTGAGGGTTGAAACTGCGCCGGATCCGAAGGTGATGATACTCAAACTGTTAAGTAGGGTCTGCTGAAAAAGTTTTTCAGCAGACCCTACTTAAATACCGCCCAACTTTAAACATCGCTAGAACCGCTCTGGAGAGTAGCGAGGGATTTTTCAAAATTCATTCTCTGTTCGGCATTGCGGAGAAAGTAACCACTCATCATTGCCGAGGCTAATAACCGGCCTAGATGTTCGCGACTGGTACTGATAGTGACACCGAAATGTTCAGAGGGAAGATTACCCAAAAGTCCGATAATGTTGCGTTCCATCACTTGAAAAACCTCTTGGGACTCCGGTTTCGAGAGTTGGGCGATTGTTTCCGGACTTAAGGTCTGGACATACTGCCACAAACTCTCGGAAAATTCACTATCGGTAGCAAATAAATTGTGAGGGCGATCGTTTTCTCTATACACCTTTGATCTCCTTAACTCAATTTTCTTAAATTATCCTTTTGGTTTTTCCAATGTAACAGTTTTTTGAGATAGTGGGGGTCGGCAGAACCGAACCTGAAGGTGATGGTAATCCCAAGCAGAAAACCCATCTCCGGCAAAAATCGAACATTGCGCCGAGAAAATCGAAAACTCAACACTGATAACCGCTCACTGTTCACCGACAACTTTTATTTACCCATACCTAACTGCTGGGCCTTTTGATAGACTTTACCCTCCGTCAGCAGCGAAGGAGCAATCACCACTTCCACCTGTTGCATTTCCTTTAAGTTCTTAGCACCTAAAGTTCCCATACTGGTTTTCAGCGCCCCCAAGAGGTTATGAGTACCATCATCTAATTTTGCCGGTCCCACGAGGATTTCGGCAATAGTTCCGGTACTGCCCACACTAATCCTGGTTCCCCGGGGTAGAACTGGACTAGGTGTGGCCATACCCCAGTGAAAACCGCGGCCGGGGGCCTCCACGGAGCGGGCAATGGGAGAACCAATCATCACCGCGTCGGCGCCACAGGCGATACATTTGCAGATATCACCGCCGGTAATAATGCCGCCATCGGCAATAACGGGGACGTATTTACCGGTTTCTTGGAAAAAATCGTCCCTAGCAGCGGCACAATCGGCCACAGCAGTGGCTTGGGGAACTCCCACCCCTAAAACGCCGCGAGAAGTACAGGCAGCCCCGGGACCGATACCGACTAAAACCCCAGCTGCCCCGGTTTTCATCAGGTTAAGGGCGACTTCGTAGGTGACGCAGTTGCCCAAAACCACGGGAATGGGCATTTCTTGGCACAGTTGCACTAAATCGAGGGGGGTGATAGCTGCCGGGGATAAATGGGCAGTGGAAACGACGGTTGCTTGGACAAAGAGAATATCGGCCGCTGCTTGGGCAACGATAGCACCGTATTTGACGGCACCGGCAGGGGTGAGGCTAACTGCCGCAATACCGCCTTTTTCTTTAATTTCTTGGATACGAAGCTCGATTAGTTGCGGTTTAATCGGTTCTGCGTAGAGTTCCTGCATTAAACCGACGAATTCTGCTTTGCCGACCGCCGCAATGCGATCAAGAATCGGGTTAGGATCCTCGTAACGGGTTTGAATACCTTCGAGGTTTAGTACCCCTAGCGCCCCCAACTCGGAGAGAAGGACAGCCATTTTAGTATCCACCACGCCATCCATAGCGCTGGCGATAATCGGGATTTCCCGCTCGATATTGCCGAGAGACCAACGGGTATCGGCTAAACTGGGATCGAGGGTTCGCACTCCGGGTACAAGTGCGATTTCATCGATACCGTAAGCTCTACGGGCTGTTTTGCCCCGACCAATAATTGTATCCACGTTTCTATATTATTTCAGACCTATTTAGCCTAGACTAGCAAATTTCGCACCATCTCGAAAAGCTTTTCGGTATTATTGCTGACTAGGCATCGGGAAAATAATCGCCACAGTCGATCGCTTGTTCGGTGTTGGCGCTCCTGGGTTGTACACTACATTTGAGGCGATAATCGTTGGTAAAGTAGCGGCAGTGGGAGCAAGGGATGGAGTGCATCCGTCGGGCAACTTGCCAACTATCGCGCACGGCACTGGCTAAAGACCAGCAAACTAGAGCGATAATGGCAGCGGCGATTGAAAAACGTAAAATAATCCAGATTTCCATGGCGAGCAACTAAAATTACCTGATGTGGATGGGAATCAACCGAGGCAATCGACAGATGGTTAGATACTGAACAGTTTACTGACATCCAGACTAACCGTTAGCAATCACCAGACTTTTAAGAACATTTTCGGTCATGGCCGCTAGTTGATCCAATTGTTCCTGATGGCGTTTTGCCTGTTTTTTGGCTTCTACCTTGCGTTTCAGGGCTTCCCGGGCTAAATCATCGCGATTTCTGCTTAAAGCTTCGATCGCTACTCGATTCCATGTTTCTGCTTCTTGAATGGCTTTTTTGTACTGGGGGTGAATTTCATCCCAACTGAGCTTAAGACTGCTTAAAGCCCCTTTTAACAGGGTTTGGGCATTGTTGGGGTCGGCTCCGATAAGGGATTTTTTCAGAGGTTCGTAGAGTCCCACCGCTTGTAAATGGGTAATAATCGGGATAAATTCTTCTATCTGTTGACTTTTGCTAATACCGGTCTTACACCAAGTGGCAAAATGTTCGCAGTTGTTAAAAAGAAGATTATATTTCTGTTCCCCCAGACGACTTAGCGCCCTTTCTACCACCACATCGGGGATAAAGGAAAATCCCACCTCTACATAGCGCACCACATAGATTTTACCACCCCTAGCAAAGGTTTCTAGGGAAGTTCGTTCCACAATCTCGCTCGGTTTTCGGTAATGAATGACGCTACCATCACCGCAATCGATGCCATGATGGGCATAAACACCCCGAAGATTGAGCAATTCCCGATAGGCGTATATTTGATCCCCTTTAGCCATATTTTTTTAGTGATAGAGTAAACAAGGAGATTATCTATTGAGTCAGTTTTTCTGGGTATTAATTTTCGTTTTCATGAAAATATTCCCGATCGCGATTTGTCAAAACCTATGGTAGCATTTATCTTAATAGTGAGGTACAAAGTTTTCCTTTAGGGGAGTCGGTCGTCAATACCAAATTAGGTTACACTTCATTTCTATGGGAAACGCTGTAAAAATTATCGCAGCAGAAATTGAGAACTATAGCCTAAATACCAGCGATGGAAACCCCTTTTTGACTGTTAACCCCCTTAACCCAGAGATTATGGATGCTTTTAGTCCCTTTCCCCCTGACTGGACAGAGAATGCTGTTCACGCCTACAATTTTTGTTGTCCTTACTGTGGGGCAAAAGCTAAAGAAGCTCAGGCCGTTTGGATCAATCGCCGCGCACCCGTTTTAGGAGAAGATTCCCGTCGTAAATGGCAGGAATTCTATCATTGTCAATGCGATCGAGTTTGGTGGGCCTGGAGTAGTGATCGACCTGCGGAAAATAAGTAATTCTCAATCGGGAATCGAAAATATGGCCGATGTCTATGTTTCTTGGGATGAATACCATCGTCTGATCGAAAAATTAGCAGTAAAAATCGATCATTCTGGTTGGCAATTTGCTCAGATTGTCTGTTTAGCTAAGGGAGGATTGCGCGTCGGTGACATTCTCTGTCGTCTTTTTCGTCAACCCCTAGCCATTCTCTACGCTGCTTCCTACGGGGGGCAAAATCATCAAATTCGGGGAGAATTAACTATTTCCTCGAATTTAGCCATGATCGAGGCCCAATTAAAGAGTCCCTTGTTATTAGTGGATGATTTAGTCGATTCGGGAATCACCCTCCAAAAAACCTCGATTTTGTTACAGGAAAAATACGGGATTACCAATATCAAAACTGCGGTGATCTGGTACAAAGCGGCATCAAGAATCAAACCCGACTATTATGTGGAATATTACCCCGATAATCCTTGGATTCATCAACCCTTCGAGCGTTACGAGTTAATTACACCCAAAGACCTCCTAGAGTAAATTCAGTTTAGCATCAGAGGTAGAGAGTTTCCCTTTAAAAATCCCACCAAAGAAGATTCATATCTGAAATCGGCAACGTCCTCTATTCTCCGTAGGATTCAGCAGTAATTTTCCCCCGAAAAACGATGTAATTATAAACCGTATAGGCTAGTAAAATTGGGATTAAAAAACCCACAAAAGTCAGCATAAACACCAAAGAACTGGGAGCGGCCGCCGCTTGATAAATTGTCACGGACGGGGGAATAATATCGGGAAAAATCAACAATCCCAAACCGATAAAAGAGAGCATAAACAGCAATACTGTCCAGACCATCGGGGTGTTTTCTTCCTTTAGTTGCAAACTCCGCAGTAATAAACCCAGTAAGACCACAGCTAGAATCGGGATGAGGATAAAGATGTAAATTAGTCGAGGGTCAAATAAACGCTGACGGATATGGTCAGAAAGCAGCGGCGTACTGATGGTGATAAAGATAGCACCGATAAAAGTGGTAATAGCGGCAATTTTTGCCGTTTTATAGTGAACTTCCTGTAAATTACCCGTAGTTTTCAAAATTAGGTAAGTGGAACCCACTAAAACATAAGCTTGGATTAAAGTTAGAGACACTAGAATCGATCGCCATGTTAACCAATCAAAGGGGCCGCCGGCAAAATGACCCAATTCATCCACTTTAATGCCCTCAAAAACCGCACCGAGGGCGAATCCTTGCCCCAAAGCGGCCAAAAAACTGCCGAGTCCGAAGGCATAATTCCAGAACAACTTGCGACGAGAATGTTCACGAAACTCGAAGGAAACAGCCCGAAATAACAGCCCCACCACCATAATCACTGCTGGCAGGTATAAAGCGTTTAAAATTGTCCCGTAAGCTAGGGGAAACGCCCCAAACAGGGAACCACCCATCAAAACAATCCAAGTTTCGTTAGCATCCCAAACATTGCCCAAACTGGTCATTAAAATACTGCGACGCTTCTCGGAGGAGGAAGTCAGGGAAAGAATTCCCACCCCCAAGTCAAAACCATCGAGGAGGACGTAGAGAAACAGGAATAAACCCAGAATAAAAAACCAAATTTGTGGCAAAAAATACTGTAACGGTTCCATAGTTCCTCCTATTGTTGCGCTTCTAGGGAACGAGGATTTAGTTCTGGTGAGGTCACTGTTTCCTGTTGAGTCCCCGGCAGTGGTAAGTTAAGATTGGGTCCCTGACGGATAATAAGACTACCGAAATAGAGAGCAGAAACCAAGAAAACGACATAAATCGCCGTAATTCCGATTAAAGAAGTTAAAATCTCGCCTGCGGGCAGTTTAGAAGCAGCATCCACTGTCCGGATTTGATTGTAAACCGTCCAGGGTTGACGACCGACACAACGGACAATCCAACCGGTTTCAACCGCAAGATAACCCAGAGGGGCCGCAAAAACCCAAGCGCGCAGTAACCATTTTTGACTGTCGATTTTTTCGTTACTCAGTTGACCGCGCAGCCATTGCCCGACAGTTACAGTCATTAAAGAAGCAAGAAAAAGACCGATAGCGACCATAATCCGGAAGGAATAATAGATTAGCCCCACCATGTGCGGTCTGTCTTCGTATTTCCACGTTTTTAAGCCGAGAACAGGTTCCGATAACTTGGGTTTTAACTCCAAAAGATAACCCAAAGCATTAGGAATTTTCACTTCCCAGCTATTTGTCTCCGCTTTATCCTTGGGTAAAGCGACCAAACTCCAACCGGCAGTTTCTCCCGCAGGAATAGTTTCCCATTGCGCTTCCATGGCGGCTAATTTAGCCGGTTGATAGTGATACACTTGTTCGGCACTAAGATGACCGACAAAAATTTGCAAGGGAGCAATAACAATCGCTAGAGTAAGAACAATTTTGAGAGAACGACTAAAAAAGCTAATGTGACGTTTATTGAGCAAATACCAAGCACTAATCCCACCAATGACGAATAAAGAAGTTTCCAGAGTAGCGAAAAACATATGCAGGAAACTATTAACCATGAAGGGATTGAGAATCGCTTGTAGGTAATCCTGAACGATAAATTTACCATCCACGAAGATGCCACCGGCGGGGGTTTGCAGCCAAGAATTAGCGGTTAAAATCCAGAAAGTGGAAAGATTAGCCCCGAAAGCGACGAGAATTGTCGCTAGGAAGTGAATTAAAGGGGGAACTCGTCCCCAACCAAACAACATAATTCCTAGAAAACTAGCCTCTAGCATAAAGGCCATGGTTCCCTCGAAACCGAGGATAGTTCCGAAAAAGTCCCCCACCGCTTCCGAAAAAGGCGCCCAATTCATGCCAAACTGGAAGGCCATGGGTAAACCAGAAGCAACTCCAATGCCGAAATTGAGAATGTAGAGTTTTGCCCAGAAGCGAGCGTGATGATAGTAGTCAGGATTGCGGGTTTTTAGCCATAATCCTTCGACAATGACTAGATAAATGCCCATACCAGTGGTTAACACCGGCCAAAGCATATGGAAAATAGCGGTGACGGCAAATTGTATCCGCGACAAAGCGACGGGATTGGCAAGTAAATCCATGATTACAATCTTTAAACGATCGTGAAGATATGATAAGCACCTATAATACTTAGCCAGTAATGCCCTGAAAAGGCAAGGGTAAATAGGGATTATACAGATTGTTTTTAGATTTATGCGATCGCTTTGGTGTTAGTCAATGACTTAGTTAGTATTCTTGTATTATATTGGGGGGAAAACTCAGAAAAATTGCTAGAATATTAGCCTGATTAATTAATTTTCCCCTCGATCGAGTATGACTTTCTCCTCAGCCGCAGACTTTCAAGACGAATTTGATGTCATCGTCGTCGGGGCGGGCCATTCCGGCTGTGAAGCGGCCCTAGCTTGCGCCCGTCTCGGTTGTCGTACCCTTCTCCTCACCCTTAATCTCGATAAAATCGCTTGGCAACCCTGTAACCCCGCCGTCGGTGGTCCGGCTAAATCCCAATTAACCCACGAAGTGGACGCTTTAGGCGGCGAAATTGGCAAAATGGCCGACCGCACCTATCTGCAAAAACGGGTTCTTAATGCCTCTCGCGGGCCGGCAGTCTGGGCCCTACGGGCCCAAACCGATAAACGGGAATACGCGGCGGTGATGAAAGGTATCGTCGAAACCCAAACCAATCTCGTTATTCGGGAAGGCATGGCCACAGACCTGATTTTAGGGGCAAATGAGCAAGTTTTAGGGGTAGAAACCTATTTCGGCACTTGTTTCGCCGCTAAAGCCGTCATTTTAACCACTGGCACTTTTTTAGGCGGCAAAATCTGGATCGGCGGCAAATCCATGGCAGCTGGACGGGCGGGCGAATTTGCGGCGGTGGGTTTAACAGAAACCCTAAATCGTCTCGGATTCGAGACCGGTCGCCTAAAAACTGGCACTCCTGCCCGTGTGGATAAGCGTTCGGTGGATTACTCCCGTATGGAACCGCAACCGCCCGATGACGAGGTGCGTTGGTTTAGTTTTGATCCGGAGGTGTGGATCGAACGAGAACAAATGAACTGTCATCTCACCCGCACCACGGCGGCAACTCATCAATTAATCAGAGATAATTTACATTTATCCCCCATTTATGGCGGTTTTATTGACTCCAAAGGGCCGCGTTATTGTCCTAGTATTGAGGATAAAATCGTCCGTTTTGCCGATAAAGAAAGTCATCAAATTTTTATTGAACCGGAAGGGCGCGATATTCCCGAACTTTATATCCAAGGCTTTTCAACGGGACTGCCGGAAAATGTTCAATTAGCAATGCTGCGGACTTTACCCGGTTTAGAAAACTGTGTGATGTTGCGTGCTGCCTATGCAGTGGAATACGATTATTTACCGGCAACTCAGTGTTATCCAACCCTGATGACGAAGAAGATTGAGGGGTTATTTTGTGCGGGACAAATTAACGGGACAACCGGTTATGAAGAAGCGGCAGCCCAAGGACTGGTGGCGGGGATTAATGCGGCCCGGTTTGCTTTGGGAAAAGAGTTAATTGTTTTTCCCCGGGAGGAAAGTTATCTAGGAACTTTGGTCGATGATTTGTGTACCAAAGATTTGCGCGAACCCTATCGAATGTTAACCAGTCGTTCCGAATATCGCTTAGTATTGCGATCGGATAATGCCGATCAAAGATTAACACCTTTAGGGCGAGAAATTGGTTTAATTGATAACCGGCGTTGGCAATTATTCCAGAGCAAACAAGCTAATATTATCGCTGAAAAAGAACGCCTACACGAAACCAGAATTAAAGAACGGGATCAGGTGGCAATTGCCATCGTTAAGGATACGGAACAAAAAATCAAAGGTTCTCTCTCTTTAGCGGATTTACTGCGTCGTCCTAGCTTGCATTATCTCGATCTTGATCGTTATGGTTTAGGTAATCCCGATATAAATTTAGCCGAAAGAGAAGGGGTAGAAATTGAAATTAAATATTCCGGTTATCTGAAACGACAACAAAATCAAATTGACCAAATTAGTCGCCACAGTAACCGTCATTTATCCCCCGATATTGACTACATGAAAATTGAAACTTTGTCAATGGAATCGCGGGAAAAATTAACAAAAATTAAACCCGCCACCATCGGTCAAGCCTCGCGAATTGGCGGAGTCAATCCCGCCGATATTAACGCTTTATTAGTGTATCTAGAAATGCGGCAGATGTCGGCAGTTAAAAGTTAGGAAATAATTCTGATTATCAGCGATCAAGATGGGTGCATTTCATCTTTGTGACTCTCTCCCACTTATGGTGATCAGCAGAAGCTATTATATTATCTCCCAATGGTAGGGGCGCATCGTGGTCAGTGAGTTTATCGAACTGCCTGCGCCCAAAATATAATATAGATATTTCTCCAAAATTGAGATGCACCCCACTTCATCTTGATGAGAAACGCTGTAAATTATGGAGAGAGCTGCTAAATCAGACGAGAGGAATTTGTGTGATTGGTAAAATTGGCAATGCTGGGACAATAATGACGAATCCGAATAACTTAATCTCTCTCCAGAAGTGTCTCTAAAAGGGGAAAGAGTGAGTAAAATCAACAAAAAACAGTAAAAAAGACAAATTTATTTCTCTCTAGTTAGATAGCTGCACTACTAGACAGTACAAAAGTCTATGGTTCTGTTAAAGTCCCGTTAATCGGGCGGGGTGGCAGCATCGAAGCTTACTGCTATAATTACTTACGGACAAAGATAATAAATAAAATTTATGGGCGACTTTTTTGATAACGTGAGCCGTTACCCCCGCTATCTGATTAGCTTTAGTTTAGGGATTTTCTTCGCCTTTTTCGGCTGGTTGGCCCCTTTATTAAAAAATCCCCTCACAGCGATCGCACTTGTGGGCTTTCTGGGGGGAACTTTCGCCTTTCTTTATTTCACCCTCAAAGCCATGCTCGGATTAGCTTGATACAATGGTAAAGGTTTCGCTGTTTTTAGGGGACGAAAATTATGGCCAATGATCGTCGAGTATCTCGCGTGTCCTCGCTAATTAAGCGCGAGGTCAGCCAAATGTTATTAATGGAAATTAAAGATGATCGCGTCGGTGCCGGTATGGTGAGCGTTACCGATGTGGATCTCTCCCACGACCTGCAACACGCTAGGATTTTTGTGTCTATCTACGGCAACAAAGATGCAAAGGCCGAAACTATGGCCGGTTTAAAAGCGGCCGCGGGATTCGTCCGGCGTGAACTCGGTCAACGCATCCGTCTGAGACGTACCCCCGAAGTGGTCTTCCTAGAAGATTCTTCCCTCGAACGCGGCGATCGAATGTTACACCTTCTTGATCATATTAAAAGCGATCGACCCCCAGAAGATGACGATTCCGCTATCAGTGACCAGTTATCAGTAGAGGATAACTAAATTTAGGCAAAACTGGCAACTTAAAACTTAAACCTGATAACTGATAACTGATAACTGATAACTGAATAGTGAGCGATCGCATTTTATCCCTAAAAGAACGTATTGGTCAGATGATAGTAGTCCGCGCTTCCGGCTATCTCTTTGACCAACAAATCCGCTATCCTGTCTGGGAACCCGTCAACGCCACCCTGAAACATTGGTTAGAAACCCTCCACCTCGGTGGGGTAATTCTCTTAGGAGGCAGCGCCGCCGAAATCGCTCTCCGCAGCCAACAATTACAAAGTTGGTCCGGCGATAATCCTCTCCTCATTGCTGCCGATATCGAGGAGGGAGTCGGCCAAAGGTTTTCTGGCGCTACTTGGTTTCCCCCCCCGATGGCTTTAGGAAAAATAGCCGAAAAAAGCTTGACAAAAGCCACAGAATATGCTAGGGAAATGGGAGCAATTACCGCTAAGGAAGCCCTAGCGATCGGGATTAACTGGATTTTAGCCCCAATTGTCGATGTGAACAATAATCCCGACAATCCCGTTATCAATATTCGTTCCTTCGCTGAAACTCCCGAAATCGTCGCTAATCTAGCTCAAGCTTTTATTTTAGGGGCCGATTCCTATCCAGTTTTGACCACGGCCAAACATTTTCCCGGCCACGGTGACACCAGCAATGACTCCCATCTTGATCTTCCCATCATCAACCACGATCATCATCGCCTAGAAGCGATCGAATTGCCGCCCTTTCAAGCAGCGATCGAGTCAGGGGTTGATAGTATTATGTCAGGCCATCTGTTAATTCCCGCTTGGGATGCCGAATTTCCCGCCACTCTTTCCTCGAAAATTCTCGGGGAAAAACTGCGCCAAAATCTCGGTTTTCAGGGTTTAATCGTCACCGATGCCCTGATTATGGGAGGAGTAACCAAAATTGCCAGCGCTGCCGCCCTAGCAGTGAGGGCGGTACAGGCGGGGGCCGATATACTGTTAATGCCACCCGATCCGATCGAAGCGATCGAAGCGGTGTATAGTGCCGTGCAAGCGGGTACAATTAGCGAAGCGAGAATTAATGATTCTTGGCAACGTATTCAACGAGCAAAAGAGAAATTGGGGCAAAGACAGCCATCCTTAGAATCCTTAAGCAGTTTAGCGGCACCGCAGGCTCTAGAGATTGTCAGGGATATTTTAAAAGATTCCCAAACAGTTAGCGGTAATTTACCCATTAAAGCCACTCAAGGCCGCAATTTAATCATTATCGATGATTTGCTCAACTGTGACTTTCTCGATCGCTCTTGTCCGGCGGTGACAATTCCCCGACAATGGGGTTATCAAACCCAAATAATCGACCGTAGCACCTTTAATCAGTCCCTCGTCTCCCCAGAAACGACTCTCCTACAAGTATTTATCCGTGGTAATCCTTTTCGGGGTAGTGCCGGATTAGGGGAGGAAACGAAAGCTATTTATCAAGCTTTGCTGAAAACCGGACAGATTCAAGCATTGATTGTTTATGGTAGTCCCTACGTTTTCCAGTGGTTTCGTCAACAAAGCGGAGACATTCCCTATCTTTTCAGCTACGGACAACAACCAAGCGCCCAAAAAATCGCCCTAGAAACTATTTTTGAGGGGCCCACTAGCGGCGAAAATCAGACCGATACTTTCGTTTAAGGGCAAAAATTGCCTAGTAACCATTGGGCAATGCGATCGGAGGCCCCGGCTGCCCCCATTCTCTGACGACCATTAAAGGCGATTTCTTGCCACTTTGGGGGATTTTGTAATAAATATTCTAACTTGTCTGCCACTGACTCGGCACTATCGCCCAAGAGAATTGAACAGCCTAATAAACGCTGTTGCAGTTTGGCAAAATGAGCAGTAAACTGTGGTCCAGATCCCGCAATTGTGATCGCCGGTTTACCCAAACCGACGAACTGTTCCGTGGCAGTTCCCGCCATGGCGATCGCTAAATGGCAACGGCCTAAATATTCGGCGTAATCCCTTTGAGAAATAGTTATAAATACCTCTTGACAAATAAACTTATTTGTGCTATGTTCTCGCCAACCCTGGGAAGTTAAAGCAGCCGTAAAAGATTCCGGGGGGAGAGAAGGAGCGATCGCTGCCAAAAATTCCAGCTTATAATCGGGAAAACGTCCAATCATGGCCGCCACAGCTGCGAGAATTTTCTGCCAATTGTGGAGAGATTCGGGAAAGCGCGAACCGGGTAGCAGCAGAATATTTAGGCAATCTTGGGGAAAATCGCCCGTTATCGAGGGTAAAAGGTCATCCATCATCGGATTACCCCCATCGACAACGGGAATTGACCACTGTTGTAAAATTTTGCTAGTTAAACTATCCCGGGGAAAAACCCCCCGACAGCGAGGATGAGCCATTAACCAGCGTTCCCAGGGATAATAGTAGGAACCCCAGAGGCGATCGATCATCGAGCTACTATCTAACCATCCCTGCTCATCCCGGAGATAGTATTCTGATTTAGCCGTTCCCACAAAAGCATAATCTGTCTCGCTCAACCAAGCAAGGGCAAGGGGTAAGATATCTCCCACCGCGACAATTTTTCCCCCTTCTTGGCCCCAATTTCTGACCAGACGGTATTGACGGGAGGTTAATCCTAATAATCCCTCCCGTAGATCTCGCCATAATTGTTTGACATCCCTAGTTATAAAACCCCCAGAGGGCATTTTTTGACCTCGATCGAGAAGGGGAATCCCCAGACGAGTATAAGCATAACCGTTACCCACTAGGGGTAAAGCAGTAATATCCGGACAGTGGGGAGATGATTGCAGTCTTTTAATAATCCGGATCGCGATCTCATCTTCACCGTGGCCATTACTCAAAAATAATAATTTCACTGTTCCCCTTAACTTCTGGCTTAAAGTCCTAAACTTCGGTTGTTTTATTCCCTTCGACCCTAGACAATGCTGATGGTTAGGGAACAATCAATTTTATAAAAGCAGTTAACCAACTCCCATTTAGTCTAATCTACCGGAAGGTTTCGCCGATCGCTTGTCTCTGTCTTGATGGCGACTATTTGACCAAAGGCAAGACTAAGAGATAAGAGATGAGTTTAACTGCTTCTATTTTTCTCGATCATAAAGACCAGATTGAGTCTCCCAGAGCCAAAAAGCAGAAACCCGCTCTGATCGCTATATTAGAATCAGTGGTTAATTGGCATCCTAACGGGAAAAAATGATTATCGACTTGCCTGATCGAGAAGCTACTGTCAATGTAGGGAAAAAACTGGGGCAAACCCTGGCCCCCGGCAGTGTAATTTTATTAAAAGGCGATTTGGGAGCGGGAAAAACTACCTTAGTACAGGGAATTGGCTTAGGATTGGGCATTCAAGAGCCGATAGCTAGTCCTACCTTCACCCTCGTTAACGAATATAGCGAAGGCCGCCTTCCTTTGTATCATTTGGATTTGTATCGTTTGCAGGGTCAAGATATCGAGGCGCTGTACCTAGAAAATTATTGGCAGGGAATCGAGGTGGATTTAGGGATAGTGGCGATCGAATGGTCAGAACGTTTAACTTTTTTGCCGGAAAATTATCTAGAGATTACTTTACTCGATCGAGGTGAGCAGGGACGACGAGCGCTGCTCAATTTTGTCGGTGGGGAGGAAAAAAATAGCGACCCCACAGGAATCGCTATCGGCACTTGACTCTTTAAGCAATCAAACTTTAGCGGTAACTCTCCGCATCTAAGGTTGAAACATTTTACTTTCAGGTTATCTCCCATCAAATCGGATTAAACTGCTATAAGATGTAAAAAATAAGGGACCTGCGCTTTGATAATGTACCTTTTGGGCGAACGCAGTTCGCCCATACATTGTGGACAAAATCCGTTACTGTAGGGGCGCAAAGCTTGCGCCCTCCGATCGATTGGGATATTATTCCCACGCAAGTCCCTAACTATTTTTTCACCTTTAATTTGCCCTTCCCACGGAGAAAATATCAGCTTTTCAGAGATATAATACTAAAAAAATCGGCAATTTTTGCTAATTTCACACTATCTTTAGATTTATCCTCTATCTTGATGTCTGATCGGTTTTGGCAGTGGTTGACCCTTTCCTCTCCTAGGGAATCGTGGAAAGAAAAAAAGTAGCGATCGAGTGCTAATTATGAGATGAGCGATGCAGGAAGAAAAAGCGATATTTAATATCAACAATACTTTTTATCGACCGGAGAGTAAAATCGTCCGAGATTTAGGAGTTTTAGGGGCGGCAATTGCCCAAAAAGAGCGGGGAAGTTTGCGGGTTTTAGAGGTAATGAGCGGCTCTGGTGTGCGAGCGCTCAGGTATTGGTTAGAAAGTGGTGCGGATTGGCTGTGGGTTAATGATGGGAATCCAGAAATTAAGCCAACTTTAGCCGCTAATTTAGAGAGTTTATTACAACAAAAACAAGGGAAAATAACCTATAAATCTGCTCAAGAAGTTCTCCTAGAATGTTATCTTGAAAAAGACCATTATGATCTAGTTGATATTGATGCTTTTGGTTCCCCTGCATCTCTGTTTAGTGCTATTCCTTTAGCCACTAAAATCGGTGGTTTAATTTATCTGACTAATACCGATGGACGAACGCTGACGGGTCATAATCTAGAAAATAGTTTAGCTGATTATGGAGCATCTGCTCGCAATCATCCGGCTGCCCACGAACAGGGATTAAGATTAATTATCGCCGGTTTGCAATTAGAATCGGCCCGGTTAGGTTTAGGAATTACGCCGATTTTTTCCTTCTTTTTTGGTCAAAGTTATCGGGTGATGGTGCGGTTAACAGCTAATAGACAATTAAATAGTCATAACTACGGTTTTCTCGGTTATTGTCATAGCTGCGGGGAATATCAATCAGTGCCTTGGCCGAAGTTAGGCAAGATAGTTTGTTCTGGGGACGGGCAACCTTTAACCTTAACCGGACCCTTGTGGTTAGGCAGTTTACACGATCGCTTTTATCTAGAAAAAATGGCAGATTTAGCCGAACAATGGCAGTGGAAAAAGGTAGTCAAATTGTTAGAAATAATGAGGGAAGAAAACGATTTTCCTCCCTATTTTTATAGCTTTCGGGAAATTGGGAGAAGGGGCAAATTAGATCTACCCAAAAGGGAAGATTTAATTGCGGCTCTCTTAGAACAAGGTTATCGAGCCGCTGCCACCCATATTAACCCGCAAGCGGTGAAAACTAACGCTTCTTTAGCCCAATGTATCGCAATACTCAAGGACTAATTAGTTAATACCAATAACTAGAAGTTTGTTGGGGTTCAGGGGCAAAAGCTAACCAGTAGGGGAATTGTAAAAGAGCGAAATTCAGCCGTTCTTCGGTATCATCGATGATAATGAGCGGTGAATACTTATCGTCGATTAAACGTTCCGCTTTTTGAATTAAAGCTTCGGGAGACTCAAAGAGAACGATGCCGCGGTCCGGTCCAAAATCGGCGCGGGAAATGCCGAGACAATCTTGGAGACCGCGTCGCCATTCGCCTAAACGTTCGGGACTATTAGCCAGAACGAGAGAACGGAAGCGATCGCCCTGTAATTCCGCCATAATCGAGATAATTGCCGAAGCCACCAGAATATTCTGGAGACGGCTGCCCATACCGCGAACCGTACCCCGGCCCCCCTGTTTAAAGAACCACTGTTGCACCCGTTCAGCGTGAATTGGTTCAAAAGTGCGCCGTAATTGCCAAGGCGGACCGTAATAGTCAGGGCGACTGCGATAACGGTCTAAAAGAGTTTGTATGCGCTGATTTTGGTCAGAAAAGCCCTGTCTAGGGGTGGATTGTCCCACCGGTTCCGATTCATAACCCGAACGGTTAGAGCGACGGGGTTCTTGCCAATTATCCCGGCCCTGGTTACTGGTACGGGGGGGACGGGGACTTTCTTCGCGATAATCCCGGCCTTGACTGCCACGGGATGGACGCGGGGTTTCCTCCCGTTCGGTCCGCAGGGGAGGTTCCACGGAGCGGGGGGATTTTTCGGGGGTTTCAAAACGGGGTAATTCCAACTGTTCGGCAGCCGCGGCCAAATCCTGTAAACTGCCCACCAGATAGTCTTTAAATCCCTGAACCCGCACGGCTAGATCCTGGGAGACTCCGGCGAAATTACTCCGCATTTCCTGCCGAATGCGCTCACGACGGCGTTCTAACTGTTCGATCGCCAATTCTAAAGCCTGTTTGCGTTGTTCTAGGTCTTTTACGCCTTCCTTGAGCATTCTTTCGATTTGAGCTTTGATATCCCCTAGTTCCTCGGCGATCAAGCGTTCTCTTTCCGCTTTTAACGCCGAGATTTCTGCCGCTAGGCTCTGTTTTTGCCGTTCTAGAGCCTCGATTTCTGCTCGTAGGGGTTCCGCCTGCGCTGCGGGAACTAATTCGCCTTCGGGGGCGGTTTCCGATGGCAGGGGATTCTCTACCTGGCGATCGTTCCAGAGATCATCAAAACTAAATTCTTCGACAGATTCATTGGGTAAGTCTGTCATTTTGTCAAGGGGTAAAACATTAAAATCTTCTGAATTCATCGGCTTTAGAAATGCAGAGCGAACAGAGGGCCAAGGCAGGCAATTAAGAAGCTATTAGCCAAATCTAATTTTATCTCAATCTTAGTTCGCTTCTGAGTCGATCGCTTGCGATGCTGCTAAAGGATAGTATTTTTCGAGGCACAGTCTCAGGGTTGCGCTGTCAAAGATAATGGGCAAAAAATGAATGCTGTTAATTTCTTTGAAATAAAATAGGATCGGGACTTTATTCCAGAAAATCCGCCAATTTTGCCATTCTTGGTAGGGAAAGGAGCGAATTTGTTGCCCAGACAGATAGACATCTAAGGAAGTGGGGGTAAACTGGAGACGAATGCGGGTAGTCTGGAACATCAAGAATAGCCCCAACAGGGAGAAAATTATTCCGAGCCAGACCTGCAAAAAGAGTAAAGGCAGCGATAAAATTACCAAAAACAGGGGAATTCGATAGTTAGGAGCCAGTTCGATCGTTCCTGTTACTTCTTGCGGGGAAATAGTTGTCATTGGTGTCCCTATCGGCAGTCAGCCAAAATATCTTCGCTTCTAGTTTATCGCATTGTTTTTCGAGAAGCGATCGAGATAATCGAGACTCGATCGGGGATGATCTGGTAGTGTCATGGCATCGTAGAAGGAGACTTTACCCCCGTAGGCACGCCGGAGATTAAAATCAGTTAAGACCTTGGAGCGTTGATCGGCGAGGATCAATTCTTTATTTAAGAGGATTAAATCAGTAAAATGGGTGATAGATTCGCCTAAATCATGATTAACCACCAGGACAATTTTATTTTCTTGGGCTAACTCACCAAAGATATTAAAAAGAATCCCCTCGGTTTTTTGATCTACCCCAACGAAAGGTTCATCAAAACAGAAAATCTCCGCTTCTTGGGCCAAAGATCTGGCTAAAAAGACTCTTTGCTGTTGTCCTCCCGACAACTGACCGAGGGGACGATGGCGTAAATCAGCCATTTCCACCCGTTCTAGGGCATTTAAAGCCTGTTGACGACTAATATGGGAAAAAGGACGAAACCAACCCGTTTTTCTGACTCTCCCCATCATCACCACATCCCAAGCGGTGACGGGATAGGTCCAGTCGATTTGAGATCTTTGGGGAACATAAGCGACTTTATCCAGTTGTTGCTGTAGAGATTGCCCTTGATAGTTAACGCTTCCCTGTTGTACGCGAATTAATCCTAGCATGGCTTTGATCAGGGTACTTTTACCCGCGCCGTTGGGACCGATAATACCGGTTAATCGTCCTGGATGAATTTTCAGGGTGATATCCCGTAGGGCTTCCACGCCGCGATAATATACTCCTAGATGACTAACTGTAATTGTCCTTTGCATAGTTTTTACCCCGAGTCTCCAGTTCTAGCATAACTAAAAATGAGACAATTATGAAGCAACCATGAAAAGATTATGAAAGATAGCCGGGGTGAGATCAATCGCCACTCAGTAAAGCTTCCACGAATTCGTAACTGGAAAAGGGCCGCAGATCCTCGATTCCTTCCCCGGCGCCGACAAAGCGAATCGGGAGGTTAAGCTGACGCGCTACGGCAAGGGCGACACCCCCTTTAGCTGTACCATCGATTTTAGTCAGGATCACGCCGCTTAATTGGGCAGCTTCCGAGAAAACTTCTGCTTGTCGCAGCCCGTTTTGTCCTAAAGTGGCATCGAGAACTAGAAGGGATTCCACCACGGCACTCTCGGCTTTTTTGTCGATAATGCGGCGAATTTTGCTTAATTCTGCCATTAAGTTCTTTTTATTCTGCAATCTTCCCGCCGTATCCACTAAGAGTAATTCTACCTCCCTGGATTTAGCGGCTTCGATGCCATCGTACACCACGGCGGCTGGGTCGGTATTTTTGCCCGGGTTGGCAATTACTTCGACTTGCGATCGCTCTCCCCAAACTTTCACCTGTTCCACGGCAGCAGCGCGAAAGGTGTCGGCAGCGGCGATTATACAACTATAGCCAGATTGTTTAGATAAATGAGCTAATTTGCCGATAGTCGTCGTTTTACCGACTCCGTTAACTCCTGTGAGCATCCAGATATTTAATTTACCTTTTTCTGGCTCAAAACCGGGGTTGCTATAATTGGCTAAAGGTGCATCTAAAATCTCGCGGATAATTTCTTTGAGATATTCGATCGCTTTTTCGGGGGGCAGAGCTTCCTGTTTTAGCTTATTTTGGAGGGTAGTGATAATATAATCGGTGGCATCTACCCCCACATCGGCCTGAAGCAATAAAGCTTCGATTTCCTCCACTGCATCTTGATTGAGGGGACCCTGACCGACCACGGCCTTAAGCTGATTGACCAAGCTGCGACGCGTTTTGCCTAAACCCTGACGCAATTTTTTTAACCAGGTGATTTCTTCTTCGGAAACGTCCTCTGCTTGTCGTCCCTGATTGGCTAAAACTTTGGCCGACCAGATAAAATCCTCATCTGGTTCTGTGGGGGTTTCGATGGCGGTTTCTTTGAGAATTTCGAGGCGATCGGATTTTTTCAGCCATGCGGGGGTATTATCCTCGGTTTCTTCTTCTTTAACTGGTTCTTCCTCTTGCGGAGGTTCTGTTTCAGCAATAGATGTTTCAGGGGTTTCGCTCACGACGGCCTCGGCCGTGGCTTTTTTCTCTTGAATATTTTTAAAGGCTTTTTTGGCCCAATCTAAATACTCTTCCTGACTGGTTGCCTCGCTGGCGGTTTCCTCTACGGGTGCGGGGGGTGCTTGTTCTTGTTCGGGTTGGACTTTCTGACGACGGAACCAGTTAAACATAGGAGAAACTAAACATAAAACTATTTATCTAGTTTATCTTAACCCTTGGCGTGAGCAATTTTGATAGTTAGATTTTTAATTGTGGATTTCTCAGCATTTTTTGCCGGAGATTAAGGAAAAAATATAATCCGAGCCACTCAATTGATAACCTTCCTCAAGGATAACTTTGTCTCTTTTTAGAGAAATGCTGTATCCTAGAAAATAGAATAGGAAGGAGAGTCAAAAATGTTAAGCGCTACTGAAACTAAATATTATACTCCCGAAGAATATCTCGCCCTAGAGGAAACGTCCGAAGATAAAAATGAATATCGTCAAGGAGAAATTATCCCAATGGTAGGAGCCACCACTAATCACAATCAGATTTGTCTAAATTTTTGCCGTAATTTTCCCTTAAATATCAATAATCAAGATTATTATACCTACATGGAAACGGTGCGTTTATGGCTGTCAGATTATAGCATTTACACCTATCCTGATGTGATGGTGATTCAAGGTAAACCTCTCTATCAAGGTAATAGTCAATCTAACGTGATCAATCCTTTAATTATTGTTGAAGTTCTCTCTAATTCTACCCAAGCTTATGACCGAGGGGATAAGTTTAAATTCTATCGTTCCTTGCCAACTTTTCAGGAATATATTCTGATCGAACAATCTAGTTATAGTGTGGAACGTTACTATAAACAAAAGGATGATCAATGGTTAATTGATTTCGTCACGGGGGAAAATGCGGTTTTACAATTGCTGTCGGTAGATTGGCAGATTTCTTTTCAAGATTTATATCAAAGAGTAAATTTCGACCTAGCAGAAACCTAAAATTAAGAGAAAGGTCAAAAAGAGTCGCTATCAGGAAACTCATTATCTCAAAATAGCTAATCTTTTTTGGTATAATAGACGGACTACTATATGTTAAATCTATGGAAGATCTAGATTTTTCCGATCAACTACAATGGACTGCAGAAGCAAAAGCAAAACTGAAAAATATTCCCTATTTTGTTCGTTCCCAAGCGCGTCAAAGGATAGAAGAATTAGCTCGTCATGCCGGTTCCGATCGAGTTACCGTGGAAATGGTAGAACAGGCTAGAATAGAATTCGGACAGTAGATTTTTAGCCGCCAATTTGGGACATAGTACGGGTATAAATGCCACTTGATGTGCCGGAATCACGCAGTTTAAAGTTTATTTCTGCCTTCAGTTCTATTAATTCCCGCACTCTTTCCCTGATTTCTGCCGGCGAAATTCCCTGACGGAGGGCAGTTTTTAGGTCAATTTGTCCGGTTTCGTTGAGGAGACAGGGACGCAACCAACCATCGGCCGAGAGACGTAGGCGGTTGCAGCGATCGCAAAAACACTCCGACATCTGACTAATAAAGCCAATTGTACCCTTAGCCCCCGGAATTTGAAAAACATCGGCCGGACCATTTCCCCGCACTTGACCCTCATTTAAGCCCCATTTTGCCCGAATTCGCCCCCTTAATTCCTCGCTCGCAATCCAAGCTTTTTCTTGAAATAAATCACCGTTACCGATGGGCATAAACTCGATAAAACGGACGTGCCAACGCTTATCGATGGTCAAAGCCGCTAAATCTTCTACTTCTGCCTCATTTATCCCCGGAATCACCACCACATTCAATTTTAAGGGGTCAAAACCCACTCTCTGGGCCGCTTGAATACCTGCCCAAGTTTTTTGCCAACGACTCCGGCCGCGATTACCGATAATTTTATCAAAAGTGTCCGGGTCGAGGGAGTCTAAACTGATATTAATCCTTCTTAGTCCGGCTTCATACAACATTTCGGCTAAATTGTCAAGTAAATAGCCATTAGTGGTCAAGGCTAAATCGCTAGTGGCAGATAAAGAGGCGATATCGCGCACAATCTCCACTACTTCGGGATGTAAGAGAGGTTCCCCACCAGTAAGGCGAAATTTGCGGAAACCGAGGGGAATAAAGACATTTTTGACTAAAGTAAGAATTTCCTCCCGGGTGAGTAAATCTTGCGCTCGAACAGATGCCAATTCTGCATCTTCAGGCAGACAATACTGACAGCGAAAGTTACAGCGATCGATTAAACTAATCCTGAGATAGTCAATTTGGTTCCTGTTCACGGGCAAATACTGTTATAAAACTTCATGAATTTATCATAACAATTCTGGCTCGATCGATATCTAGACATCGGCTACATCTAGATTTTAGTCTATGATGACAATAGATTTGCTCAATGGCAAGAGCAAATAAAGATTGGTAAATTTGATAATTTTTCTTGATTGTACTTAAGTAGGTAGGCGTTAAAAATTATCAGACACCCACCTTATCAAGGGTAGGGTTGATTCATGAATCAACCCTACCTTATCAAGGGGGGATTAAAGGCAAAATCGATTTTTAATTTAATTATAACCAACTACTTAACACCCCAAAGAAATATTAACCAATCCTCTAGATATGGACAAACAGAATACTATCTAAATTGAGCGAGCCAGTAATGCTATGATCAAAAAATAATTATCTTGAGATGGTAATTTGTGTGATGTTACCTTTTTTACTACCCATTGCCCAAACTCCTCCTATTGTAGAAATAATCCGACCGGCGCAGGTGCGTCCTTTGCCGAATCAACTAGATCAAGTTCCCGTTTTTAACAGCAATAGTCCCGAATTATTGCTAGGAGAAGGGATTTTGCTTTCCACTTTTCCCCCCCAAGAGAAAAGTTTCCCCTCGGCCCATTTAAATTATGCTTTTCAGGGACGCTTTGATATTTTTGCCCACCATGTAGCGAGGGGGAATTTTCCCGATAATTTACGCACCCTTTATTTGGGGATATTACTCCACAATCCTAGTCCTAATCCCGTCACCGTTAAAATTCTGCAAGGGGCCAGTTATTTGAGTCAACCCGATGCAGCTTTTATCGATTTACCGGCACAAGTGGAAAATAATCAGGGGACAGTTTTTGCCGGGCCGGGAAGTCGGGTAATGGGGGATATTTTAATGGGGCAGCGTCAGGATATTTTTCCCGATAGGATTATTATTCCGGCGGGGGAGAGTTTTATGGTCTTAAATGCGGCGATTCCCGTGCGCGATTTGACTCCACCCTTAAACGGGAGATCCACTTATCTCCGTCTGGAAAGTGACGGTCTTCTCTACGCTGCTAGTTTAGCTCTTTATGCGCCCCTAGACGAAAATGGGCAGGAAAGACCACCAAATCTGACAGAGTGGCAAAATTTGCTGGAAAGAGGCGATTTATCGACTCCGCGAGATCGAGCGCCCACTCCTCCCCATAGTCAAGGACAGATAATTTATGGACGGGTAGCGGGGGTGTCCCAAGGTTCAGCTTGGCAGGCCCGATTGGTCGATCGAGCTTCTTTATGGTTAAATATTCCTGATTCTGGTCAATCTATAGCCTATGGGATTAGTACCCTACCCGGGGGCAAACTGGGAACGGAACAAAATCAAAGTGCTAGTATGTTAGTTCGCTATCCCGATACGGCCTATCAAGCTCATGGTAATTACGGTGTGGAATATGGGTTAAGTTTACCTCTATTTAATCGAAGTGATGAGGCGAAAACGGTGACTATTGCGCTAGAAACACCGATTAAAGAGGATGTTATTGGGCAGGGTTTGCGTTTTCTCGATCCGGCTGCCCCACAAGTGTTTTTTCGGGGAACAGTAGCCGTCAATTATAGCGATGACCAAGGACAGGCACAAAGCAGATTTTTCCATCTCGTCCAAAGACGCGGACAAGAGGGGCAATCTTTAGTGACTCTGACTATTCCTCCGGGGGATTGGCGTGTAGTACAGGTAAATTTTTTATATCCACCCGATGCAACTCCTCCGCAGGTTTTAACGATTAAGACCGAGTAGAACAAATTTAAAATTGTCCGTTAACGATCGCAATATTCCATTGACCGTCTTGGTTGGTTTCAAAGGCAATTTGGCGACCATCACCGCTAATGGTGGGATTGCGGACGCTTCCCCGCAGGTTAGCGGTTAATAGGGTTGCACGGGACTGGGAACGATCATAAACCATGACATCACTTTTACCGCGTTCGCTGGAGATATAGGCAATTAAACGACCGTCAGCATTCAGGGATGGCTGATCTTGGCTAGAATCGCCACGATTTAGGTTAGGGAGATTAACTAAGCGCTTTTCTTGCAGATCGAATAAATATATACTACGACGACCGGAGCGATCGGAAGCGAAGGCTAAATAGCGACCATCAGCACTATAACTGGGAAATTGATCGGGAGCAAAACTATTTAAACCACCGGCGGGAACTTGAGGAGTGATCAAAAGAGGGGAATTACAGGCACTTATCCCCGATAACAGCCCAAAAGAGGCCAAAAATCGCCCCAGCCAGATAAAAAAAATTTTTTCTTTCATCTTGACTTTTGACCCCAAATGTGCTAGTAACTTTCCTCCCTGCCGACGGTTTTGAGGGTAAGTAGTTGATTGCCTTGACTGAGACTATCTGCGATCGCTTCTCGAATCAGGAGGTCAATACTGGTTTCAGCGAGGATTTCTTGGGCTTTTTGCCGCAAATCTGCCCCAGTATCGGCATCTACTTGGTCTAGATCGAGTAATTCCTGCGATAGCTGTTCGATCGAATTCGGGTTAGTCATAGCTCAGGCTCCCAACAAGCTTAATTACAATCCCATTGTAAAGAAGGTCCGGTCCCTAATTGGGGATTTTTTGGCTTTAATTCAGGATTGATCCCAATCCAACTTTAAAAACCCAGTTATGAATTGTTTCCCACTTCCCCTCCCCCTCAAAAAAATTTTCCCAGAGGTACTTGACATAACCCTAATGATGAAGTTACAATCAGAATTGTCGCAAAAATGGGATTGTAGTTCAATTGGTTAGAGCACCGCCCTGTCACGGCGGAAGTTGCGGGTTCGAGCCCCGTCAATCCCGTAGAAATCTAGATTAGAGTCGCCCAAGGCTGGTTATCCTGTGGGCAGTGGGATAGATAAACACAGCCCCACTGCCTAGATTGGTTCTAATTTACCGATAAACCGGCATTAGCTTGAGTATAATCGGGTAATTCAATCTTTACCGGTTGTATCCGCCAGATTTCCTCGCAATATTCCCGAATCGATCGATCGCTAGAGAATTTTCCCATGCGGGCCACATTAAGAATCGCTAAACGACTCCAATGTTCTTGATCTTTATAAGCGCGACCGACTCCTTCCTGACAGTCGATATAGGACTGATAATCGGCCAGTAACATATAGGGATCATTGTAGATAAGATTATCCACAAGCGGGCGGAATAAACTACTATCACCCCGGCTAAAAAATCCCGAACCAATGAGGTCTAATACTGCCCGCAATTCTTCGTTATGGTAATAGTATTCTTGGGGATTATAACCAGCGGCCTTCTTAGCATAAACCTCCTCAGTTGTCAAGCCAAAAAGAAAGAAATTTTCCGCCCCCACTTCTTCACGAATTTCGATATTTGCCCCATCGAGAGTGCCGATAGTTAAGGCACCATTCATAGAGAATTTCATATTACCAGTTCCTGAAGCTTCTTTCCCGGCGGTGGAAATTTGTTCAGACAAATCGGCAGCCGGATAAACCCGTTGACCGAAGGTGACATTATAATCAGGTAGGAAAACCACTTTTAAAAGTCCTCCAATTGTCGGATCATTGTCGATCACTTCTGCCACAGAATTAATCAATTTAATGATTAATTTCGCCATAAAATAACCCGGGGCTGCCTTACCACCAAAAATAAAGGTACGGGGGGTAATATCAAGATTGTGATTATTTTTGAGGCGATGATAGAGAGTGACGATATGCAAAACGTTGAGATGTTGCCGTTTATATTCGTGAATGCGTTTTACCTGGACATCAAAGAGGGTACTAGGATCAACTTTAATGCCGACTTTTTTATCGATATAATTGGCTAAATCTGCCTTAATATCGTATTTAATTCGTCGCCAAGAGTCCCGAAATCCCCCATCATCCACATAGTTTTCTAAACCGCGTAAATCCTCCAGATATTTAATCCAATTTTCGCCGATTTTTTCGGTAATGGCAAAAGTTAAGCGGGGATTACTAGAAACTATCCAGCGCCGGGGAGTAACTCCATTGGTTTTGTTGCTAAACTTTTCGGGAAAGAGTTCATAGAAGTCGCGCAGAACATCTTTTTTAAGTAATTCTGTATGGAGGGCTGCCACCCCATTAATTGCCTGGGAACCCACACAGGCGAGGTGAGCCATACGGACGTATTTTTCGCCGCTTTCATCGATTATAGACAAACGGGACATTTTGCCGTCATCATGGGGATAAATAATGCGAATTTTATCCAAGAAACGATGGTTAATTTCGTAGATAATTTCCATTAATCGGGGTAAAAGACGACCAAAAATACTCAAAGGCCATTTTTCTAAAGCCTCTGGCAAAAGAGTATGATTGGTATAAGCGAAGGTATTTTGAGTAATAAACCAAGCTTTATCCCAATCGAAATGATGCACATCAATTAACAAGCGCATTAACTCAGCTACCCCGACGGAAGGGTGAGTATCATTCAATTGTACCGACCATTTTTGATGAAAATTATCGAGACTGGGATTCTCGTATAAGTGAATACGAATCAGATCCTGTAGAGAACAGGAAACAAAGAAATATTGCTGTTCTAAACGCAGTTCTTTGCCTTGAATTGGTTCATCGTTAGGATAGAGAACTTTACTGATATTTTCCGAGTGAACTTTATTATCCACCGCACCATAATAATCGCCACGATTAAAGCGACCAAAATCAAAAGATTCGCAAGCTTCTGATTTCCATAAACGCATGGTATTAGCGGTGTTAACTCGATAGCCGAGAATTGGGGTATCGTAGGGAATTCCTTTGACTACATAATCGGGAATCCAACGACTGCGATAATTACCATTTTCGTCGGTATAGGATTCGGTATAACCGCCAAATTTTACCTCTACCGATGATTCCGGTCGGGCAATTTCCCAGGGATTTCCATACTGTAACCACTTATCGGTTATTTCCACCTGCCAACCGTCGTGAATTTCTTGATCAAAGATACCAAATTCGTAGCGAATACCATAACCAATAGCTGGAATTTCTAGGGTAGAAAGGGAATCGAGATAACAGGCAGCTAAACGACCTAAACCACCATTTCCTAACCCCGGTTCTTCTTCCTGGGCAATTAATTGTTCTAGTTTTAATCCCGATTCGCTGACAGCTTTTTGGACTTGTTCGTAGATGCCGAGATTGATTAAATTATTGGCCAAATGGGGGCCGACTAAAAATTCGGCCGAGAGATAACAAACGGTTCTGACATCTTTTTTTATATAGGTTTGTTGGGTGGTTAACCAACGATGCAATAAACGATCACGGATTGTATAGGCTAGGGCCATGTAAAGATCGTTTTTGCTGGCTAATTCTGGTAATTTACCTTGAATATAGAGTAAATTATCCCTTAAAGCCCGTCGGATAGTTTCTGTGTCTAATCCTGTTCTGTCGTCTTCGATGATAATCGGACAAACAAAAGTTGTGTCTGGAGATGTATCCATAGGAGTGTTTTTACTGAAGATTGGCTGTTCTTAGTCTAAGATAACCCGCCCTCAAATTGTATCAAGAAAAGCTTAAATCTTGACTAAGATTTAAGGTATAGTAATGACAGAGTTAAAGTGATTAAATTTCAATTACCGATAGGAAGTGAAAACAGGGGAAAGTTTTAACAATGGGTGCTTTGGTGACGGGTGGAACGGGTTTTATCGGGGCGATAATCTTGGGAAAATACCCCTCTATACCCCTTAGGGGTCTGAAAATGTCAAAACAGTCCATATACTAAGATTACTCGAAGGCAGTTGGTTTCAAACCAATCGAGACATCACTTGTTAAGACTGGGTAGAAAAGGAAAAAGATGGTCTCAATTGTGCTGAGATGCTTAAGTAGTTAGGTGTTAAAAGTTGTCAGACACCCCCCTTATTAAGGTAGTAGGGTTGATTCATGAATCAACCCTACTATGAATCAACCCTAGGGGCAGGGGGGATCAGACGCAAAATCTATTTAATAACTCATCTAGGAAAACCTGTTCTTGCTAAAATAACTCCAATTTTAAGCGCCATCATCCCCCCAAGAACACTGCCAAAGCAGTAAATTAAGCCAAAAGTCATGTTTCCCCGCTCTAAAAACTTGTTGACCTCCAAACTATAGGTAGAAAAAGTTGTATAGGAACCACAAAAACCCGTGGCAACCATCAATCCTAATTCTGGGGAAATTATGCGAATATTTTCCCTGACTATAGTAAAGATATAGCCAATAATTAAACAGCCAGAAACATTAACAAAAAATGTCCCAAAAAATTGCCATTCTTGACCGAAGATACTTTCAATTAATTTCGCAATATAAAAACGACTCAAGGCTCCAAAAATAGCCCCAATCGCCACGGATAAACCATAACGTCCTCTGAAACAATCCATGCTGTCTCTCCTGCCCTTCAATATTCAATAAATTGGAGAATTAACCTAGAAAAACTTGGGCAATAGCTGCCCCAATTCTCACGGCAATCAATCCGAAAATGATACTAGCAACGGCAAAAAAAAGACTGAGAAAATTTTGTTGATTGCGCCAGAGTATCAGGATATCTAAACTATAGGTAGAAAAGGTGGTATAGGCTCCTAAAAATCCGGTTCTCACCATTAAATCTAGTTCGTGGGAATAAAAGGGAAAACTGGGTAAAATAGCCAAAAAGAAACCGATAGCTAGACAGCCGGTTAAGTTAATAATAAAGGTTCCAGATGGAAAGCGCAAGCCGAATTTTGCTTTTGTCCATTCGGTAATATGATAACGAGATAACGCCCCCGGAACCGCTCCGGCTACAATTGCGAAAACATCGTTCAAATCTGACATTGTATCTAATTTTTTTGCTATCTTTGTCTAGGCTCTATGATAATTGATGCGGTTATCGATCGCATGGCCCATATTTTCAGGGGTGTTATTGTCGAGGACAACCCTCTGATTTTAAAATAGAGGTATGAAAATTCAACCGCGTAAACGTTTTGGACAACATTGGTTAAAAGATGAATCGATACTTGATCGCATCATCGGAGCCGCTAATTTACAATCAGAGGATCGGGTATTAGAAATCGGCCCGGGTACAGGCATTTTAACCCGTCGTCTTCTCGATGGCGCTCAATTGGTTGTCGCTGTAGAAATCGATCGAGATCTATGGACAATTTTAAATAAAAAATTTGGCCAACAAGATAACTTTCATCTCATCCCGGGCGACTTTCTTAGCCTTAAACCGGAGCAACTGCCGCCGGTTAATAAAGTAGTGGCTAATATTCCCTATAATATCACCGGTCCGATCCTCGAAAAGCTGCTCGGTTCGATCGCCCATCCCTTCACCCCCCCGTACCAGAGTATTACCCTCTTAGTCCAGAAAGAAGTCGCCGAAAGATTAGTCGCTGTCCCCTCCACCAAAGCTTACAGCGCTCTCAGCGTCCGCATTCAATACCTTGCCGATTGTCAATGGATTTGTGATGTCCCCCGGCGGGCCTTTTCCCCACCTCCCCAGGTGGATTCGGCGGTAATTCAGCTTTTACCCCGTGTTTTGCCGAATAATGTCAGTAATGCTGCCTTTTTGTCCACTTTAATTAGCTGGGGTTTTGCCAACCGGCGCAAAATGTTACGCAATAATCTAAAAAATTGTCTGGATAGCGATCGATTAAGCCAAATCCTGACACAATTAGAAATTAATCCCCTCGCTCGCGCCGAAGATCTCAGTTTATCGCAATGGATTGACTTGGCGGAAAAATTAGGTCAATTACCAAAATTTTAGATTTTTTTTCTTGACAAATGCACAGTTATACCCTTCTAGCCCCCGCTAAAATTAACTTATATCTAGAAATCGTTGGCGATCGCCCTGATGGTTTCCACGAGTTAGTCATGGTGATGCAGACGGTGGCATTATGCGATCGCATCACTCTCCGGCCCAACGGATTGCAGGAATTCCGCCTCTTTTGCTCTCATCCCCTCGTCCCCCAAGATAGCAGTAATCTCGCCCATCGGGCCGCCACTTTGATGGCGAGGGAATTCCCCCGCCTCTTTGCCAATTACGGCGGCATCGATATCATCATCGAGAAATATATTCCCGTGGCTGCCGGTTTAGCGGGGGGTTCCACCAACGCGGCGGCGGTGTTAGTTGGCATCGATTTAATCTGGGAATTAGGGTTAACCCGTCCGGAATTAGAAACTTTAGCGGCAAGATTGGGATCCGATACTTCCTTTTGTGTGACAGGAGGAACGGTTATCTGTACGGGAAGGGGAGAAATTCTCGATCCGATCGCTCCTCTAACCGGATTATGGGTGATTTTAGCCAAATACGATCATTTATCCGTTTCTACACCCTGGGCCTACCAAAGCTATCGGCAAAAATTTCAAGATACCTATCTGTCTTCTCCAGAGGACTTTCATCACCGCCGTCAGCAGGTGAGTTCCGGGGCTTTGGTACAAGCGATCGCCCAGAAAAAACCAGCCGCTATCGGCAAATTTATCCACAATGACCTCGAAAAGGTGGTTTTACCCGAATTTCCCCTCGTAGCCGAGTTAAGACAGGTTCTGGGCGATTTAGGCGGCTTGGGAACGATGATGTCAGGCTCTGGCCCGACGGTTTTTACTCTCTGTTCATCTCAGGAAGTGGCGGAAACCATCGTTAAAAAAGCCCGGGAAATTCTCGTCGCTCCCGATCTACAATTTTGGATAGCGCCAATCACCGATACAGGCATTCAAGTGACTTGAAAAAATTAAAATTGACCGCCCGGCTCTCTTATTCTTTGTGTGATCAGTTTAACTTATATAGTAGTGATCGATCTCTGTGTCCTTTGTGTCTGGAGTGGTTCGTTTCACTCACTCGCCCGCAAGACTGTATCTTAGAATACATTTTACCCACCAAACCGGGGAGAGCCGCCGCTTTTACCAAGATAACCAAACTCGCGGAATAATTGCCTCTCGATCGCTCATTTCTCGCCTTAAAATTTGCCAAACCTGCTGAAACCATTGTCGCACTTCACCGCTAGAATTACCCCGATAACGACATAAAAGACCATCTCCTAAAGTGCTAGTAACTCCCATCTCTCCTTCTAGGGAAAAATCTCTCACTTTCTCGATTAAATTTCTGCCCACCGGTTGACCGATATAAACTAAAGTACCGATCAGGGCGCTATCATTTAAACCAGAAAATCCCTCGATCATTTTACCACCCAACAGGCAGGATCGATCGAGCCATAAAGGTTGTCCTGAGCGCCAAATTTCCCAATTAGAATGCCATTCTCCCGCTAAAAATTTCTCCCCTCGCGCACTGCGACCAAAACGGGTAATTTCCCATCCCAACCAACTGCTATTTTCCCCTAAATCCACTCGTAAATGTTGGCGAAATGCCGCACCATTAAAGATAATTGTTTCTTGGGGTAGCCATTCTAAACTGGCATTGTCATCGATTTTAATCTCGATTAATTGCTGTGCCATCTGACCGTTACTCTGGTAAACTTTTCCAGCAGAAGCAGTGGTAATCAGGGCATTAGTAGCGGCTTGGAGATGAATTTTTTGTTGCAGAACATCACCGCCAACTATTCCCCCCGCAGTGTGTAAAATCACCGTATGACAAAGGTTTTTTCCTTCGGGATAAAAAGGTCTTTGTACTTTTAAAGGGGCGGTAGCATAGACGTGATTAATCTCGGTTGCGAGATTTTTTTGCTTGTAAATTAGTTCTAGGTTTCCCTGCCACATTATTGTTCCTCAGTCATGGTTTCTAGAAATTGCCGATAATTTTCGGGACTGAGATTAATTTTAACTTCTATTTGCTGTTCTTTATCCCTGATCAGTAAAATATATTCACTTTCCGCTTTTTTGCCGACCAGGAGAGGATTTTTTAGCTCGAATTTTTGATAAACCAGATGGGGTTTCGTCACCCGAACAACTAAACTAGCCGAAGGGGTGACAACGAGGTTGAAGCCTAGTGTCTCACTTTCAATCTGCTTGTCACCCCGTCAGCCTCGGCAGTTACCCTTTTTTGTGCCTTTCTTCTAGACTTTATTGAGTCGAAACCTTTTTCCTATAGGCATTTCAGTCTTTTTCAGCATAATCTACATAAATGTTAAAGATTACCATTTAATATTTGGTGTAGGATAGGACGAGGGGGAGGAAAATTGTCCCTAACCTAATTCAAACCCTAAATACTCCTCTGTCCCCTCTGAGATTCGGAGCGTCTGGCTAGTATAAAAAACGCTCGGCATCTCTTGTTTCATAACTTTCTTTTCTCATTATCTGGTGAGGATTTAATATATGGCTGGCAACGACATATACTTCAGTTACACCTACTACTATGGCAACGGAGACTCCTATACGGGTTATGGTTATGGAGACAGTTCTCTAGGCTACTATAGTGGACAGTACCTGACTGGTTACTACAACGAAACCTACAACTACGGCTCCTATTCCATCGACTACGTCTATGACTATGGTTATGATACGGGTTATAGTGGCAGTAACACCAACATCTACGTCAGCAGCTACTATGATGGCGGTGGGGACTATGATGGAGTCGGGACACCCAGTTACTCAACCACCTATAATGTCTCATCCTATGGCGGTTATTATGGTCTAGGGTCAGAGTATGGCTCTGCCTACAACTCCTCCTACAACAACAGCGATGCCTTATTTAGCAACTACTACTCGGCCGATACCAGTGGTGGCAACGACATATACTTCAGTTACACCTACTACTATGGCAACGGAGACTCCTATACGGGTTACGGTTATGGAGACAGTTCTCTAGGCTACTATAGTGGACAGTACCTGACTGGTTACTACAACGAAACCTACAACTACGGCTCCTATTCCATCGACTACGTCTATGACTATGGTTATGATACGGGTTATAGTGGCAGTAACACCAACATCTACGTCAGCAGCTACTATGATGGCGGTGGGGACTATGATGGAGTCGGGACACCCAGTTACTCAACCACCTATAATGTCTCATCCTATGGCGGTTATTATGGTCTAGGGTCAGAGTATGGCTCTGCCTACAACTCCTCCTACAACAACAGCGATGCCTTATTTAGCAACTACTACTCGGCCGATCTAGTATTCTAACCGTAGAATAGACTTTCAAGGTGGCATAGCACTAGGCTTTGAGATTAGGTGGTTTCAAACTCTAAAAGCTAGGAATAACCTCAGTTCGGGATAAGCTAAAACCCTGATGCTACCGTAGCCTGAAACTCCTATTCTTTCGTGGAAGCTATGGCAAAATTCCCTTAAACCGAACTCAGGTTAGGAATAGTAATGAAAAGCAGATTGCCGGACGGTGCAATCTGCTTAATTCTTGTTTCTATCACTATTCCTGAACTTCCCCCATACATATCTACTACAATAGCCAAAAACCCTTATCCATCAATGGATACACCCATTAACTTTTCTTGATGTACCCATGTTTATTGTAATTCTTAATAGACAAGTGGGAGAAGTTTAGGCTAAAATGGCGGTCATATATAGTCATTCCAGATAAGTCTGATACACTCTAGACTGGTTAAACCCTTATGAACTCTGGCATTGATATTCTCAATCTTAATTGAAATGACTATAGCAGTTTTCATCAGAATGAGGCATGGGCAAGGGGCTTAAACCCTTTGTTGGCAAAACTTGTCGATACCTCAGTAACGTGAAAAGCGCCATATCAACAATCTGAAACTGGCTTTCAAAGGGGCAAAACTGTCAATGAATGAAGGCATTCCCGATCACTTTGAAGTGATTAGAAGTCTTCCTCATGGTCATGTGATGGCTATTTTAGAGACGATTAAAAAATTGGGTTTAGATAAAATAATCAGTGAAAAATCCTCCCGAATCAGAAACTTAGTGGTGGCGATGATTGGGGCAAGAATCATCAATCCTCAAGAGAAAAAACGGAATCAAGATAACTTTCCCGTGCATAGTTTTCGGACTTTATTGGAGGATTTAGAAATAATGACAATTGCAAATCCATTACTTTAAGAACAAATGTCCTACATAACAATATTGTGACAGATAGTCCACAAAGTGTCAAGATCGGGCCCGAATGAGGGAAGAGACTTTCGGCAAAAGTTTGAGTGCCGCCTCAAACCCCAAAAAAGAGGGATTTTATGGTAAAATAGTCGTACAAATGGGCATATTCTGCACATCAAAAGGGTAAAAACCCGACTTTTAGCGAATTTAATCACAAAAACGCTTTTTTGCCTTGTTATTGGAGTTAACCCCCCTATGACCGCCGCCCAGGATCATGTCGTCCCCACAGACTTAAGCAATGAAATGTCCCGTTCCTACCTAGAATACGCCATGAGCGTCATCGTTGGGCGAGCCTTGCCCGACGCTAGGGACGGACTGAAACCCGTACACCGGCGCATTCTTTACGCGATGTACGAACTAGGATTAACCCCCGATCGCCCCTTCCGCAAATGCGCTAGAGTCGTCGGGGAAGTATTAGGAAAATACCACCCCCACGGGGATACTGCCGTTTACGATGCTCTCGTCCGCATGGCCCAGGATTTCTCCATGCGCGATCCCCTGATTAACGGTCATGGTAACTTCGGATCGATCGATAACGATCCCCCGGCGGCCATGCGTTATACCGAGTGTCGTCTGCACACCCTGGCCACCAACGCCCTACTACAGGATATCGAGTCAGAAACCGTCGATTTTGCCGATAACTTCGATGGTTCCCAACAGGAACCCGTGGTTTTACCCTCTAGAGTCCCGCAACTGCTAATTAATGGCTCATCGGGTATCGCCGTCGGGATGGCCACCAATATCCCCCCCCACAACCTGGCCGAGATTATCGATGGAACCGTTGCCCTCATCCATAACCCCGATCTCACCGATACGGAATTACAGCGTTATATCCCAGGGCCGGACTTTCCCACCGGGGGACATATCCTCGGTAGAGACGGCATTCAGGAAGCTTACACCACCGGCCGCGGTTCCATTACCCTGCGGGGAGTGGCCACCATTGAAACCATCGAACAAAGGGGAAGACCCGATCGAGATGCTATTATCATCACCGAACTGCCCTATCAAACCAATAAAGCGGCATTAATCGAAAAAATCGCCGATTTGGTCAATGATCGCAAAATAGACGGTATTTCCGATGTGCGGGACGAAAGCGATCGCGACGGCATCCGGGTGGTGATCGAACTGAAACGAGATGCCTATCCCCGCGTCGTCCTCAACAATCTTTATAAACAAACGCCCCTCCAGTCCAATTTTGGGGCGAATATGTTGGCATTAGTCGATAACGAACCGAGATTACTGACTTTAAGGGAGTTTCTCCGGGTTTTCCTCGATTTTCGCCTAGAAGTTATCACCCGTCGTACCCGTTATGAACTCCGCAAGGCCGAGGAAAGAGATCATCTCCTTCAGGGTTTACTAATTGCCCTCGCTAGTCTCGATGCAGTCATTGCCCTGATTCGCAGTGCTGCCGACACAGCTAGTGCAAAAGAGGGATTAGTGCAGAATTTTGGTCTTTCAGAGGTGCAAGCGGACGCAATCCTACAAATGCAGCTGCGACGGTTAACCGCCCTAGAATCGGAGAAAATTCAGCAAGAACACGGGGAATTACTGACAAAAATCGGCGATCTTCAGGATATTTTAGCCAGAAAAGAACGGATCGACAGCATTATCGAGGAAGAACTGCAACAGATCAAAACGATTCACGCTACCCCCCGTCGCAGTCATATTGAACAACGGGAAGGAGAAATCGCCGAAACTGACCTGATTGCCAACGAACAGGCCTTAATTCTCGTCACTGAACAGGGTTACATCAAAAGAATGCCCGTTAATACCTTTGAGTCCCAAAATCGGGCGACAAGGGGCAAAGCTGGCGCAAAAATGAAAGAAGACGACGGCATCGATCACTTTATCACCTGCCGCGATCACGATAGCGTCCTCTTTTTCACCGATCGCGGGGTTGTCTATAGTCTCAATGCCTATCATATCCCCACCGGTTCCCGCACCGCTCGCGGGGTTCCCATCGTGCAACTGTTAGAGATTCCCAAAGGGGAGAAAATCACCTCGGTGGTGGCAGTCAGCGAGTTCAGCGAGGATAATTACCTGATTATGCTCACACAAAAGGGATTTATCAAGAAAACCGCCCTCGCTGCCTTTAGTAATATTCGATCGAACGGTTTAATCGCCATTTCTCTCGAAGACGGTGATCAACTGCGTTGGGTTCGCTTGGCTAAAGAGGAAGATAGCGTCATTATCGGTTCTCGTCAGGGGATGGCAATTCATTTTAAGGCCGATAGTCAACAATTGCGCTCCTTGGGAAGGGCAACTAAAGGCGTAAAATCGATGAAATTGCGCTCAGGTGACGAATTAATTAGTATGGACATTCTGCCTAGTCAAATTGTCGCCCAAATCGCTGAATCTAACCAAGAAGAAACCGAGGACGAAAGCGAAGAAATTAACCCCGAAGTGGCTAATAATGGCCCCTGGGTGTTAGCAATTACCATGGCAGGACTAGGAAAACGGGTTCCCGTTACCCTCCTACGTCTGCAAAATCGGGCGGGATTAGGAGTCAGAGTGATTAAATTCCGCAAAAAGAACGATAAATTAGCGGCTCTGCACGTTGTTAACCCCAACGAGGAATTTATGATTATCACCGAACGGGGCATTATCATCCGTCAATCCGTCGATGCGATTACTCCTCAATCGCGATCGGCCGGAGGTATCCGGGTACAAAAACTCGATGAGGACGATGCGATCGCTGCTGTCGCCCTAGTTCCCCCTAGTGATGGCGAGGAATCTGAAGACATTTAGATTTGCTGGGAAGTGGGAAGTGGGGTGTGGGGAGAATAAATAAAAATAATCTCCTATCTCCTGTCTCCTGACTCCTGTTCTGAGGATTTGGGATTAAAACTGAAAAAAGTGCATTAATTGGGAGATTTCCTGAGCGTCTAGGGATAAACGCCCTTTAAAATCCACAATATTCTTAAATAATCCCTGTTCTTCTCTATTTTTAATAATGGCAGCTGCTAAATTATCGCTGATCAGGGGTAGGGTGGTTAACTGCTCGATCGAGGCGGTGTTAGGATTGATTTTAGGGGGTGCGAGGTGACTTTCGGGACTATAATAGGCAAATTCTAGAATCGGTTCCCAAGCTTTCAATCTAGCCACAGGAACACTCAAAGCAGCGGCTAGATCTTCAAGACAAAGCAATTCTACCCCCATACCCAACAATTCCACCAACATCCGCGCTTGATGGATGGATATCCCCGGCAATCGCAGCCAATCATCCACACCCGCTTGACTGACATTAATTTTAATGCCCAATTGTGCCGCCATAGCGATCTCATCGAGGGAACGAAAGCGATAATAGGGATCATTGCTAATTTTGGCTTTTAAAGGGTTAAAAGTGCGTCCTAACCAGTTTTGCGGTGTCATTATAGTAGTTGTCGCCGTTTTTCTTCAAATTCGTACTCAGAAATTAATCCTTCTTGCCGGAGGCTCTCTAATTCCCTTAAAGCTGCCCCGATCGCCTCTACTTGTTTAGGCTCTAAACTGGGTACAGTGGCAGCAGCGGTGGCAGTGGGAAAATAGTTAGCCAAAAATTGGTTATCTTGGATTAAATACCACACTGCATCGATCGCGCAAGCCACCCGGGGAATCGGAGTTTGCCAGAGGAGAAGATAGATAATTCCCCAGAGAGGTTGACCGAGATAGAATTTATGAATACCGGCGATAGGAAAGGGTAAAGCGAGAATGCTGCCGATAAAAGCCAAAAAAATCGCTAATTTACGGCTTTTGGGCTTACTTAATAATTTTTCCACCAGAAGCATGAGACCTGTTCGAGATTGATTTTAGCCTGATCTGAACCTTCTATTCTAAAATAAGTAGGGAGGCACAATTATTTGTAGGATGGGTTAGCGGTAGCGTAACATAATCGGCCGTTGGGTTTCATGCTTCAACCCAACTTACGTTCATCTTATATTTAATTCCACCCACCCACTTACTCTTTGGTTCTAAGTAGGGAGACACAATTATTTGTAGGATGGGTTAGCGGTAGCGTAACATAATCTGGCGTTGGGTTTCATGCTTCAACCCAACCTACGTTCATCTTATATTTAATTCCACTCAGCCACTTAACATAGGGATAAGCGATGACTACCAGAATCAAGGAAATCTTTCAAACAGGACAACCGGATCAATCCGTCACCGTGCAGGGTTGGGTGAGAACAAAACGAGAATTAAAAGAATTTACTTTCCTGGAAGTTAATGATGGCTCATCCCTAGCCAACTTACAAGTTATCCTCGAACCGACTTTACCCGATTATGACAATGTACTAAAAACAATTAGTACAGGAACGGCGATCGCTGTTTCGGGAAATTTGGTTCCTTCCCCGGGTAAAGGGCAAAATATCGAGTTAAAAGCGGCCGAAATCACCCTTTATGGTGACTGTCCCCCAGATTATCCCCTACAAAAGAAACGTCATTCCTTTGAATTTCTGAGAACCATTGCCCATCTGCGAGCAAGAACCAACACTCTAGGAGCAGTAATGCGGGTTAGAAACGCTTGCGCCACCGCTATACACACTTTTTTCCAAGAAAAGGGCTTTATTTGGGTACATACTCCCATTATTACCGCTAACGACTGCGAAGGTGCGGGAGAATTATTTACTGTCACCAGTTTAGATTTAAAAAAACCAGCTAATTTTGCCGAGGATTTCTTTGGTAAACGGGCCTATTTAACCGTCAGTGGACAATTACAAGCGGAAGTAATGGCCATGGCTTTATCTAATGTTTACACTTTTGGCCCGACTTTTCGCGCCGAAAATTCTAATACTTCCCGTCATCTGGCCGAGTTTTGGATGGTGGAACCGGAAATGGCTTTTTGTGATCTGGAAGGAGATCAGGATTTAGCGGAAGCTTTTCTGAAATATATCTTTAAATTCGTCCTAGAAAATTGTCCCGAAGATTTGCAGTTTTTTAACGAACGTATCGATAAAACGGTGTTAAGTACGGCCGAGAATATCGTTAATAGTGAGTTTGGCCGGATTACCTACAGTGAAGCGATCGAGTTATTAGAAAAAGCCGATCGTCAGTTCGAGTTTCCGGTAGAATGGGGCGTAGATTTACAGTCAGAACACGAACGTTATCTAGCGGAAGAACTATTTAAAAAACCCGTGATTGTCACCAATTATCCCAAGACAATCAAAGCTTTTTATATGCGTCTAGATGACAATAATAAAACCGTTTCTGCTATGGATATTTTAGCACCCAAGATCGGCGAAATTATCGGCGGTTCCCAACGGGAAGAACGATTAGATGTATTAATCCAAAGAATGCAGGAACAGGGAATGAATCCCGATGATTTGTGGTGGTATTTAGATCTGCGTCGCTACGGTTCCGTTCCCCACGCCGGTTTTGGTTTAGGATTCGAGCGTCTGGTACAATTCATGACGGGAATGACCAATATTCGCGATGTGATTCCTTTCCCCCGTACCCCCTTGAGTGCCGACTTTTAGAATGATGTCTAGTGGTCTGTCAAGATGTTATTGACGGATACAATCTTTTTAATTTAATTCGGGCATCTTCAGTTAAGCAGACAATGTATTGTTTGGCTGGCATTGTTTTTCGGGGTTAGCTTATTTACATTCCTATTATCCGACATAATTGCTTTGACAGACCACTAGGGATTCTCCCGACAGTGAACAGTAAACAGTAATCAGTGAACTGAAAACTCAAATCCGATCACTGATGACTGACTCCTGATGATTATTTTATGGCAATTTATCAGATTGGATGGTATCACTCTCTACTGGTTCTCGATCATTGCGTTTTGAGAAACCCCAAGCAAAGAGGATAGCAATTAAACTAATCATAATCCATTCTGGCGGCACAAAATCGGGATTAATCACCCGCAACAGCAATCTTAAACCCACCAAACCGACGGTGACAAAACCAGCATCTTCTAGGTGGGTGTATTCCTCTAACCAGCGAATAAATAAACCCGCCATAAAGCGCAGGGTAACTACTCCGATCGTACCACCAAGCAGGATCAACCAAGTATCATCGGCCACGGCAATGGAAGTGGTGACACTATCAAGGGAAAAAGCTAAATCGGTAACGGCAATTAGGGGGATAGCTTGCCAGAGAGATTGAAACTGGAGACTATGATGGGTGTGATCCTTGTCTTCGGGGGAGGCAAAGTAATTAAAGACTAACCAGAGCAAATATACTGCTCCCAAAAGTTCAAACTGCCAGTATTTAACCACCCAGGTGGCGGTAAGAATCAAGACCATACGGAGAATATAGGCGAAAACTAAGCCAATATTCAAGGCCTGACGTTGACGCTGATGATCTCCTAATCCCTGTGCTATGGAAGCGAGAGCAATGGCGTTATCTGCTGATAATACCGCTTCTAGGGCAATGAGAACCAACAGAATTAACGGGGTTTTTAGACTAAGGGTTAGAGATGAATCAAGGAGCGAGTCTAACATTGAGGCCGCAGGTAAAAATAAATGTAATCATGGCAATACCTCAGCTTAACGCTTTTACAACTTTCTTTTCTAGGGGAGATAACCGTCATCGGGGTGGGGAGATATGAAGTCTTGTAACGAAATGATGCAGAGAACCCCGATGATGTCGGAAAGTATTGGATGAATATCTTTATGAGGAGATAATCAGCAATGCTTTCTGATACTCAAGTTTTAGTCGCTCTGGTAATTGCTTTAATCCCCGGGATTTTGGCTTTTCGTCTAGCGACGGAACTTTATAAGTAAAACCGCTTTCAATAAACCCTAATCCCGTCTGACCTACCTATAGGATAGACCGATTGGGGTTTTTTTGGTTATCGGTTATCAGTTATCGGTGATTGGGTGTAACTTAAAAGTAATTAGCCACTTTTCTGACCGGTTTTACTTATACTCATAAATCTATGACCGCACGAACACGAAACCAAACCGACAAAAAAACACAAAAAAAGCCAAAAAGCGGCAATAAATCCCAAAACTGGCAAGTTATCGAGATTTGGCTGCGAATTATTGCCTATAGCGCTCTTTCGATCACGGCAGTTTTTGCGATCGCTCGTTTGTTACCCTACCAACAGATGCAACAAACAAAATTAGAAGAAGTGCGTTTGGCAGCCCAAGAAAAAGAGGAACGGGTTAATCAATTGCGAGATCAATTTACTCGCAGCTTTGATCCTAGTCAAGCGCGGCAAGTGATGGGGGAACAAAGTCCCCGACGGGATCCCAATCAAAGACGCATTTTTTGGGTTTCCCAGTAGATTAGCTGCTCGTGCATCTCAATTACTTGTTAAGACTTCAGGGGAGAGGAGAGAGCCATAGAGTCGGGATAAAACTAATGACCACAGGGACACAATTCTTAAACATTTCTGCCTTGACAAAAGAGGATTGTTATGATCGTGATTGGGCAAAATTTTCCCATCGACTAAATCCTGTGGCATTAGACTAAATCCGGTTATTAAAAACTGATTATTTATTCTCCCTTTTGCCTCTTGCATGATTGCCTATCCTGATATGTAGCCTATACTCAACGGATTTAGTATTAGACGATTTTAACTGACTTGAGCAAATCAGAAAGGGAATTTACAAGGGGACAAAAATTAAAATCTTTCTGATTTCAAGCTACCAACGACCGGTGCTAGTCACTGATAACTGAAACCTGAAAACTGATAACTGAAATGACTCGATCCTATTTTGCTACTACCGCGAGGGGACTAGAAGAAATTGCCGCTAGGGAATTAGAATTCCTAGGGGCCAAAGAAGTGAAACCCGTATTCACGGGAGTCCATTTTCAGGGAGATCTGGCCCTACTCTATCGAGTCAATCTTTGGTCAAGAATTATTTTTCGGGTTTTGGTTCCCATTGCCGAAATTCCCTGTGGGGATGGGAAGGAACTGTATGATGGCATTCAAGCCATTGATTGGCGCGATTATCTCACCAGTGAGGAAACTTTAGCGGTACAATGTACGGGAACGAACGATCGCCTCAATCACAGCCATTACACCGCCTTAAGCATCAAAAACGCTATTATCGACCAACAGCGTCAACAGGGGAATCCCCGTTCTTTTGTGGATACAGAAAACCCCGACCTGCAAATTAACGCTCATATCGAGAAAAATCGCTGTGTGCTTAGTTTAGATAGTTCTGGTCACAGTTTACATCGTCGCGGGTATCATCGGGCCATGGGAGTCGCACCTCTGAAAGAAAGTCTCGCCGCTGCTTTGGTAGAATTATCGGCATGGCAGGATGATATGGCGCTTTTAGACCCTTTTTGTGGTTCGGGAACCATTGTCATCGAAGCGACGTTAAAAGCTTTAAATATTGCCCCCGGTTTATCTCGTTCCCAGTTCGGATTTCAGAAATGGCCAGACTATCAACCGGATTTATGGCAATCTTTGGTTAAGGAAGCTAAAGAAAAACAAAAATCTCAGCTAAATGCGCCAATTTATGCTAGTGATGCCGATTATGAGGTTCTACATCAGGCCGAGGATAACGCCTATTTTTGTCAAGTGCAGGACCATATTAATTTTAGCTTGCAAAGCATCACCGACTTAGAACCTGCGAGCGATCGAGGGATTATTCTCTGTAATCCCCCTTACGGCAAAAGATTGGGCAATACCGAAGAATTAGGGGCCTTATATAAATCCTTCGGTGATGTCTTAAAACAGAGGTTTAAGGGTTGGACAGCCTATATTTTATCGGGAAACAAAGAACTGACTAAACAAATCGGTCTGCGTTCTTCCCGTCGCACTCCCTTGTATAACGGTTCTTTGCCCTGTACCCTCTTAAAATATGAGTTGTATTAAGCTAAGACGCATTTAAGCCGCTTATTCTTAGATTAGCGGTTCTCTTAGGTTTGGTGGGTAAAATGTATTCTAAGATACAGTCCTGCTGGCGAGGGAGTGGGAAGAACCACAAAGACACAAAGGACACAAAGATTGATCGATCCTATATAAGTTAAACTTATCACACAAAGGGTTCCGCTTCCCAGTGCGCGAGGTCATTCTGTTATTCTGACTTCCCCTCCTGACTCCTGACTCGGAGACTCCTGACTCCTAACCCCACCAACAAACTTTTTCAGCAAACCCTGACTACATCAAAACCTTGAGACTGTCAAGGGCTAAATGAACATTTTGACGAACTGAGGCGGCAGAAGTGTGTAAATCCAGACGTTCAGCATCGGTCAAACGCACTTCCAGAATACTTTCCACACCCCGACATCCTAAGCGACAGGGAACCCCCAGATAAACATCCTGTAAACCGTATTCACCCTTGAGATAGGCTGCCGCCGGCAGTAAACGGGATTGATTTCTCAATATCGTCTCGACCATGGTACAGGCAGAGGAAGCAGGGGCGTAATAAGCGCCGCCAGTTTGCAGTAATTTGACGATTTCAGCCCCACCGTTGCGAGTTCTCTCCACTAGACGATTAATCGTCATCTCGTCCATTAATTCGGTAATCGGCACACCACTGACGGTACAGTAACGGGGTAGGGGTAACATTAAATCACCGTGACCACCCAAAACCATAGCATGAACGTCGGCGGTACTAACCCCCAATTCCATGGCGATAAAGCTTTGTAAACGGGAAGAATCGAGGACTCCCGCCATTCCCATCACTCTTTGGGGGGGTAAACCGGTTGCTTGCCAGACTAGATAGGTCATCACATCAAGGGGATTAGTGATGACGATAAAAATGGCCTCTGGAGAATACTGGAGGCATTTAGTGGCGGCCTCGACGACAATTTTGGCATTGACATTCATGAGATCATCGCGACTCATGCCCGGTTTTCTGGCTAATCCAGCCGTAATCACGACAATATTCGAGCCTGCCGTGTCTTCATAGTTATTAGTGCCGATAATCTCGCTGTCGTGCAGTTCTATGCCCTGAGCTTCCATCAAATCTAGGGCAATACCCTGGGGCAAACCATTGACGATATCGAGGAGAACCACATCGGCGAGGTTTTTTTCGGCGATGCGTTGGGCCAAGGTGCGTCCGACGTTACCGGCACCAATAACCGAGACTCGGGGCGATTGACAGGGGAGGGGTTTATCGTAGAAGTCAACCATGATTTATGGATGAGGCAATATCCTCATCAGGCGGGTTCCAGTTGTTCGAGCTTTAGCCACACACTGGGGGTAGGAACATAGAATTTAATCAAAGCGTAATCATCTTTTACATCCAAGACTTCTGCTGTCGAGTTGAACATATAACTGGGTAAACGGCGATCGCTGGCTAGGGCTTCGAGGCTATTTTCTAGGTTTCCCGTCACCACGCGGACTAAAGCTCCTTTCTTAATTGTAGCTGCCATGTTTTTCTCGTTGAATTTGCTGGGGGTTTCTCCCATAAATTGTTACATATTCGGGCAGACCTCTGACAAGGGCTTTTTCAGTCATCAGTGAACTGATAACCGATACCAAAGGCCGAATCTAAAACCTAATTGGTTAAGCTAAAAGCTTTGATGTACTTAGTTTTTGCCCTTCTTTTTAGGTAGGAGAATTGCCAGATTCTTTCTTTTGCATGAGTGCCTGTCGCCCCTTGCCTTCAGAAACTGATAACTAATTCAAGGCTGATGGCTTTTTGGCTTAAGATAAAGTTTAGCCCTCGATCGAGTCCTCGTGTTTTCATGGTTTTACAACTGCGCGTCTATGTTCCCGAACACCCTCTGGTTAAGCATTGGCTGGCGATCGCCCGCGATCAAAATACCCCCCCGGTACTGTTTAAAACAGCGATGACGGAACTAGGGCGCTGGTTAACCTACGAAGCGGCGCGGCAATGGCTGCCGACCCTGGAAACTAGCGTTAAAACCCCTCTAGCGGAATGTCCCGCTACTTTTATCGATCCTAGCGTACCGATCGCCGTAGTCCCAATTTTACGCGCAGGATTAGCCCTGTTGGAAGGGGCGCAAAGTCTTTTACCCCTAGCTAGTACCTATCACCTCGGTTTAGCCAGAAATGAGGAAACCCTAGAGGCGAGTTGTTATTTAAATAAATTACCGGCTAGTTTTGATCCGGCCACGAGAGTGTTAATTCTTGAACCGATGTTAGCCACGGGGGGATCAATTTCAACGGCAATGGCAGAAATTACCAGCAGAGGCGTTGATCCTGCCCTAATTCGCCTGATTTCGGTGGTGGCTGCCCCGCCCGCTTTACAGAAATTGAGTCAGAATTATCCCAGCTTGAACATCTATACGGCTATTATCGATGAAGGACTAAATAGCCGCGGTTACATCGTGCCAGGGTTGGGCGATGCCGGCGATCGAGCTTTTGGAACCTATTAGGAGAAAAACGGATTATGAGTCAGCGAGATGGGTTTGCGGGCGGTTTTTTGGCTGGTGCGATTGTCGGTGGTTTAGTGGGCGGTGTTTTGGGGACAGTGTTGGCTAATCGCAGCCGTCGCAGTTTAGCAGCTGGTGATAATCAGTCCTTTTTGGAAGATATCCGCCATGGGCGCTTGACTCCCGAGGAAGGCATGGAAATGGCCCGCCGCAGTTTAGAAGATAAAATTGCCCAGTTAAATCTAGCGATCGATGATGTGCGTCAACAGTTAGGATCGGTACAGGAAAACGGCAGCGATCGTTAAATAGGGCTGGCTGAATAAATCTCAAAACCTTGTTGGATAAGCTCTGCTCGCGATTTAAATTGCTTGTGGAGATGAGGCAAAAAGCAAGGGGTTCGTTCACTCCTGCTCAAACGACTGATTATTAAATTTTAGTGTCCGACAATTCTCCGTCACCGTCCGCACCACATCATCGGGTGTTCCATCAGGAATATCAGCCTCGATCTCCAGTGTTACCTTAACGCTGGCCCCATTGAGTCGGGTGAGATGCTGGATTACCTCGTCAGCGATCGCGGAAGCGTCTCGATTAATTCGCAGGGGATCGATCTCAACACTGCCGTAAAACCTCCGCAGAACCAGCTTTTTCTCAACCAGATCACCGGGAGTCTCTGTCACAGTTAATCCAACACCAGAGGGTAAAGATGGCGGCCGATCACGGTCACTGGAGATAACCGAATCAGTCTCGGCAGTGGTCGGGGGGTTAGCTGGTTTCTCGGCCTCTAGCTGCCCCATAGCTACATCAGGCTTAACCAGAAGGCTGTGACTGCTGATACTCGGGTTGATATCCCGAAGGATGACAAGACCAGTATATCTTTGCCTTGCCTCGTCCCAGCCCTCTGCATAAGCAAAATTTTCCTGCACAAGCATTGAGACCAATCCCTCCCGCACAGCCTGAAGCAGAACATCCGGGTTCTTGAGACGGGGCAAGTAAAGATACTGCGCTAGGTACTCCCACAGACGTTTCAGATCGATGTGGTTAGTTGAACGCCACAGGTATTTGTCGAGGGCCTCCATCCGCAGGTTGTCACCAGAGTAATGGGTAATCAGTTGCCCCTCATGAACCAGTTTGCGGCTGGCTCGATCGATAGGCGAATCGTCCCCCTGAGCGTTGGTATCAGTCCAGTGGATGCCTTTCTGGGGGTCGGGTTGCTCCGGAACCAGCAGCCACTTATAGGTTTGGTTGAGGATCAGGCTTACGTCCTTGTCGGCTTGATCGCGCTTAGTGATCGCCTGTTTATTCTGAGAAACATCGAGATTGAGGGTTTCCTGATCCGCCACAATTGAATTCCAGGCAAGATATCCGGCGACGTTCTTCTCTAAGTTTTCCAAGTTCGATTTGTCAGCGGCAACAAATACAAGCGTATTCTTGTAATAGCGGGGGCTACCCCCTCTCTGATTGAGAATTTCCGCCACTAAACGCCGAGCGGGGCTATCTTCGGCGGATTTGCTGTGGGGTTGCCCAGGACCGAGAACGACGAGCCGCACGCCGAGATTAGGATCATCAGGAATATCGGCAGTAGATTCTGGGGCAATATGAATCCCTCCAAACTCGCCCCGCTGCTGGTCGGACTTCAAGCGCCGGACGATTTCTTCTGTCACTTTATACCGCTCCTCAAAGAGCAGGTTTGCCCGATCTTGGGCTGTGCGGGTGACGTTCGGCTGATTGGAAATCCAGTAGCGGTTGCCATCGATGTAGAGGTAGGTGGCCCGATCTGTTAGCCGCCGTAGGGCATCACCAAAAGTGGCTACAGTCTCCCCCGGCTGCACGCAACCGAGTTTTATCCTCTTATCTTCTAGTCCTCGGTTAGCAGCCCGAATCGTGGGGGCCGAGCCAAGGTAAATAGTGCGCGTAACCCGACGGCAAGCAGAATAGCGTCCCAGGTTGGAATTTTGGCGATCGATGTCGAGGGGCAGAGAATTGGGGCCATCCACATCCTTTTCGATGATCGGAACCCAATTATCATCTAAGTAGCGGGTTAACTCCGACTGAACCTGAGCATCATCCATCGGGACGTGGGACGGCATGATCAACAAGCTCTTGTCCTCTCGCTCCCAAAGGGAATGGATGACCTTGGCCATGAGTCGCAAAACACCCCTGGTGCGCTGGAATTTATCGAGGGTTGACCAGTCGGAGTAGAGGCGATCGAAAAATTCTGGGTGAATGGGATAGGCTTCCCGCAGGCGGCGTCTGTAGTCAGCCTCCAGGCATTCGCTAGGAAATTCCTGGGCCTGGGTGCGATACATCTCGGAGAAGGCTTTAATAACCGCATCCCGTGCGACAAATAGTTGCGGGTCAGTAGTGGTTTGAAAGAGACGGCGGCGGACGATCTCGAAACTCTCCTCGGCACTAGCGGGTCGCCAAGGGGATTGGATGCGCCCGATCGCATTTTTAAGGCGGTCTAGGGCCTCTGTACCCCGTTCTCCTCCGGTTTCAACATCTGTAGTCCGTACTTCTCCGGTTTTTTCGTCAACGGTTTCCGAAGCGGGGATACTCACAGCCAAAAGCGTCTGCTGGGCATTTTTCGCCGACTCGCTCAGGGTTTGGGCAAAAGTAAACTGGGTGTCAAAACTACCGCCGGCAATATCGTTCTTGTCGTGCAATTGCCTGGCATAGGCAACCCATTCGTCGATCAAGATCAAACAGGGTGAAAAACGATTAAACAATATTTTGAGTGCGTCTCCCGGATTAGTGGAAGTTTCATCGGCGTTGCGAACCAGAGCGTAGCCCTCAGCGCCGCCGAGTTGCCAAGCTATTTCTCCCCACAGGGTCTTGATTTCTGGGCGATTTTGCTTGTTGTGTTCCGGTTTGTAGGGGGGGATGCCACTAGGCTGGACTTTAGTGCCGACCAGAACAGCAATGTTGACATTTTCGGGGGGTTTTTTAATGTTCAGAGCTTGGAATATCGACTCCATACCGGGAAGATCTTCGATCGCCAAAGCATTGCACAGATGGTAGAGGGCCAGCATGGCGTGGGTTTTTCCGCCACCGAAGTTAGTTTGCAGTTCAATCACCGGCTCTCCGCCATTACCACTCAGACGCAGCAGGGCATTGGTCAGAAGTTGCTTGAGTCCTTCGGTGAGGTAGGTGCGGCGGAAAAATTCCGTCGGGTCGCGGTATTCGTCAGAGCCTTCATCGAGATAGACTTGCCAGAGGTCGGCGGCAAATTCGGCCTGTTGGAAGCGTCCGGAAGCCACATCGGGGTGGGGGGTGGCGATTTCCCGCCAGGGTTTCAATCCCGACATCGGTTGTCCCTCCGTCGGTGCGATCGCTTGGCGCCTTGTCTCTCGCCGGGCCTGTTCTTCAAAGCGAAGTCTGAGGATTTCTTGCTTCTGCTTCTCCACCTCTTGGGTGTCGGCGGAAACCGAACTCAGTAGGCGAGAGATGCTATCAAAAGCCCGGTAAGCATCGTCGAGGCTGAAAGCATCGTTATGGGCCCAGGCGTTGCGGACATCTCTTAGTTCACTGGCCAGAGAGCGATCGCTTCTGCCTAGGGTTTTCTTAAAAACTTCATTCCACTGCTCCCAGAGGACAATTAGCAGGGCCGAAACGTCTTCCTTGAGGACGGCATCACCTGTCCTGCGGATCGTATAGCTCTCAGGGAGGCAACTTAAGGCCACGGCGAGCCACTTCTGGCCGTAGCTTGCTTTCATTTCTCGTTCAATGAAGGGGTATAGTCCCTCTCTGAGGAAATCTAGGGCGCGTCCGACTCGTTCACGATTGCTGATTGCCATGGGATTTGATGAGGAGTTATTTTTATAATGCCTCAATTTGGGAGAGATAACCACACGAAGGGGGATTTTGAACCACAAAGAACACGAAGGGGGATTTTGAACCACAAAGAACACGAAGGGGGATTTTGAACCACAAAGGCACAAAGGTCACAAAGTTTGGGGAACCACAAAGGCACAAAGAACACGAAGGGGGATTTACCACAAAGGCACAAAGGTCACGAAGGGGGATTTACCACAAAGGCACAAAGGTCACGAAGGGGGATTTTGAACCACAAAGGCACAAAGGTCACGAAGGGGGATTTTGAACCACAAAGGCACAAAGGGGGATTTTGAACCACAAAGAACACGAAGGGGGATTTTGAACCACAAAGGCACAAAGGTCACAAAGTTTGGGGAACCACAAAGGCACAAAGAACACGAAGGGGGATTTACCACAAAGGCACAAAGGTCACGAAGGGGGATTTACCACAAAGGCACGAAGGTCACGAAGGGGGATTTACCACAAAGGCACAAAGAACACGAAGGGGGATTAACCACAAAGGCACAAAGGTCACAAAGAAAAGGATAGTTGTTCGGGGGAGGGTTTATATTCGTTGGCTAGGCGGGTGATTTCTGGCCAAGAGGTGACGAGGCTATTGTAGGCTATGGCTTCTTGGGTCCAACCTTTTCTGTCACAGAGGCTATAAAGTCTATAGGCGAGTTCTTTGGCTAAATCGGCTCTGTTTCCTAGTTTGGCCAAGAGTTCTGCGGCTCCGGTTTCGCCGTTTTTATCGAGGGTATGGATGAGGTGTTGGGTGATTTCCCAGATGGGTGTCCGCTCATCTTTTTCTGGCTTCCAATCGGTTTTAAGATCTTCGCGCTTGAGTAGTCGCACTTTACCGGCTTTTGCTTCTAGTATGCCAGCTTCAACCATGCCCTGAATACTGGTGTTTTTGGCTTTGGAGAGGGTTTCTGCATTGCCATATAGTCCTTCGTTGAATTGGTACTGCTCGAACCAAGTCAGCGCCCAACGGGTATCACTATCAAATTCTCCTTCTTGTTCGGTGAGAAATTCGTCGAGAATCTGGTTAATCAGTTGCAGGGCCGTGCGAACACCCATGGAGGAGCCGTTAGATTCGAGGATAGCGGCGTATTTGGAGTAGATTGCCATCCCGGGCCCAATACTGGCTTGGGCGAGGTCAACGGGGGCAATATTGCCCTGTTGCAGCAGTTTTAGGGCTTGGGGAAGGTCTCGCTTCAGTTCGTTGAGGAATTGCCGGCGGCTGGCTTTGGGCGCGTCGGCGGGACGGGGACGACACACGAGGACTATAGATGAGGCGAGGGCATTTGTGCCAGTTGCTACCATCCTTTCATTTTGTTCACTTCTCATTGGCCATGTGCCGCCAATCGAAAAATCGGATTTAATCAAACCTTCGAGCATTGTTTCCCACCCGGTGGATGATACAAAAGTATTTCCTGCGTCATCATCGCTGTCTTTGGTTTCTGACTGCTTGAAAGCGTAGTAAACCGTCAGAGGGTAATCTGAGTGAGCCATCGCATTCATTCGTCCGAATGCTTTGCCTAAGCCCTCCTCAAAAAAGGATTGAGCTTTTTTCTTATCACCCCCAAAACGATAGGGAGTAGCGACTAATTCGGGTGCTTTGGGAACGAGTAAAGTGCTGAAAAGATTGGGATAGATTGAATTTAAAGAACGGCGCAACCAGACGTAAAAAAAGTCTGAAAGATCTGCATAGCTTATATTGTCATAATATGGTGGATCGGTTGATATTACGGGACATAGCGACAAATCACAGTTGTTTTGGGAAGCATCTTTTTGATTCACTTCTCCCTTAGATGTGATTGTTGTCGGCAATATTGCGATACAGTCACTAACATATTCATTGCACGTCTCAAATCCTCCAACCACCTTCTCTAGAATATTAGCTTCTGAATAATCCCAAACCATAGGGATTGCTTGGCGGGCAAATAAATTCATTATTTTTTCATTACTAGATGCCCACCTCGTTACAGAACAGTTAAAGTCAGCGCATCGATCAATCACAAATGCCAAATAAGTCGCCACTGCATCCGCATAAGCCGTCGCGCCTATTCCCCCATCATTAAGAGGTAAATCATCATCAGGGATTCCTGCGGCTACTGCATCAGCTTTAATTTTTTCTCTGGCTTCACTTACTAAATCGCTAAAAGTAGTGAGGGCGACGAGTTGACGGGGAGTAAAAAGATGATGAAAATGCGTCAGTCCATAAAGCGGTGTGAACATTGACCGCCTATCATCGCTTATTTGAGCATCTGGATACCATGTTGGTTTTGCACTCTTAGCGATTGCTTCATGTTCAGAGTTAGGAGAAAGATAAATCCGTCCACCTTTCCCCTCAGCAACAATTGCCATGAGTTGAGCATCCATCCGTCCCGCCATTCCTTCTGCCTTAATATGCTTATCGTTAACTGGCTGACCACAGGCTAAACACCGAAACGTAGCTCCTCGACCAGTCTTGGGAGATTCCGGGGCCGTACCCTTACCCGTCTTCACCTCAAAGCGGATTTTGGGTGGCACCCCAGAGACACCAAAATCATCCCCCTTTGTGTCCTCAGTGCCTTTGTGGTTAAAATCCCCCTCAGTGTTAACATCTCCCACAAAAGGCTCAACCCAAGCCTCCTTACCCTTCTTCGTCGAAAGCTGAAAACTGCGGACCAGAGGCATCTGACAGCCACAGGCCGGATTAGGACACTTCACCGTCCTGGCCCAAAGCCAAGCAATCACCTTAGTGTCCTTTGTGCCTTTGTGGTTGGTTTCCACCATCGGATAAAGATAGCCAATCCTTTTAAAAGCCTCATCCCGCATCCACTGACCGTAATAGCGCACATCTGCGGCCAATCCCTGGGCCCCTTCCCAGGAAGAAATCTTTTGTTTTTGGCGAGAATCGGGATTAACCGGCGGTTTATCCTTAAACTTGGGCGGAATCTCGATCAAAGCCTTAGTAATCAACACCGCCACCGGATTGAGGTCACTACCGTGGGCCTGCAAACCCAAGCGCTGGGCCTCCAAAGGAATGGAACCACCACCACAAAACGGGTCATAGGCGGAGGGGGCATATTTAGCGATATAGTCGCGTATAGCATCCGGTTTAGTGGGGGGTTCTTCCCCACGTTCCCAAGCTAAACAGCGCGCAATTTCTCGCTGTGCCGCGTCTAATACGTTGGAAGTGGGTTTATTGATTTCCTTCCACGATACCAGTCCCTTTACGACCTGCTTCGTGTTTCCCTTCTTATCTGTTTCAATATGAATTCTTCCTAATATATCGAACAATCTCTGTCGTTCCCGATTCTGCTCCTCCTCGGTGGGAAATTTATCTGGCCAACTCGACGGGTCATCCACTAATGAAGCCCACAGAACGGCGCGACAAGTTGCTAAAGGTCGCCGCGCCCACCAGAGATGAACTCCTCTAGGATGGGAACCAATACCTGGTTTCTTTTCGTATGCCGATTCGACGTTAATGGCTTCTAGGGGTAGGGCCACTTCAATGAGTTTTTTACGGTAGGTCATGGGAGATAAAAGAACCACAAAGGCACAAAGGACACGAAGATTGAGGAACCACAAAGGCACAAAGGACACAAAGATTAATTGTTGACAAGGCGTTTGATGCCTTGTTTGAGAACGGGAACGTTAAAATTAATCAGTAATCCTAGCCAAAGCCGGCGTAATTTGAGATAGGTTAACAACTGGGCCTCGTGAATGGGGGTAAGTTGTTCAACAGTTTTCAGTTCGACAATAACCAGATTTTCCACCAATAGATCGAGACGATAACCACAATCAAGTTTAACACCGCGATAAATCACTGATTGAGGAACTTGACGCTCCACCGCTATCCCCCTATCCAATAACTCGTACTCTAAACAGGCCTCATAGGCCGACTCCAATAGTCCTGGCCCCAACTCCCGATGAACAGCGATCGCCGCCCCAATAATCTCCTTAGATAAATCATTAGCCCTCTCATCCATAACCTTAGTGTCCTTCGTGCCTTTGTGGTTCTTCTATCTTCGTGTCCTTCGTGCCTTTGTGGTTCTTCTATCTTCGTGTCCTTTGTGCCTTTGTGGTTCTTCTATCTTCGTGTCCTTCGTGCCTTTGTGGTTAATCCCCTTAGTGTCCTTTGTGCCTTTGTGGTTAATCCCCTTAGTGTCCTTCGTGCCTTTGTGGTTAATCCCCTTAGTGTCCTTTGTGCCTTTGTGGTTCAATCATATCCCCCCTGTCCCATAACTCTCTCCAATTATAATTAACACTACACACCCCAAAATCCGGTTCCCTCTGGAATGGCTGGCGCACATATCTCACCCGCACTTCCTCTGACGGAGAAACGGAAACTAAAGCAAGTAAGAAACTCTCGGACTTGTTCAACGCTAGGCAAATCTCGTTTTTAGTCACCGTCACCGTATCGGCTCCTTCTACTCTACCCTTGACTTCGATAAACCGTAAGCGGCCTGTTCCGGTCCTGCGCGATTCGATGTCATAGCCGCACTTCTCGGCGCTCACATCCCGCGGCTCGTAGCCTAATGCTTTTTCGGTCGCCATGACTGCCGCCATCGCCAGCTGCTCGATGCGCTTAGTGTCTCTGGCAAACATTGGCTTGCCTAAAAGTCTTCCTAACAGTCCGCCCGGTACGACGAGGGCTGCCCCCACCACCACCGGCGGCAAAGGGGAAAGCTGGCGCTCCTGCTCCAATTCAGACAAGCGCTTTTGCAACCGCGTTTGTAGTTCATCGGCTCTGGCTCGGGCTTTGTTGGAATTTATCCGGGCATTGGTCTTTCCCGCTTCTTCCTGTAGGCGCAACTGGTTCGCCCGATGGTCCCAGTGGTTGATCTCCTTGGTCAGGCGGTCTTTAACTGCCGCAATGGTCTTTTCAATTAGCTCTTCCTTGCGCTGCCGTACCTCCCGAAGATGGGAAGAGACAAGGTTGGCGATCGCATAACTGGTAGCCTTCTTCTCAATCTCATTACCAATATCCAGAGAATCAATGATAGGCTCCACCAGCACCCGCTCCTCCTCCGCCAAAGGACGATAATCCAGATAAGGGGCATACCCAGCATCCCTCTCTCCGTGTCCTCTGTGTCTCTGTGGTTCAAATAGTTCCACATACTGCATCCGCCGCGACACCACCCGCCTCCTACCATCGGGATTTAGCCGAGCATCTTGAATGGCGTGTTCTAAGTACACCAGCGCCCGAATTTCCTCGCTCGGATCACTGTCATCAACTAGGATAGCTCCCCGTCTGAGTAATTCCCGATGCCGTTCCAAGACAAGATCGATAGTGGCATCTAACAGGGGATGGCCGGGACAGACAAAGGTAGCAACGGGTTTCCCCGGAATACTAATCAGTTCTTTATCAAAACAGATGCGCTCATAGCGTTTGAGAATTGGCTCTCCTATCCCGAAAAAGCGGTCTCTGTTACGGATAACGGCGGGGACGTTGGTGATCTCGTATCGCTTTGGCTCTCGCTGGCGTAGGGTGCCGCCTAAGCGTTGGAAGGCTTCGAGGAAAAATGCGGCGATGAAGTGCGGCTGTAACCTTCTGGCTTCGGCTCGCTCCATATCTTCTCGAATTTTCTGAACTTTGGAAGCATCCATCGAATCGCGTGCTAGGGCGCGTTCTTGCAGCAATTCCCTTAGTCTCTCTTGATCGAGCTTTTCAGAGATGACCTGGTTTAAGCGTGCTTTTATATCTGGGCGATCGCCGTAGCGGATGGCTTTGATGAGAAGTTCGCGCAATTCTTTTCCCGCAATGGCTTTACCTAATACATCAAAGACCCGTCCGCCTAAAGCTTTTTGTTCGGCTTCGAGTTTTTCGAGGAGTGTCCGATAGACATCTCCCTCGCGGGTTTCGTGGGCCACCAAATTCCAGAGATGACAAACCTCGGTCTGTCCAATCCGGTGAATGCGACCGAATCGCTGTTCTAGGCGGTTTGGGTTCCAGGGTAGGTCATAATTGACCATGAGATGCGCTCGTTGCAGGTTGATCCCCTCTCCGGCGGCATCGGTGGCCAGAAGTACCTGTACTCCTACGTCTTGCTTGAAGCCTTCTTCGGCTTTTTTGCGGTCTTCCCGACCCATGCCACCGTGAATGGTGACAACAGTTTCTGGGTTGCCAAGGAGTGTGCCGATCCGCTCTTTCAGGTAGTTGAGGGTGTCTCTATGTTCGGTGAAGACGACAATTTTGCGGCGGTATCCTCCCGCATCGAACATCTCCGCCTGATCCTGAAAAAGATGGGAAAACTCTTCCCACTTACGGTCTTTTCCGCTCCGTCGGACGGTATTGGCTAAGTCTTCAAGCTCTTTGAGCAGGGCGATTTCAAGCTGTAGTTCGGCAATGGTACGGGCTGCTGTAGCCTGATCGACCACCTCCTCGACCGTGGCCTCCCGCTCGCTGCTATCGGTATCCTCAAAGTCGTCATCGATGTCGTCTTGGTCAAGGACGGTGGCAAATTCCATCTCCAGCGACTGGCCTCGCTTGAGCAATTCTTCTTCTCGGAGTCGCTTTTCTAGCCGCTCTCGTCGCCGTTTCAAGGATTGATAGATGGCTTCCGGAGAGGAGGCGAGGCGGCGTTGCAAAATGGTGAGGGCAAAGCCGACTGTCCCCTTGCGCCCGTTATTGGCCAGGGCTTCGGCTCGGTTAAATTCTTCGCGCACATACTCGGTGACTCGACTGTAGAGGATCGCTTCTTGGTCGGAGAGGGGGTAAGTGACCGTGTGAGCGATTCTTTCGGGGAAAAGTGGCTTGCCGTCAAACTTGAGCAGTTCTTCTTTGACCATGCGGCGCATCAGGTCGGAAGTATCTGAAACAGGAACTCCGTCGCGGAATCGTCCCTCAAAGCGGTCGCCATCAAGTAGGGCTAAGAATAACTGAAAGTCTTCTTCTTTGCCGTTGTGGGGAGTCGCCGTCATCAGCAGGAAGTGGCGGGTAATGCTAGAGAGGAGTTTGCCCAATTTGTAACGCTTTGTTTCCTTAATATCCCCACCGAAAAACGAAGCGGACATCTTGTGGGCCTCGTCGCAGATAATCAGATCCCAATCAGTCTGCTGGAGTTTCTTCTGGAGGTCTTGATTACGGCTGAGTTTATCAAGCCTAGCAATGACCAGACCCATTTCGGCGAAGGCGTTGCCGGTGCGGGCCGTTTCGAGGCGGTCGTTGGTGAGGATATCGAAGGGAAGGTGAAATTTGTTATGTAGTTCGTCTTGCCATTGCACTGCGAGGCTGCCTGGACAAACGATCAGGCAGCGCGCTAAGTCACCTCGAATCAGGAGTTCTCGAATTAACAATCCCGCCATGATGGTTTTCCCGGCCCCGGGGTCATCGGCCAACAAAAAGCGCAGAGGTTGGCGATCGAGCATCTCACCGTAAACAGCAGTGATTTGATGAGGGAGTGGTTCCACCAGAGAGGTATGGACGGCTAGAAGCGGGTCAAACAGGTAGGCCAACCGGATGCGGTGGGCTTCGGAAACTAGGCGCAGCAAAGCTCCATCGCCATCGAAACCCCACGGTCTTCCTTCGGTGAGAATCTCTAGGGTTGGCTCTCGGTATCGAAAGAGCAGTTCTGTGTAGGGTTGTCCGTTGGTATCTTTGTAGGTCAGTTCTACCGTGTCGCTGCCATGCCACTTGGCCTCGATGACGGTGACAGCTTGGTTCGGTAATATTCCGTTAACAATAGAGCCACGAGTAAGTTCCTCTAGTTTTACCATAGCTGATTCGTCTCCCTTCTGTAGCCATAGCCCGCCGTCTCACGGCCGAAGTCTCTTGCATGACTGCCTATTCTAACCAAGAAGTTAATTTTGTCCTATTCTTTAACATACCCAAATTCAGCAAGGGTGAGTGGGGAAATTTTGATGGCGAAATATCCATCCCTGCCGATGGGTGACAAGGGCAATTCTCGTCGGGGGGAATGCACATATTGTCCCAGAAACTGTTTTTGCTCGGTTTCATTAGAGGTTATGGCTTTTTGTCAATGGGGAATTGCAGCTATGGCGGTTGGGGCGATAATTAGTTTAGCATTAGTGAAAATTTTGAATGGTCATGATTATGATGAAATTATTAGGATGTGTAGTCGTTTTTGCCAGTTTACTGAATGTTACACCAGGGATGGCAAATCATTTCCCCCTACAAGTTGCTCAAGCTCCCAGTGCCTCTTCGATTCAGGGTTATTGTTTTTCAGTCGCGAATGATAATCTGGATTCTACGGCAAGGATTTATATTCAGGGAAATCAAGTCACGGGTCGGGTAGAAGCTACGATTCATAATGAACAAGAATCCTATTATACTTCCTATACTCAAACCTTACAAGGAACAAAAAAAGGGAATCAGTTAAACTTAAATATCAGGACAAAAATTGAGTTAGACAACCAAAAAACTCAAGAAATATGGACGTTAACCGCAGATTCTTTGAATACGGGACGAGTGGTTTATCAAAAAGAACCTTGTTTATTGTCTCAAATCCGGTTTGCACCAGGAACTAATAGTGCCACTGTTAATCAATCGGTTGTGCGAGGGAGTAGAGATATTTATTTATTAAGAGCGAATCAAGGACAGAGAATGGATGTGAAAATTACATCGTTAGAAAATAATGCCGTATTTGATGTGATTGCACCGAATGGGGAAATATTGAAAACAGAAGCTACCCAATCTAGTTTAAAATTACCTGCTACTGGAAATTATGAAATAATTGTAGGCGGAACTCGCGGCAATGCCACCTATAAATTAAATGTTAAAATTCAATAAATAGTAGTACGGTGGGCAATGTCCAGGGTGCATCTCATTTTTGTAAATCTACCAAGTTGGGATTTTTACGGGGAAACTCTCGGCTAAAATCTGGCATTACTTCCGATTCTATCACTCAATCCCAGCCTTTGGGGGTAGAACCCCCGAAACCCTAGAGCGCATTAGCTTTTCGGTGGGATGCTCACAGGCTGCTGCTGATACATTTGTCATCATCTAAGAGTCACTGATAATTGCTGATTGTCGGTATTCCTGCAAATGTGAGATGCAGCCTGACCATTAAGATAACTGTTATCAGTAATTATGGGAAAATAAATCCCCATACCTTATTTCCTCGTGGCACAATAGAGACAAAGTATAAAAAACTTAACAATAAGGAGAGGTTCGATGGTTGCTACACCAGTCAAAACAAAACGTCTCACCATGCAGGTGGCCGATCTCACCGCAGACACCACCGCTATTCGTTCCCTCGATTGGGATCGCGATCGCTTCGATATTGAATTCGGATTACAAAACGGTACGACTTATAACTCCTATCTGATTCGTGGGGAAAAAATCGCCCTTGTGGATACCTCTCACGAAAAATTCCGTCAACTATATTTTGATAGCCTCAACGGATTAATTAACCCCCAAGAAATCGATTATTTAATTATCAGTCATACCGAACCCGATCACAGTGGATTGGTCAGAGATATATTGCAACTCGCTCCCAATATTACCGTCGTTGGGGCGAAAGTGGCAATTCAGTTTTTAGAGAATTTAGTTCATCATCCCTTTCAACGTCAACTGGTCAAAAATGGCGATCAGTTAGACCTAGGCAACGGTCATATTCTCGAATTTGTTAACGCTCCTAATTTACACTGGCCCGATACTATTTTTACCTACGATCACGGTTCGGGAATTTTATTTACCTGTGATGCCTTCGGAATGCACTACTGTTCCGATGATCTTTACGATGAGCAATTAAGTGCTATTGAACCGGATTATCGTTTCTATTATGAGTGTTTAATGGCTCCTAATGCTCGTTCCGTACTAGCGGCGATGAAACGGATGGAACCCCTGGGTAATATTAATTTCGTGGCTAATGGTCATGGACCGGTATTAAAACATAATATTAGCGAATTATTGAACCATTATCGTGATTGGAGTCAGGCACAAACTAAGGCAGAAAAAACCGTCGCTGTTTTCTATATTTCCGACTATGGTTATAGTGATCGCCTCTGTCAATCTATTGCCAAAGGTATTACTAAAACTGGTTTGGCTGTAGAAACTTTAGATCTGAAATCTGCCGATCCCCAAGAGGTAAAAGAATTAGCTTCTTCTGCGGTGGGAATCGTCATCGGGACTCCCCCCGTTTCTGGTATTCATGCCCAAGAAATTACGGGTAATCTAGGCACAATTCTCGCCTCGGTTAACCCCAAACAATACCTCGGAATGTTTGAATGTCAAGGGGGTGATGATGAACCGATTTTACCTCTATTTAATAAGTTTCGTGAAGTTGGCTTAACCAAAGCTTTTGAACCAATTCGTAGCACAGAAACTCCTAACGAGAGTCTCTATCAACGCTGTGAAGAAGCGGGAACAGATATGGGACAACTATTAACCCAAGAGGTAAAAGTTAAACAAAGAAAATCCCTCGATACTGACCTCGATAAAGCCATCGGACGGATTAGCGGTGGTCTATATATTATTACCACCAAGAAAGGAGACAGAAGCGGGGCAATGGTCGCTTCTTGGGTGACTCAAGCAAGTTTTGATCCTCCCGGTTTTACCGTTGCTGTGGCCAAAGATCGGGCGATCGAGTCTTTAATGCAAGTGGGGGATCAATTCATTTTAAATATTCTGGAAGAAGGCAATTATCAAACCCTGATGAAACACTTTTTAAAACGTTTCGGACCCGGGGAAGATCGTTTTGCAGGAGTCAATACTCGCACCGCTAATAATGGTTCGCCGATTTTAGCCGATGCCCTCGCTTATTTAGAATGTGAGGTAGTTAGTCGCATGGAATGTGCTGACCACTGGATTGTTTACAATAAAGTCACCGATGGTCGCGTTTCTAAACCTGATAGTTTAACGGCTGTTCACCATCGCAAAGTCGGTAATTATTATTAGGATTCTTGCTTGATTTGACTGGTTGAGAAAATACAGATCAAGATGCTTGCTCTCAGCTTTTGAGATGGTTTAACCTCTCAACCAGTTAGTCAGCTTTTTCCAGTGATCAGTAAACAGTGAATAGCAATAAAACTCACAGACACTGATAACCGATCACTGGTAACTGGTAACTGGTAACTGTTCCTATTGAGTAATACCCGCAGATTTAAGGGCTTTTTCCATTAAAATTACATGGGTACTGCTTTCCTGTCCCTGGTTGGCAGCACGACGCTGAATATAACTGCCGTCGGATTGTAATTCCCATGCTTGCCGGTTATCTGACAACATGATGCCGAGAATTTCTTCCAGTTCCTTGGCGATCGCTGGTTCATCGATGGGTGTCACTGCTTCCACGCGACGAGTCAGGTTCCGCGTCATCCAATCGGCGCTACCAATATAAACCTCCTCCTGACCACCATTGTAGAAGTAAAAAATGCGGGAATGTTCCAAAAAGCGGCCGATAATGCTAATTACTCGGATATTTTCGCTCACTTCCGGCAATCCGGGCCGTAAACAACAGATGCCGCGAATAATTAAGTCAATCTGCACACCGGCACGAGAAGCGGCGTATAAAGCTTCTATAATCGGTTTATCGACAATAGAGTTCATTTTTGCCACAATGCGCCCCGTACCGCCATTTTTACAGTTTTTGGCCTCGCGATCGATCATTGCTAACATCCGTTTTCGCAAACTCACGGGAGCAATTAAAAGTTTGCGATAGGATTGCTGACGGGAGTATCCGGTCAGAAAGTTAAATAAATCGGTGATATCTGCCCCCAAATCCTCGCGACAGCTAAGTAAACCCAAATCAGTGTATAATTTAGCTGTTTTTGGGTTATAATTACCCGTGCCAATATGGAAATAACGACGGATTTTATCCCCTTCTTTTCTGACCACGAGAACCACTTTCGTATGGGTTTTTAGACCAACTAAGCCATAAACAACGTGAACTCCGGCTTGTTCGAGCTTTTTCGCCCAATTAATGTTATTTTCCTCATCAAAGCGAGCTTTTAGTTCTACTAACGCCGCTACCTGTTTACCATTTTCCGCCGCCGCAATCAGGGAATTGACAATCGGGGAATCTCCGGAAGTACGATACAAGGTCATTTTAATCGCTAAAACATGGGCATCATGGGCAGCCTGAGCGATAAACTGTTGTACCGAGGCACTAAAGGAATGGTAAGGGTGATGAACGAGAATATCGTTATTGCGAATTAAAGTAAAAATATCTTCGCCATCCTGTTCTGGGATGCCGTCTTCGTTACCGTCAACTATTTCTCGCAATCCCTGTAAAACCGTTGGGGTGACAGGATTCCAAGGCGGATCTTTCAGTTCGGGACAGGGTAAAGACATAAAATAAAATAAATCTTTGTGTCCCAGCAGTCCATCCACATCGTAAACATCAATCTCCTCAAGTCCGAGATCGCGCATGATCCGGTTTTTAATATTGCTAGGGGTAGAACTGTGAATTTCCAGACGTACTGCCGATTTACCGATGCGGCGCTTGCGTACTTCTTCCTCGATCGCTAATAATAAATCATCGGCCTCATCTTCTTCGACGGAGATATCGGCGTTGCGTGTCACCCGAAAAGGATAACATTCTTGGATGATCATGCCGGGGAAAAGTGCCTCTAAATTGTGCATTACCACCTGTTCAAGGGGTACTCCCGTCCAAATCGAAGCCTTTCCGTCTTGGTGGCGTAATTCTTTGGATAATGCCAGAAAACGGGGGAAAACCTGCGGTACTTTCACCCGGGCAAATAGTTCTTTATCGGTCTCGGGATCGCGAACGACTACGGCTAAATTGAGACTAAGATTAGAAATATAGGGAAAAGGATGACTAGGATCCACCGCCAGGGGAGTTAAAACGGGGAAAATATTTTGTTCAAAGTAATCGTGGAGATAATTGCGCTGTTCTTGATGTAAATCTACATAGTTAATCAGATGAATTCCCTGTTCTACTAAGAGGTTTTTCAGGGTGTGTTCAAAAAGATGATCCTGCTGCTGCACAAGGGGACGCAGACGGTTACTTATCTCGGTTAGCTGTTCCGAGGCAGTCCTGCCATCGGCACTTAAAACGGCTACATTTGCCTCTACCTGTTGTTTAAGAACTGCCACGCGTACCATAAAAAATTCGTCGAGATTGGCACAAAAAATGGCAGTAAATTTTAATCTTTCTAGTAGGGGAGTCCGAGGATCAAGTGCCTCATAAAGCACGCGACGATTAAATTCTAACCAGCTTAATTCTCGGTTAAAGTAATATTGCGAATCTTTAAGATCGATTTCAGAAGTTACGGTAGAAGCTTTAGCCATAGAGTCTAATACCTAAATAATAGATTAAACAGTTAGTAAGAAGCCACTTCAGCCTAAATTTGACTATTTTGGGCGTTTTTTTAGGCTACATTGCCCCAGATTAACCAAAGTTACCCCGATTATCTTGGATGCTAATCCTACTGATTCTAGCCTGACCGGGGGAAAAATCAATTTATTAAAAGGTTAAGAAATCAATCCCCGCCAGGCCACAGATCAAGGTTAAATTAATCTTTCGGTGAAATTAGATCTTTTAAATATCTAGACTTACCCGTTGACAAAAGGCCATAACCTGTGCTGTGGGGGAGATTCAAAGAATTTGTGCCGCTCGCTACTGGCTACAAATTAAGGAAACCCCTAATAAATCTAACGCCTTTTTTGGCAGAGAAATCGGTCGATTTATCTTAGAAAAACGATAACTTCCCTCTCTAATCATACATTCTACCTTATTCAAGCAAATCGTCTCCAAGTCCTCCAATAAAGTCCGAAAACTATGCCTAGGTATGTTGTCTTGATTCCGTTTTTTTCTCTCCTTAGATTGCACCGATTGACTGCGACTGATTTTAATCACATTCAGGGAACTATTATCAATTTCTTCATCTTCAAAGAATAAAGCAGCTAAGGACTGTTTTAAATGCCATTCCACATAATAAGCTAACATAAATAAAAAGAAAAGAACGGTTAGAAACTTTTTCTACATACATGACTAGCATTTTAGCAAATAGGCTCCATCCCTGACCATTAATAAATCCTACAATAAACATGGATACATCAAGAGATGTTAACGGGTATATCCATTGATGGACAAGGGTTTTTGGCTATTGTAGTAGATATAAATAGTGGAAGTTCCGATAATTGGGACTTGAAGCCGAAAACTGAGATATATAAGCCCAACTTATCATTTCAACAAGTAATACTTTTGTCAAACCCCTTTACAAACCGATACAAACTCTCTAAGATAGAGACATCATCAATCAATCGTACCTCGATAACTTAATAGGAATCATAAACCAATGACCACCACTCTACAACAGCGCGAGAGCGCTTCCCTGTGGGAGCAGTTCTGTCAGTGGATCACCAGCACCAACAACCGTCTTTATGTCGGTTGGTTCGGTGTGATCATGATCCCCACCCTGCTCACCGCCACCACCTGCTTCATCATCGCCTTTATCGCCGCTCCTCCCGTAGATATCGACGGTATCCGCGAGCCTGTAGCTGGTTCTCTACTCTACGGAAACAACATCATCTCTGGTGCTGTTGTTCCCTCTTCCAACGCGATTGGACTCCACTTCTACCCCATCTGGGAAGCTGCTTCCTTAGATGAGTGGTTATACAACGGTGGTCCCTACCAGTTAGTCATTTTCCACTTCTTACTAGGTGTCTTCTGCTACCTCGGTCGTCAGTGGGAACTGTCTTTCCGTTTAGGAATGCGTCCTTGGATCTGTGTAGCTTACTCTGCACCTGTATCCGCCGCTACTGCTGTATTCTTAATCTATCCCATCGGACAAGGTTCTTTCTCTGATGGTATGCCTTTAGGAATCTCTGGAACCTTCAACTTTATGTTCGTGTTCCAAGCAGAACATAACATCCTGATGCACCCCTTCCATATGTTAGGTGTGGCTGGTGTGTTCGGCGGTTCTCTGTTCTCCGCGATGCACGGTTCCTTAGTAACTTCTTCCTTAGTGCGTGAAACCACTGAAATCGAATCTCAGAACTACGGTTACAAATTCGGTCAAGAGGAAGAAACCTACAATATCGTTGCCGCTCACGGTTACTTCGGACGTTTAATCTTCCAATACGCTTCTTTCAACAATAGCCGCTCTCTGCACTTCTTCTTAGGTGCATGGCCGGTAATCGGTATCTGGTTTACCGCAATGGGTGTTAGCACCATGGCGTTCAACCTCAACGGTTTCAACTTCAACCAGTCGATTCTCGATTCTCAAGGTCGTGTAATCGGTACTTGGGCCGATGTGTTAAACCGCGCTGGTATCGGTATGGAAGTAATGCACGAGCGCAACGCTCACAACTTCCCCTTAGACTTAGCTAGTGGTGAACAGGCTCCCGTAGCTCTGATTGCTCCCGCTATCAATGGTTAATTCCTAGTCTGAACGAAAAGGCACTCCCGCGAGGGGGTGCTTTTTCGTTGAGAAGGGAGGGTTGACAATCACCACCCTAAAAGTGCGGTGATTCTTGGGCTGAATCTTGCCTCTACTAGCAAAGCTAATTTTGGTCTTAAAGTTTCATGTCTAGTCCGACTACACCTTTTACGGCAAGCACTCTTAAAGACTACTCTCCAAGCGTAAATTTCTGTGTGTCCCACAGTATTTAATTGTTTTTCGCTTTTACCATGTGGACTGACGATGAAAGCTTTTGTACCAGTGATGGTTAGAGATTTAGGGATTACGGAGTGTCGCTTGTTTCCTGCGTTCCCAAAGTCAACGACTTAATTTCATGTTAGGATAAAGTCGCCCTAAAGGGCGAGGTTTTAAACCCATTTTTTCTGATAAGCGGCGGCGATTATGGCTATGAGAGAATAAAAGACAGTTCTGTTATACGCCGCAATCATTGATCTTTTAAAAGTTCATATTTATCCCCCAATGTGAAAATTGGCGGTCTTTGTAGGCAAGGGTAAAACTGGATAAATAATCTTGACCGTCTAAATCGAGATTAAAGGCAGAAAAGCAGACGTACAGACTACGTTTATCAACGGCGACAGAGCAACTAAAAATTTTACTGAGAGTATTGGGGGTCAGTCCAGTTTGTTGGCTAAGAATGTCTAAGGTGCAGCGAGTGTTTTGTTTTGTTTCCCAATTCACTTTAGCACGGTGCAGTTTTTGGTAGCCGATGGATGTTAAGATTACGCCCCGTTGGCGAGAAGATTTACCGTTTGACTGTTCCATAAGTTGCCTCATCAACATAGAGATTAGCAGAATTTTCTGTTATGATAATCAATGGGGATACAAAAAATTACTTTTTTTACAAGATTTAAAGTTTGCACTAGGAGTCAGGATTTTAACCTGGTGAATTCGCTGATGATTCTCCTTGAACAGTTATTATGTACTTAAGTAGGGTTTGCGGCAAAAAGTTTTTCGTGGGGGTAGGGTGTGGGGTGTAGGCTTCGGCCGTGAGCTCAGCGTTCGACTGAGCGTTCGACAAAAGCTCACGCCGAAGTCTCGCCGAACGTCCGAAGTCTCGCCGAACGTCCGAAGTCCGAACGGGTCTAGGGTGTAGGGTTTTACCCGTTTTCAGAGGGTCAAATTAATTTTCGGGGAAAAAGTCCCTGAATTTTCCCCCGATCACTCCCATATTTGGTACTTTTTGATTGACAAAAAGCCTAAAAGTCTTACCCAACAAGGTTTTTAGATTTATTCAGCAAGCCCTAAGTAAGGTTATTAAAATTGGAATCCTGGAATAAAATCCGAAAGTTCTCTTGGGTGAAGTGTTTGTCATGGGTTAAGACCTTTTTTGATGTGGATCGCGGCTCTTGTGATTTTGGGGATGAAGCCAAAGTTTGGGGGGTCGGAGAGTGGAGAGATTGTCAGGGTATTTTGACAAAGCTTGGGCTTAAGTTGGTAAAGTTGGGGATTTTTCCCAAGTCAAGGATTTTTGCGAGGGAGTGGATGGGCTGGAGGTTAGGTAGGGTAAGGGTTTGGGGAATTTTACGAACTTTTTCCTTAAGTTGGTAAACTTTGGTTGTGTTGGAAAGGAAAAACGATTACAGTGACAAGAGTTAAAGTCTAGGTTTTAAGAAAGAGGATGTTGAAGGTCTAATGCGATAAAAACAGTTTCCAAAAATTTTTATCCGAGACCGAAATTTTCTCGTAGTCGGGTGACTTCTTGGTTGTTCTCGGCTGTTCGATTCGCCATTTACCCATACTTTACTAAGGGGAGGATTTAGATGCCATTTGTGAGGATTGAGACCAATCATGACTTTGAGCGGGATGTGATTCAAAATGTCATCACTCAGGTTACGGAGCAGGTTCATATTAACAAAGGGGATCCGAAGGAGATGATTTTGGTTGTTGTTAACACCAAAGTCAATGTCTCCTTTGGCGGGGATTACGATAAACCAGCGGCAGTAGTCCAACTTCTCAGTCTAACTATGTCTGCGGAAGTTACCAAAAAACTGACAGAAAGCATCAGTGATATTTTATTAGAAAGATTTAGTGTACCAGCTAATCGTATGTACATCTTCTTTCAGGAATTTACTCAAATGCACCTAGTTGGTTGGAATCGTAAGATTTTTTCGGAAATCTTAGGAGTTGAAAGATTAGATTCACCAGAACTAGCCCAAAAACGAGCGGAAGCGCAACAAAAAAACCCGTCGAAATAAAATTAGCAGGAGGAATCTCACAAATGAGCAACTTTATCCAAAGAATTCTTTCTGGCGAATTCTCGCTGGAAGAATATGCAGATACCGAAAAGGAACGTCTCGTCTATGAATTGATATCCCGTTTACCCGTTAGTTCTCTGTTAAAAGTCAGAGAACAGTTAAAGGGAAAGGTAGTTAGTGAATCCTATAAGGTAATAGGTAAAATCACTCATCCTGACTCAACAATACCTATCCCTGGTTTAGAAGTTGAGTTATGGGATCGCGATCTTTTCGGGATGAAAGATTTTTTAGGTAGTGGAATAACAGTTCGGGATGGAAGTTTTGAAATCTTTTACGATCCCAAAGCGGCTGGATTGGGTGATGATCCTGATTTGGAATTAAGAATTTTTGATCCGACTCAAACTGTTATTGTCGAGGGAAAATCTGTTAGAAGAAAGAACTTGATTGAAGTGATCAAGGGTGCTGAGAACGTCAAAGAAGCAGTTTATAATTTTGGGCAATTGTCAATCTCTTACTATGAGTATGATCCAGATTATGCCCAATATTTTCCTTATTGTGTACCTAAATCTATTAAGCATGATTTTGTACCTGAAGCTCTGGCTATAACCTTAGAATCTGTCGCTAAATATGGCAAGATCACGGATGCAATAATTCAAAAAAATCGGAGAGACCCCAGCAAACCATCTTATGATGAGATCCAAAAATCATTCCCAGAAACACTAACCATCATTTTAGAAAAGGAAAAGCCAGGTTTTACCAGAAGTGATGAATTCTTTGGAGATAGGATGTTAAATGGGTTTAATCCTGTTGTTTTTAAGAAAGATAAAAACAATCCTCTTCTATACACCACTTCTTTTAATGGTGAAAAATTTTCCCTAACTGGTAAGATAGATTTGCCAAATTATAAGGTCAAATTTGAATTAAAAAACGAGCAACTCTTACCTGTTGAAATTACGCTCCAATTCCGTGAAAATAATTCCACCAAGCCGAATCCACCATTAAAAGAACCCCAAACTTACAGGCCTACCGATGGGAAAAAATGGTTGCAGGCTAAACGAGTTGTTCGTGCTACTCATCTGGGGGTTTTAGGAGAAGTGAAAGCTCATCTGAGCCAATGCCACTTTAATATGGAGCAGTATTCGATCTCTTTGTTGAGAAATGTCCGGAAAAATCCCCTGCGCGACTTATTATACCCTCATCTGAAAGAAGTAGTCCATATTAACAATTTTGGTCGCCGAATCTTGATGGATCCCAAAGGAGGATTTTTCGCTAAACTTGAGCCTATGCCCATCATTCCAGATATGTTGAAATGGGTCAGGTCAAATGTGGGAAGTTACGATTGGACTGATTGGCAACCCAGAAAACCCCTTTGTGAGTCACATACTTACGCCAAAATCGGTAACTTATACTGGGATATTCTGACCACTTATGTCGATTCATTTTTTGACGAGCATCGTGACGGAATAGTCAGCAATTGGGATGAAATTTTCAGGTTTTCCGAGGATTTAGTTCAACATAGTGTTGCTCATGTTGCTCTGACGATGGAGCAGGTAGATGATGGAGATGAATGGTACGACTTAAATGAGATTGATCATTCTTCAAATCCTCGTCGAGAGGTTAATGGAGAAATCAAAGCAGTCCGACCGATTACTTCATCGACAACAGCAACTGAAAAAGATATCGCCAATCTTAAACAGGTTTGTAAATACGTAATTTATCAAACCACCTATTGGCATAGTTGTATTCACAATGAGCATAATCCTGAGTTTGGCGAGCTAAAATACGGCAATCTCTTAAGGAATGGCTCAATGGCTGATGAAGATGATGAGAGTGTAATGCCAGGTCAGGAAGCAGCCAGTATTATTCTTGGTGCTTCTAATATGCTGACCAATTTCAAATACGGTTACATACTCAAAAATGAGGATGGAGACATTCCGCCTAAGTTGATTGAATTGGTTGCCAGCAAAAAAGCAGAATTTGAAAAACTTGGATTCGATCTCAACACCCTGCGTTCGAGATTGAATAGCTAAAGTTGAGGTATCGGAACAGCCATCTGAAGTAATTCCAAATAATGACTGTTCCGATCCTCCCTATTGACAAATGTTGCCGATGCAAAAAGCGAGCAAACACAGTAACTATTTTCGGGTTGGAACGATTAAATTATACCTGATCTTCAATAATCAAGGAGAAAATGATGCCTGGTACCAATAAGATAAATATGGGATATGGACAATGGATCTCTTTTACAGAAGTGAGAGTTGTCCCCCTTGATATTGACTATTTCTGGTCAATGTACGACGATTTTTACGCTTTTCTTAGTTCATTAAGTGGGCGTACAGACGTACGAAAAGAAATAGGCTTTGGAAAGCCTGACAACAGCCCAGGTGCTATTGTTAGTTTTAACTTTGAGGGGATGAGAGTTTATGATCGTTTAGTAATGAATGATCGGGTAAATCATGTGTGGAAATTAGATATACCACAAGCGACTGAGCTATTTACCCTCTACCAGGTCACTGTTAGTGCGAGGAAGATTGATAAGGGCACAGAAGTTACCAATGTTCTTGAATTCGTCCTGCGAAGCGAAAAACTAGAGGAGAGACAAGCAGCCCTTGCTCTTTTACAAAAATTCGCGGCATTGCGTCCGTCTGAGCTACTGGATTTCCTGAAAAAAAGAGATGGAGAGAAATATCATGACCATGTGCTTCCTCAGTCATAAAATTCGCGTTATCCTGACCGAACTGGGTGCAGTAGCGACTGAACTGGATACTCGGATGACATATCCTGAAGCGAAGGCATGGGCCGAGGCGTGGATGCAATCAAAAACACCGCTTGCAAATAAGGACATTGCAGCAGCCATTGTTTATGCGGTCACTCAACCACCGCGCGTCAACGTCAATGAAATTTTAGTCCGACCAATAGATCAACAATGATCGTTTTTTGCTCTTAGGGACTTGCGTAGGAATAATATCCCAGCCAGAAAATCGCTCTGTAGAAGAACCAGACCAGCCAGATGGTACATTATCAAAGCGCAAGTCCCTTAGTTCAATTCTGAATTTTAATGAATCAAAATTACTTCCTATTCTTTCGCTAAAAATCAACAAACGATGAGTAACTTAGTACCCTTGACAGAATCGGAAATTAGACAGCTTGTGAACGAGTTTTATGCAAAACTTGATGCTCATGCCCTGGTAGAAGAATACATAGATTTATTTGCCTTTGGTGAACCCGATCTAATCCTCCAATTTCCTGGCATTAAATTAACCAGTTGGGAGCAGTTTAAACCCTGGTATGAAGGAACTCTCAACGAGTTTTTTGATGAAGTTCATGCTGCCGAAAAAATTGAACTTACAGCTAACGATAAACAAGCAGATATCAAGGCAGTAGTCCATTGGGAAGCTAGTCGATGGAAGCCACCAGCTGCTCATAGTCAAAGGATTGTTGCGTCTGTCGATCAAAGCTGGGTTGTGATTCGTTCCCCTAAGACACAGAAAGCTGTATTTAAACAGTACATTGTTCACAAACTAAATTATCTTAATAGTTCTGCCCAGTCAAAATAAGCATTTTGAGAACTGGGTAAAGATTAATATGGCACATTAATGACCTGTAACACAGTAGGTAGGATAAATCATGATTACTAAAGTTGGCATTTTACTCGTTCACGGTATTGGTGAAACGAAGAAATTTGAAAATATAGAGGCAATTGCTAGTAATATTGCTGCTGCCTTACTTTCAGATCCATGTCTCAAAGTGCGGGTGATTATCAATGACAGTGACGATGCAGAATATAGAGCTAGTCAGCAAACTTGGTTAGCTAATGACAAAGAACCCCTTGTTATTGAAGTTACAAAGCATGATCCTAATGATCAAAATAAAGTCATTAAAGTAACAGAATTAATCTTCAGTGAAGCTTGGTGGGCTGATCTCGGTAAAGCGGATAGTCTCTTTTCCCAACTCTCTTTTTGGAGATGGGGGCTGTCGTTGTGGTCGAGAGAACAATATTTAGGAAAAAAGAACAAAAACAAACAAAAAGAACAGGGATTTTTTGAGGACGACTTCGGCACTCTCAATCAAGTACACTTGCCAACAACTGTTTCAACAGATAAAACACCGAATATACCATTATTTGGTCGTTATAGCTTTTTTGTAGTTTCTTGGGTTGTGCTTTTGATTCAGCCCTTGCTCTCTTTGTTAAGCTTTGTTCTTCGCAAAATTTTGGCATTTGATCTTCGTCCTGATGTTTTAGTTCAGTATCTGGGTGATATTAAGAATTATCAGGAACAAAAACGGGAACCAGACGGAGCAGGATATTTAATAGATATTGGTCAACCACTACGGATTTCGGTTCGCAGACGCATGATCAAAGGGCTAGTAAAAATGAGACTAGCCAATTACGATAGATGGTATGTTTTGTCTCATAGCTTGGGAACCGTTGTTGCTTTCAATGGTTTGATGGAACCCGATGCAGTTTTACCAAATTATCTCAACGAAAATCTATGGGAAAGATGCAAAAAGTCTGGCATTGCAACAAAAGGTACAAATTTTCTTACACAAAAACAAGCTGACAATATGTTTCCAAGTCGCCCGGCTTGGCTAGATTTGGATGATATTATTTCTCGTAAGTATTTATTTGAAAATCTCAAAGGGTTTATGACCTATGGATCTCCTTTAAGTAAGTTTGGAGTAGTTTGGCCAGCTATCGTTCCTATCAATAAAGATAACTCGATTTTTTCTGCTGACTTTGAGTGGATTAATATTTACGATCCAACTGATCCTGTAGCAGGTAAAACTAAGTATTTTGATTTAGTAAACTACGGTGGGAAAAAGCCAATCGAAATAGCTTATAAAGCTGAATTAATTCATTTATTGAGTCATATTGAATATTTGACTTATAATTCTAATCGAAAAAATCCCTTGGTCAAGCAGGTAGCATATTGGTTGCTAGAAGGAGATAACTTTAAACAACCCCCAGAAAAAAATTTTTGGGGATGGCCTAACGAAAGTGTGGCAAAGTTATATACATATATTCGTTATTTGATATGGCTTTTAGCTGGATTGTTTATTTCTTGGATATTAGGCTTGTTTATCTCTTGGCAATTACCTGATTCAATTAAGAATGAGTTTACTCGATCTACTAATCTAGATGTTTCTAATTTCTTGATATATTTTTTGGGATCGGCCGTTATTGTTTTTTTGTTTGGGATTTTTGTTCGATTATGGGATGATAATCACTCTGGGTAATAAGCCTATAAATACTAAGGAACTGCCAATCTTTGGGGTGCGATCACCGATTGCGTAGGGTGCATCCCATGCAGCTTTTACCTTCTTTAAAAGACTTTAATCAATATTGCGATACGCTACGCTAACATATCCTACATCATTCATTGCCAATACTGTCGGGAATTGTGGCGAGCTTTATCGTACCCCAATCAGTCCTTCCTCTGGAGACATTGTAACATCAATCCCTGGCATCCTTAAACCTTTGGCGATCGCATTAGAAACCCTTTTATCCAGTGCGATCGCTGTCTTCTTGTTAATTAAACTTTAAAACCGCGATCGCCTACGCAAACCCATCCTACAATTGCTTGAACTATCAAAACACATTAGCAAGGTGGTAACTGAAAATGACCAGCGATAATCCCAGGAACGGTAATATCCTCATCTAATTCTGACGTTGTCAGATCAGAATAGGAAAGATGCAATGCAGGCTCTTCTGGTTTCTGTGTGGAAACGAGGTCTATACTGATAGAATATCCGCAAAATAGTCCTAAAAGTCTTGCCCAATAAGCACTTCAGGATTCCATAAGCAAAAATTATCACACAAAGTCGAGAAGAGCTATTTCGTTGCCTTTCTTGCAGAAATAATACGAGTGTAATCCTCACGTTCAGTATGGACAACGGCAATAATTCGCCCTTTTAGTAAACCCAATGTCACAAAACGCTGCTCTCCATAATCGAGACGATCATCTTCAACCGTTATAATGTCCCCATCGAAAACGGCGGGAACATCGGCAAAATCTATACCGTGTTTACGAAGATTAGTAAGTCGTTTTGCTTCATCCCATCGGTATTCCATAACTGAACGACTGTTACAACTTTCAATTATATTCATAATAATCCTATGCGGTATGGGTTGTGTTTAAAACAGCAGGATTGGCTGTTTTTCAGTATCTATCGGTTTATTGCTGAAGGTCTTTATCGGTCTGATTGGGGTGCGACAATGATCGCCACAATTTCCGACTAGAATAAAGAACTAGCTACTCTCAATGATTACGAATTTGACTGAATGCCAACGGTATAGTCATTTAAAATAAGTATTGTAAAGTTTTATAAAAAATATATGCAAATAACTGCAAACAACTGCTAATGTGGTTAGTACAAGTTTACATTGCAGTTCATATAAAACTATCAGATTATGCTAAGAAAAAAGGGAGCAGTTATGACACTGCTTGGAGAATGTGGAATCGAGGGCAGTTACAAGGAGAACGTCTTCCTACAGGAACAATTATTATTTTTGAAGATGACCGTTCTTGCGGTGAAAATAAAGTAGCTATTTATGCGCGAGTTTCTAGTTCAGAAAATCAATCTAACTTAGAGACTCAGGCAAAAAGATTGGAAGCTTATTGTATTGCGAAAGGCTATCAAATTGTTCGAGTAGTTAAAGAAGTAGGAAGTGGAGTCAATGATCATCGAAAGCTATTATTAAAACTTCTAGAACAAACTGATTATAATTTGATTGTCGTAGAACATAAAGATCGTTTAAGCAGAGTAGGGTTTAATTATCTGAAAGTTCTTTTAACTCAAACAAATAGAGATATAGAGGTCGTTAATCTAGCAGAAGAAAGAAAAGACGATTTAAGGCAAGACTTCGTGAGCATAATTACCTCATTTTGCGCTCGATTATACTCATTAAGACGACGAAATAGAAAGACAGAATGTTTAATTAAATGCCTTGAGGAGAATGATGAAATTAGTTCAAAAACATCTAATTAAATTTAATCACAAAAATTATTCAGTAATTGATAAATTAGGATTTTTATCGAAGAATCTGTATAATTGTGCTGTTTATTTAAACCGTCAAGTTTTCTTTTCACATCAACCATTTTTAACAATGACTGAGTTACATCATGCCTTAAAAATGAGTCCAGATTATCAAGCCTTACCCGCCAAAGTAAGTCAGTTAGTATTAAAGCAAGTAGAAAAAACCTTTAAATCCTACCAAAAAGCGAAAGAACAATACAAAAAATCGCCAGATAAATTTACAGGAGAGCCTAAGTTGCCAAGATACAAAGACAAGGAAAAAGGTAGAAACGTTTTAACTTATAACTATCAAGCCATTTCTAAAAAAGCGTTGAAGCAAGGTTTAATCAAGCTATCAGGGACTAATTTAGAATTTAAAACTAATTTAAAGGAAGTCTTAGAGGTCAGGATTATTCCTAAATTGGGTGCTTATTGTTTAGAGATTGTCTATGAACAACCATCCTCATCAAGTCAAGAGGGAGAAAGATATGCTTTTATCGATTTAGGCTTAAATAACCTAGCTGCTGTTACCTCTAATATTCCCGAATTTCAGCCAACTTTAGTATGTGGAAAAGCCTTAAAATCCTGCAATCAAAAGTACAACAAGACACTAGCTAAACTCAAATCGGAATTACCCAGTCTCCAGAAGACCAGTAAAAGAATACAAGGTTTAACTTTAAAGCGTAATTGCCAGGTGGATTATTACCTCCACACCGCTAGTAAATATATTATTGATAAATTACTAGCTCATCAAATTAACCTTTTAGTTATTGGTCATAATCAAGGCTGGAAACAAAACATTAATATTGGAGATAGAAATAACCAGTCATTCGTAAATATTCCTCATTCAAGGTTTATCGAACAACTTACCTATAAAGCAAATTTAGTAGGAATAGAGGTCAAAACAACTAATGAAAGCTATACCTCTAAATGTAGTTTCTTGGACTTAGAGTCTATTCAAAAGCAAAAAAGCTATTTAGGCAAGAGAATTAAAAGAGGACTATTCAGAAGCTCGTCGGGTTATTTCTATGGAGCAGATATTAATGGTTCCTTAAATATTGGAAGAAAGGTAGTCGGAGAGGCCGCCTTTAGCGGGAATCCGATAGAGAGGTTCGTAGTTAACCCAGTACGGGTCAAAGCGTACAAAGCTAATTCTAGATGCAATATTTGCGTACAGAATTAGTAACTATGATACAAGTAAAAAATAGGGTAAAATAAGGAGAAACAAGCAACCCATACAGAAAAATGTCCTATAGCCTAGACTTGAGAAAAAAAGTAATTGATTATGTATGGAGGAAGCATAACCAAAGCCGCCGCTATATTTAATATAGGAAGAGCCACAATATATAGATGGCTAAGTAGGGAAAAACTGGAAGCAACAAAGGTAAAACACCGTCAGAGAAAGCTGGACTGGAAAGCACTGTCAAAAGATGTCCAAGAAAATCCCGAGGCAAGATTAAGAGACAGAGCCGAGAAGTTTGGAGTGAGACCAAGTGCCATTTGCTATGCCTTAAAAAAAATGAAAGTTACCAGAAAAAAGAAGGAACTTCGTTATAGAGAAAGAAACCGAGAAGAAAGAATGAAATACTACAGAGTGCTGAGAGAATTGATTAAAATATATGGAAGTGAAAGCCTTGTGTTTATTGATGAGTCAGGATTTGAAGAATTTCAAGCCTGCTTTTATGCCCGATGCACAAAAAGGGAAGAAAGTATTGGGAGATAGACAAGGAAAACGAGGAAAAAGAGAGAACCTTGTCGCTGGGAGAAGAAAGGGAAAAAAAGACTTTATTGCACCGATGGTATTTACGATAAGCCTGAATGCCGAAGGTTTTGAAGGGTGGTTATCTTTATATTTATTGCCCTCTCGCGCCCAGAACATCAGTATTAATTATGGATAATGCACCAATTCATCGGAAGACAGTCATTAAACAACGGCTCGGCTGAGTTCGCCGAACGCCTGGTAGAGGAAGCAGGTGATCAGGTAGTGTTTTTGCCAAAATACTCTCCTGATTTAAATGATATCGAACATGATTTTATTGCATTAAAGAGGGCAAGAATGTATGCTCC